>DATARX010000386.1:0-5076 GCA_036263955.1 Rhodopila sp.
CTGCATCGACAACGCACTCGAGATCCTCGTCGCCGGCGGCTACTCGCTGTCGCATGCGATGATGATGCTAATCCCGGAAGCCTGGGCGCAGGACCCGCTGATGGATCCGGAGCGCAAGGCGTTCTACGAATACTACGCGGCACTGATGGAGCCGTGGGACGGGCCGGCCGCCATCGCCTTCACCGACGGCCGCCAGATCGGCGCCACGCTGGATCGCAACGGGCTGCGCCCGGCGCGCTACGTCATCACCGACGACGACTACGTCATCATGGCCTCGGAATCCGGCGTGCTGCCGGTGCCGGAGGAAAAGATCGTCCGCAAGTGGCGCCTGCAACCCGGCAAGATGCTGCTGATCGACCTGGAAGAAGGCCGCATCATCGATGACGCCGAGATCAAGCAGAAGCTGGCGCGCGAACATCCTTATGCCGAGTGGCTGAAGCAGACCCAGTATAAGCTGGAAGAACTGGCCGAAAGCGATGAACCGCCGCCGGTGAGCAGCCCGAACGACACCGAGACGCTGCTGCATCACCAGCAGGCCTTCGGCTACACGCAGGAGGACATCCAATTCTTCCTGGAGCCGATGGCGGCGCAGGGCGACGACCCTGTCGGGTCAATGGGCACCGACACGCCGCTGGCGGTGCTGTCCGACAAGCCCAAGCTGCTGTTCAACTACTTCAAGCAGAATTTCGCCCAGGTCACCAACCCGCCGATCGACCCGATCCGCGAGGAACTGGTGATGTCGCTGGTGTCCATCATCGGTCCGCGGCCGAACCTGCTGGGGCACCACGCCGGCAACTACCTGCGGCTGGAAGTGGCGCAGCCGATCCTGACCAACACGGACCTGGAGAAGATCCGCGACATCGACAACATCGCCGGCGGCGCCTTCCGCACCCGGACGATCGACATCACATGGCCCGCCGCCGAGGGCGCCGCGGGGATGGAAAAGGCCATCGCCCGGATCTGCCAGGAAGCGACCGAGGCGGTGCTGGCCGACTACACCATCCTGATCCTGTCGGACCGCGAAGTGGGTGAGAACCGCATCCCCGTCCCCTCGCTGCTCGCCACCGCCGCGGTCCACAACCACCTGATCCGCCAGGGGTTGCGCATGAGCACCGGCATCGTCGTCGAAACCGGCGAAGCCCGCGAAGTGCACCATTTCTGCGTATTGGCCGGCTACGGCGCCGAGGCGATCAATCCCTACCTCGCGTTCGAGACGCTGGAGCAGATCCGCGTCCAGTCGAAGCTGAAGACAACCGGCGCCGAGGTGAAGAAGAACTACCTCAAGGCGGTCGGCAAGGGGATCATGAAGGTGATGTCCAAGATGGGCATTTCCACCTACCAGTCCTATTGCGGCGCGCAGATCTTCGATGCGGTCGGGCTGACCCAGGCATTCGTCGACAAGTGCTTCACCGGCACCGCCACCACGATCGAGGGCGTCGGTTTCGCCGAGGTTGCCCAGGAAGCCGTCGCGCGCCACCGAGCGGGCTACGGCAACAACCCGATCTATCGCGACATGCTGGATGTCGGCGGCGACTACGCCTTCCGCCTGCGCGGCGAGGCGCATGCCTGGACGCCGGAATCGATCGGCAAGCTGCAGCACGCCGTTCGCGGCAACCTGCCGTCCGAGTTCCACGCCTTCACCCGCATGATCAACGATCAGAGCGAACGGCTACTGACGATCCGCGGCCTGATGGAGTTCAAGTTCGTCCCGACACCGGTGCCGCTGGACGAAGTCGAACCGGCCAAGGACATCGTCAAGCGCTTCGCCACCGGCGCCATGAGCTTCGGCTCGATCTCCCGCGAGGCGCACACCACGCTGGCGATCGCGATGAACCGGATTGGCGGAAAATCCAACACCGGCGAGGGCGGCGAGGAAGCCGACCGCTACGTGAAGCTGCCGAACGGCGATTCCGAACGCTCTGCCATCAAGCAGGTCGCGTCCGGCCGGTTCGGCGTCACGACGGAGTATCTGGTCAACGCGGACGACATCCAGATCAAGATGGCGCAGGGCGCGAAGCCTGGTGAAGGCGGACAGTTGCCCGGCCACAAGGTGGACAAGAACATCGCCCGGGTCCGGCATTCCACGCCCGGCGTCGGCCTGATCTCGCCGCCGCCGCACCACGACATCTACTCGATCGAGGATCTGGCGCAGCTGATCCATGACCTGAAGAACGCCAATTCGCAGGCGCGCATTTCGGTCAAGCTGGTGTCGGAAGTTGGCGTCGGCACCGTGGCCGCCGGCGTGTCAAAGGCCCGTGCGGACCACGTCACCATCGCCGGCTTCGAAGGCGGCACCGGCGCCAGCCCGCTGACCTCGCTGACCCATGCCGGCAGTCCGTGGGAGATCGGCCTCGCCGAAACCCAGCAGACCCTGGTGCTGAACGGGTTGCGCAGCCGCATCGCGGTCCAGGTCGACGGCGGCCTGCGCACCGGCCGGGACGTCGTCATCGGCGCCTTGCTGGGAGCCGATGAGTTCGGCTTCGCCACCGCGCCGCTGATCGCCGCCGGCTGCATCATGATGCGCAAGTGCCACCTGAACACCTGCCCGGTCGGCGTCGCGACGCAGGACCCCGTCCTGCGCAAGCGCTTCACCGGCACGCCGGAACACGTCATCAACTTCTTCTTCTTCATCGCCGAGGAAGTTCGGGAACTGATGGCGCAACTTGGGTTCCGCACCTTCAATGAGATGGTGGGACAGGTCGGCAAGCTGGATACCCGCAAGGCGATCGCGCACTGGAAGGCGCACGGCGTCGACCTCAGCAAGATCCTGTATCAGCCCGAACTGAAGCCCGGAATCGGCATCCACCACAGCGAGCTGCAGAACCATCACCTGGACAAGGCGCTCGACCAGGTACTGATCCGCGAAGCCAGCACCGCGCTGGAGGCGCAGACGCCGGTTCGGCTCGAACATCCGATCCACAACGTCAACCGCACCGTCGGCGCCATGCTGTCCGGCGAGGTGGCGCGCCGGTACGGCCATGCCGGCCTGCCGGAGGACAGCATCTCGGTCCACCTGACGGGCACCGCCGGCCAAAGCTTCGGCGCGTTCCTGGCCCGTGGCGTGTCGCTGTACCTGACCGGCGACGGCAACGACTATGTCGGCAAGGGCCTGTCCGGCGGCCGCGTCGTGGTGCGCCAGCCGCCGCAAGTCAAGCGCAACCCGCGGGAAAACATCATCGTCGGCAACACCGTATTGTACGGCGCCGTTGCCGGTGAGGCTTACTTCCAGGGCGTCGCCGGGGAGCGCTTTGCCGTCCGCAACTCCGGCGCCGTCGCGGTGGCCGAGGGCTGCGGCGACCATGGCTGCGAGTACATGACCGGCGGCGTCGTCGTCGTACTCGGCGAAACCGGCCGCAACTTCGCCGCAGGCATGTCGGGTGGCATCGCCTACGTGTACGATGAGCAGGGCCGGTTCGGAAAACTCTGCAACATGGCGGGTGTGGAGCTGGAAAAGGTCGGCGTCGCCGAACTCGGCCTTGCGGATGAGCCGGGCCGTCCGCGCCAGCGTGGCGCCAGCGTCGATGACAGCGGCATGGGTGATCCGCTGCGGTTCGATGCCGAACGCCTGCGCATCGTGGTGGAGCGGCACCTTCTCTTCACCGGCAGCACCCGAGCGCGGGAATTGCTGGAAGATTGGGATGGCGCGCTGTCGCGCTTCGTCAAGGTCATGCCGCGCGACTACAAGCGCGCGCTGCTTGAACTGAAGGCCGAAGCGACCGCCGCCGCCACCGTTGCCGCCGAGTAGCTGGCTATCGCGCCTCCGTCTCGTGGGCGAACCGGGTTCGGCCACGAGGCGGGACGGCTGCGGGTCAAGGCACCGGCGCATTGGGAAATATTAGGTTTGGCCGCCGCCGGGCGGTCACTTGGAGACGATGATGGGTAAGGTTACCGGCTTTCTCGAAATCGAGCGTCACGACCGGGTCTATGAGAAGCCGGAACTGCGCCTGAAGAACTATAACGAATTCATCAAGCCGCTGCCGCCGGAAGCACTCAACGGGCAGGCTGCACGGTGCATGGATTGCGGCATCCCGTTCTGTCACAACGGCTGTCCGGTCAACAACCAGATCCCCGACTGGAACAATCTGGTCTACCGGGAGCAGTGGCAGCAGGCGTCGATCAACCTGCACTCCACCAACAACTTCCCGGAATTCACCGGCCGCGTCTGTCCCGCCCCATGCGAGGAGGCGTGCACGCTGAACATCGACGACAACCCGGTCACCATCAAGACGATCGAGTGCGCCATCGTCGATCGCGCCTGGGAAGAGGGCTGGCTCAAGCCGTTGCCACCCGAAGTCCGTACCGGCAAGTCGGTTGCCGTGGTCGGATCCGGCCCGGCCGGCATGGCCTGCGCCCAGCAGCTTGCCCGCGTCGGCCACGCGGTGACGCTGATCGAGAGGCAGGATCGCATCGGCGGCCTGCTGCGCTACGGCATTCCCGACTTCAAGATGGAAAAGCACCTGATCGACCGCCGTATCGACCAGATGGCGGCCGAGGGGGTGACGTTCCGGGTCAACACCGAGGTCGGCAAGGACGTCTCGGTCGATCAGTTGTGCGCCGAGTTCGACGCCGTGGTCCTGGCCGGCGGTGCCGAGTGGCCGCGCAACCTTGATGTCACCGGCCGTGACCTGGACGGCATCCATTACGCGATGGATTTTCTCACGCAACAGAACAAGCGCGTCGCCGGCGATGCCGAGACGGTGGCCGCGCCGGAAGGCACGATCAGCGCCAAGGGCAAGCACGTCGTCGTGGTGGGCGGCGGCGATACCGGATCGGACTGTATCGGCACCTCGGCTCGGCAGGGCGCGGCGTCGATCACGCAGATCGAAATCATGCCGATGCCGCCGGTGAAGGAGAACAAGGCGATGGTCTGGCCGGACTGGCCGACCAAGCTGCGGTCGTCCCACGCGCATGATGAAGGCGTCGAGCGCGACTGGTCGGTGCTGACCAAGCATGCCGTGGGCGAGAACGGCAAGGTCACGGCGCTGGATTGCGTCCGCGTCGAGTGGGAACGCACCCTGGACGGCCGAATGACGATGAAGGAAGTCCCGAACAGCGAATTCCAGATGAAAGCCGATC
>DATARX010000405.1:0-3453 GCA_036263955.1 Rhodopila sp.
GGTCGCGAAAGCCAAGGCGGCATGGGAACCGTTGAGTGCCACGGCGAAGGGCGTGTTCCTGTCGCGCGACCTGGTCAGCGAGCCGCCGAACGTGCTCGATCCGGCGGAAATGGCCGCCCGCTGCATGAAGCTGACGGACCTCGGCCTGAAGGTCGAGGTTTTGGGGCCGAAGGAAATGGGCAAGCTTGGTTTCGGCGCCCTGCTGGGCGTGTCCCAGGGCAGCGTCAAGGAACCGCGGATGGTGGTGCTGCACTGGAACGGCGCCAGCGGCAATGCCCGCAAGCTGAAGGACAAGCCGGTGGTGTTCGTCGGCAAGGGCGTGACCTTCGACACCGGCGGCATCAGCATCAAGCCGGCCGGCGGCATGGAGGATATGAAGTGGGACATGGCCGGCGCCGGCACGGTGATCGGCCTGATGGCCGCGCTCGCCGGACGCAAGGCGAAGGTCGACGCGATCGGGCTGGTCGGACTGGTCGAGAACATGCCGTCCGGGTCGGCGCAGCGTCCCGGCGATGTGGTGACCAGCTACTCCGGCCAGACGATCGAGGTGATCAATACCGATGCCGAGGGTCGTCTCGTGCTCGCCGACGTCATGTGGTACGCGCAACAGAAATACGACCCGAAGTTCATGATCGATCTGGCAACGTTGACCGGCGCGATCATCATCGGGCTTGGGCATGAATATGCCGGCATGTTCAGTAACGATGATGCCCTGTCGCAGAAACTGGCGGCGGCCGGTCAGGCGACGGGCGAGAAGGTCTGGCGCTTGCCGCTGGACGAGGCGTACGACAAGCAGATCCGCTCGGAAATCGCCGATATGAAGAACGTCGGCGGCCGGCCGGGCGGCTCGATTACCGCGGCGCAGTTCATCCAGCGCTTCGTCAACAACAAGCCCTGGGCGCATCTGGATATCGCCGGCATGGCCTGGAGCAGCAAGGATGCCTCGGTCACGCCGAAGGGCGCCACCGCGTTCGGGGTGCGTCTGCTCGATCGCCTGGTGGCGGATCATTACGAGAGCCGATGACCGAGATCGGGTTCTATCACCTTACGCGCTCGACGCTGGCCGAGGCGCTGCCCCAGTTGCTGGCGCGGACGCTGGCGGCGGGTCAGCGCGCTCTGGTGTTGGGGCCGGAGCCTGGGCTGGACGCGCTGAGCGCCGCGCTATGGGCGCAGCCGGCCTGGCTGCCGCATGGGTCGGCCGCGGACGGCGATCCTGATTTGCAGCCGATCTGGTTGAGCGCGGAGCCGGAAGCGCTGAACGGCGCGCGGTTCCTGTTCATGGTCGACGGCGCCGCCACCGATCGGTTGGCGGATTTCGACCGCGTCTTCGACCTGTTCGATGGAAACCAACCCGAAGCGGTGGCGGCGGCGCGGCGGCGTTGGAAAGGCGCCAAGGACGCCGGGCATGCGTTGGCCTACTGGCAGCAGACCGACAGTTCCTGGCAAAAGAAGGCGTAAGCGTCGACTGTCCCGCCGATATATCCGGCGTTTTCAAGGAAAATGGCCCGGACCAGCCGGGCCATCACGGAAGGGGAACGGTCTTACCGGCCCTTTGCCCACGCTTCATACCGGGCCTTGTTCTCGGCGTTCGGCGGATACAGGCCGGGCAGCGACGCGCCGTCGTTGACCTGGGTCATGATCCACTCTTCGAGCCGCTCCTGGTCCGCGGCGAGCGCGGCAACATCGGCAACCAATTTCTGCGGGATGACAACGGCGCCGTCGTCATCGACCATGATGACGTCGTCGGGGAACACCGCGACGCCACCGCAGCCGATCGGCTCCTGCCAGTTCACGAAGGTCAGGCTGGTGACGGACGCGGGTGCCGCGGTGCCTTGGCACCAAACCGGCAATCCGGTTCCGAGCACGCCGGCCAGATCGCGCACCACGCCATCGGTCACCAGACCCGCGACGCCCTTCTTGGCCATCCGGGCACAGAGGATGTCGCCGAAGATGCCGGCGTCGGTGACGCCCATCGCGTCGACGACGGTGATGCAGCCGTCCGGCATCGCCTCGATGGCGGCGCGGGTGGAGATCGGCGACGACCAGGATTCCGGGGTCGCCAGATCTTCCCGCGATGGCACGAAGCGCAGGGTGAAGGCCCGTCCGATCAGGCGTGGCTGGCCGGTCCGAATCGGCTTGGTGCCGCGCATCCAGACGTTGCGAAGTCCCTTCTTCAGCAGGACGGTCGTAATGGTTGCGGTGGAAACCCCGGAAAGGGCGGCGAGCGTGGCGGGGTCAATCGTCATGGGTAGGTCCGATCTCCTGTTTGACGGCTATGCGACCCCTTATTGACGCGCCATTCGCCGTCGCGCGCAAGATGCCCCACCCAGCCGGATAGCGGTCGGGCTGAATGGAGCGGCGGTCGGGTGTTTCGGTCACTCGGGTGTTTCGGCCAGCCGGGTGTTTCGGTCAGTCGGGCTCGCTGTCGCCGTCGGCGCCCAGGATGGATTGGGTGTGGTCCGACAACTTGCCCAGGGCTTTGTGCAGCGCGGCCCACTCCGTGCGGCTCAGACCGGCCATCAAGACCTCCTCGATCGCCGCGGCGGTGGGCGCGACATCCGCGTACAAGGTCGCGCCTTTTCGCGTCAGCCGCAGCAGGCGGCCGCGGCCATCATCCGGATCCTGGGCTTGCCGCAGCAATCCCCGCGACACCAAGCCGGCTGCCGCCCGGCTCACTTTGACTTTGTCCATTGCGGTCTGCTCGCCCGCGGCGGTCGGCGAGAGAACGCCGAACCGGCCGACGGCGGCCAGCAGCCGCCACTCCGGCATTCCGAGGCCCGATTTCACCAGATGCTGGCGAACAATCAGCCGCGAGACCGATTCCGCGGCAACCGCCAGCCGATAGGGCAGGAAATCGTCAAGCCGAAACGCCAGGGTGGATGGACTTACGTCTGCCTCGACAGGTTTCTTTTTCACTTCGATTTACCCCGGATCGTTGGACCGATGTTACACACAGTGCCCCGTAACGACTACACCTTCGGCCATCGGCGCCAGATATTTCAGCGGTTACGAGATGAACGAGTTGGCGATATGCCGGACGGCTCGTGATGCTAGCGTGATTCGTACCGCAACCAGTACGGATAAAATCATCCGATACGAATTTTGTTGGCATCGCGGGATGCTTGGGCGATCGCATGTTCAGTATATTCCCATACTCTCAATGAAAATCATTTGCATCTCCGCGATCATAACAAACCCAAAATCGTTGGCGGAGTTTATTTCATCGAAAACCTCTTCACCCGACCACGACACAGGCACAGGCAGGGGCACAGGCGGGGCACGAAAAGCCGAACCGGAATCGATTCAAACCCAACCGTCGACGCTCGATCTCCGTACCCGCGTGGCACCCGGCATCACCCGGCGCGGTAGTCTCGCCGGTACTGCCCTGCGCGACATCGGGGTGTCGTCGGCGCCGGGATGGTCTGATGATGGCCGCCCGGGCAGGACCTGTCC
>DATARX010000438.1:0-10435 GCA_036263955.1 Rhodopila sp.
CGCTGTCCTCTCTCGCCGCCGCGCCGCCTCTTCCGGCCTGGGGCAGAACGGACTGCACGACAAACGAATGTTGCCCCCATAATCGATAACGGACAAAGACTGAACCGGACCGACGGACCACTGCTCCGCGATCCGGCCAACCCAACCTATGCACGGGTGGCCGAAGGGGCGCCCGCATATCGCGAGATGCCCGCGCGCCATTGGGTCGTATTGCAGCCGTTCTGCCCCGGCTCCGAGAAGTAGTATTCGTCGGTGAAGTCAAACGTCGTGGCCCGTGCCGACGCTCCCCAAAGTGCCGCAATCGCGACGAGTGCGATCACGCCGGCGAGCATTCTCGTCCAACTTCCGTTCATGTTTGCTCTCGCTACACCCGAGCCAAAATTAGCTCGGGCGGTTCTGCGCAAATCGCGTGCCAGTTTGGATATATGTTCTAAATCAAAGGACTATTCACGGGCTATCGCCGGATTTCGTGGGCACCACGGCGTGCCAGCGATACGGTGAGGCGGACAGTCGGCACGATGTAAAAATCCACGACCACGGGCGCGTGTACTGTTGCTTACGTTCGTGTCGTCAGCGGGTGGATACTCGGCCTCAAAAGCCAAAAAAAGCGCGCGTAAGTGTAAATGTTTGTCGTCTTCCCCGGCTCGGTCCATGTAAAATTCTTTGACCACGCAATAGTGAGTGCACGTTATAGTGAGCAACAGCGATACTATTGTATTGACGATGCCAGTCCCCAGGGCTGGGAGTGCCGCTGATCAAGCCTGATCAAGCCTGATCTGACCGCTGCCGCCGTGCCATGGCGATAGCGGCTGCTACTTGACCGCGGCGATCAGCGCGTGGCCCACCATGACCTCTGGCATCCCCCTGGTGAATGCGAGGACGTTGTTCCTTACCCAGTCCGCCGAGACTTCGTTGGAGGCAAACGCTTCATCCGCGCTGTCAAACATGCTGATGGTGATCAGCACGTCCGGACCGCCATCGAGCAAGTAATAGCCCCTGAAACCCTGCATCTGTCGCATCAGGGGCACGAAGCTCTCCTGCACGCGGCGAGCAAGTTCCTCCGCCGACCCGCGCTTCACACTGTACTTCCTGATGCTGGTGAACATCGTCTTACCCTCATCGTCGGACCGTATGGCTGCATCTTAGCATAGCAGTTTCGGACCCGTCCGCTCCGCGAACAGCAACATCACGGCATCACGAACCTGATAGCAGGCCGTCAATCCTGGGGAACGCCATAGACCGGCGGCGATCGACAATGCGAAGTTCTCGCCGCATTCGGGTGCGAGGCACGGGCTGCGCCGCCAAAGGATCGGGCCATGTACGAGCGTGTTTTCCGGCTTCCGGCGATCGTCTTACTGAGCCTGTTGGTATCCGTCAGCATGGCATCCGCCTGGGCACGCGGTGGCGGTGGCGGTGGCGGTGTCGCTGGCGGCGGCCGTGCATCCGGCGCCGTCGGAGGCCATGGAGCAGGCGCGACCGGAGGCCATGGCGCGGGCATGGCCGGGGCACGTGGGGCGGGCATGGCCGGGGGACGTGGGGCAGGCATAGCCGGGGGGCGTGGAGTCGGCTTCGTCCATGGAGCCGGTGGTGGCCACGGATCCGGCACCTTCAGGGCGCCGACCGCGTCCGTCATACCTGCATTCCAGCTAGGTATACAGGCCGGCCTTCTGAGACCACCAGTGCGCGGCGGTCTGGGCGCGCCGCCCATCGTCCCCCGCCAGATCAACGTCGCGGACGAACTGCGCCGACGTGGGCGCGGCCCATTCGAAAATGGCTTCCCGATCGGAGCGTGGCCCTATTGGCCATACATCGACACCGTTTCCAGCCAAGCCCCGGCGGCCCCAACCGTCATCGTTGCCTCTGCCGCGCCAACCCCCGCGTCACAGCAAAAACCGTCGGATCAGCTCCCGGATTACAGTTATATCCCAGGGTGCCACGCAATCCCCAACGGTTATCACTGTGATACCACTCAAAAGCCGGCGGCTTCCCCTTGATAAGCCACAGCGCGATCTTGACATCCTCCGCCCGGTTCTTATTATTCCACTCGCAACTAGTATAGGAGGATGCAAAACCTGCATGACTCCACCTGGCATATTCGGAGTTGTCGACCGCCGTGGCATCGGCAGCTTATCCAGAAAGTCCACGTAAAGCTTGGCTATGCATGCCGAGCGCGAAGAAGATCTTCGCAGCATGACCCCCGTTAACGCGGCTCGCGTTCGGGGGTCTTTGCTGTCTGCTATTGTTCGGCCGGCGGTAGTTTTGGGGGCGCCGGAACCCGTCTTCCGCCGTCGACCGCCGGTTTGTGAGTGGTCCCGCCGGCGAACGCATGGTGGATACGCTGCGCGCCCCGTTCGAAAGCATGGCCAACCGCATGCGCGCCATTGGTGATGGCGTGGCCGGCTGCATGGGCGCCTTTCGTAATCGCATGCCCGGTATCGTGAAATCCCTTGTCCACTTTCGCTTCCGCTGAAGACAAGGTACTCTCGGCGTGCGCCGGCGCTCCGATAAGCGGGCACGTGATCATCAACGTCAGGAGGCGTCCCCGCCAGCCCATCCTCATGGGTTCAGTCCCACGACCGTGGCAATCGTCGCAGGCCACCCGAAACCGTCTGGCATCATCGCATCGCTCTCCTCTTCGTCCTCTCCGTTCTGTTCGAAGGGCGACTTTCGTTCAACCCCGCGTCGCCCGTAAATCGGCACAGTACGCCAACCGCCGCTGCCGGGGTGAAATCGGCAAGATTGCCGCCGAGGCCAACGTTATGCTGCGAAGCAGGCCATAAAATTCGCAGACGAAAATGGTGGCCCAGGCAACGCCTTACCCGATTACGATGCTTCCCAAGCCTGTGTCGGCGCTATATGGAGGACGATAGGGTATCGGCAGCGCTTGAGGGCGTCGGCTGGAGACTGCCGCGGGAGACACGCCGCATGACGAAGGACGCCGACTCACTGGTCACGTATCACGCCAGCCAGGAGCAACCGACCATCGGGGCGCTTGCGCCCGATCCCGCCCTGGATGACGATCCTGCTGCTGCGCGAGGAAACCGTGGCGCAGCGACCTGATCGCGGACGCCCTCCGGCCACGGCTAGCCTTTTCGAGGGGCAGGCACCAAGGCCACTGGCCGATCGACTGCGGCCTCAGCACCTCTCTGAGGTCGTCGGGCAGGACCACCTTCTGGGCCCCGAGGGGCCGCTCGGTCGCATGGTCGCTGCACGAATCCTGCCCTCCATGATTCTGTGGGGACCGCCGGGCACCGGCAAGACGACGATTGCCCGCCTGCTCGCGCAGGCGACGGACCTTCACTTCGAGACCATTTCGGCGATTCAGAGCGGTGTCGCGGACCTGAGGCGGATCTTCGATGCCGCCCGACAGCGCCGCGAGGCAGGCATCGGAACATTGCTGTTTTGTGATGAAATCCATCGCTTCAACCGCGCGCAACAGGACGGCTTCCTGCCGGTCGTCGAAGACGGGACCGTCACCCTTGTCGGGGCGACCACTGAGAACCCGTCGTTCGAGTTGAACGGCGCCTTGCTCTCGCGGTGCCGCGTTTTCGTCCTGCACCGGCTTGACGATGCCGCGCTGGAGCATCTTCTCGAACGCGCTGAGGGCGACGTGGGCAGGCCCCTGCCTCTGTTGCCCGAGGCGCGAGCGGGATTGCTTGCCCTTGCTGGAGGGGACGGGCGTTACCTGCTCAATTTGGTAGAACATGTCTACGCTTTTGGCGGCACTGAACCGCTCGATACTGCGACGATGGGGCGTGTGCTGCAAAGGCGGATGCCCGTCCATGATAAGGCCGGAGACGGTCACTACGACCTGCTGAGTTGCTTCCATAAGTCGCTGCGTGGATCCGACGTGCAGGCTGCCCTCTATTACGCGGCTCGCATGATGGTGGCGGGAGAGGCGCCGGAGACGGTGTTCCGGCGCCTCGTGTGCGCCGCGTCCGAAGATGTGGGCATGGCGGACCCGCAGGCGATGGTGCAGGTCATCATGGCGTGGGACGCTTACGAGAGGGTGGGCTGGCCTGAGGCGAAGCTGTTCATGGCGCAGGCCATTACCTACGTCGCGACCGCGCCGAAATCGAACGCCGCATACCTCGGCTTCGCCGGTGCGCTTGCGGTCGCCGAGGAAACCTCGCACCTCGCGCCGCCAATGCACATCCTCAACGCTCCGACCAAACTGATGAAGCAACTTGGTTACCATCAAGGCTACAAATACGATCACGACGAACCCGATGCCTTTTCAGGCCAGGAGTTCTTCCCTGACGCCCTGGCCGGGTCGAACCGGCCGGCGTTTTACCAACCGGGCGAGCGCGGGTTCGAGCGCGAGGTCCGCAAGCGCCTCGACTACTGGAATGGCCTCCGGGCAACGCGCCGAGGGGACTGAAGCCGCACGATCGGCACGGCTATCGTCGGACCCATGCCGTGGTCTGCGGCCGGGTCTGGTCGAGCAGGACGCCGGGGTCTTCCGACGACAGGCCGTCGAAGCCACCGCACGAACGCCGCCTGACACAAGCTTCCAGCCAACCAGAAGGGACTGAACATGATTGCCGACCGAACCGAAGTGACCCGGATGATTCGCGCCGCCAAGGTCCGCAAGGGACTGACCTGGGCGGGTATCGCGAAAGAGGTGGGCCTCAGCAAGGAATGGACGACGGCCGCGTGCCTCGGCCAGATGACCTTCACCAAGCCGCAGGCCGAGATCGTTGGCAAGCTCTGCGACCTTCCCGATGAGGCCGTGGCCTGGCTGCAGGTCGTTCCGTACAAAGGGTCACTGCCGACTGAAATTCCGGCCGATCCGTTGATTTATCGCTGGTACGAAATCGTCTCGGTGTTCGGCACGACGATCAAGGAGCTGATCCACGAGGAGTTCGGCGACGGCATCATGAGCGCGATCGATTTCTCGATGGACATCCAGCGCGAGGCGGACCCGAAGGGTGACCGCGTGAATGTCGTCCTTTCCGGCAAGTTCCTGCCGTACAAGGTCTACTGATCGTTTCTGGACCAGAAATTCGTCCCGCTGCTCCGTCCCCCGACGGAGCAGCGGGACGCAGCGTACCGATCAGCACATTCGATTGAGCTGATCGGGGCACCTGTTGGCCACGGTAACGCCGGCCGACAACCGATCAGCGAAGCCATTGCAGGCTTGTCCGGATGGCTGGTGGGGCGGCCTGCCATGCCTGATCATCCTGTCCAGTCCACCCAGGTAAGCGTGCGAGGCGGTCAGTTGCCGTCCCGGGGAGATCGGTGGGCAACGATTCCTCAAGCGTGCACTCAACACGCTCCGATGCATGTCGCGCGCTCGCGCGGCCCGGACGAGGACAGTGTCCGTCGCAGCCTGCTGATCACGGCGGCAACGATGCCTCCCGCGCACGCGCCCCGATCCCGTCCTGCGGCGGCTGGCGATCGCTGTCAGTGAAGTCCAGGGGCCCGAACGGCAGGACTTCGTCCTCGGTCGGCAGTTCCGCCGTGCTCCAACCGCCGCCCAGCGCGCGGATCAAGCCCACCGAAGCCTGCAGACGGCTCACCTGTACCTGAACCTGCACGGTAAGGGCGGTCAGTTCGGTCTGCTGTGCGACCAGGACGTCGAGATAGTTGGTCAGGCCACCGACATACAACTGCAGCGTCAGTGCCTGCGCCTTGCCGGCTTCCGTCACGGCCTGGGATTGCTGCCGAGCCTGCGCCTGCAGATTCGTGGTCAACGCAAGGCCATCTTCGACCTCCTGAAAGGCCGACAACACGATAGCGCGGTAGTTATCGCGCGTCTGGGCATACTGGGACCAACTCCGTTGCAGTTCCGCCCGGCGCAGCCCCCCTTCGAACAGCGGCAACACAGCGCCGGCGCCGACCATCCAGAGGCTGTTCGGCAGACTGAGGAGGTTGAAACCGGCGGCCTCGAAACCGGCATTGGCGCTGAGGGTGACGTTGGGATAGAACGCCGCGCGCGAAACGCCGATCCCGGCGTTCGCCGATGCCATCTGCCGTTCCGCGCCGGCGATATCCGGCCGGCGTTGCAGCAGGCTGGACGGCACACCCACCGGCACTGCCGGCGTGGTCAACTGCTCGGCCGCATCCTCCGGAATCGACAGACTGCTCGGATTGACGTTCACCAGGACGGCGATCGCGTGCTGCAGAACGGCACGATTGGCGACAGCGCCGTCCAGCAGGGCCTGCGTCGAGGCCACCTGGCCCCGCGCGCGAGCCACGTCGAGCGCTGCGCCGATGCGGCCTTGCAGCCGTTGCACCGTGATGCGGACCGCCTGTTCGTAATACGCGATCGACGCGCGATAGATCGCCAACTGCCTGTCCAGCCCGCGCAACGCGATGTAGTCATTTGCCAGTTCGGCCTGCAGGCTCAGGCGTGCGGTGGCCAGCGCCGCGGCGCTCGACTGGGCGAGGCGCTTCTGCGCACGCGTGCTGTTGCGGATCTGGCTCCAGAAATCGGGCTCCCACGATGCCGCCGCCAGAATCTGGTTGCTGGCCTCCCGCGCGGGCTGGTTGGTGTTCGGGGGGCGGAACAGCCGCTCCAGGGACTGCTTGTTGTCGGACACCAATCCGTTGGCGGTCACCTGTGGGAACAATCCCGACCGCGCCTCGGCGGCCAGGTCGCGGGCCTGCGTGTACTGTTCGGCCAGCGCGGCGAGATTGGGGTTCTCCGCGGTCAGTTGCTGCTCAAGCCGGTTGAGCGTTGGGTCGCCGAACCGCTCCCACCACGGGCCGCGCGGCAACGTGTCCAGCGGATGGGCGACCGTGAAGGGTGGGGAACCCTGGTAGTTCGCCGGCAAGACATACTGCGGCGGCCGATACGCCGGGGCAAGGTCGCAGCCACAAAGGCCGAACAGGACCGCGACGACCGAACCCGTCAGTTTCAAGGCCGACCGGGCAGGGGCAGTGGAGCGTCGCAAGTCCCGAAGCGGTTTGGCGCCGGTCACTTCGACGGTCCGGCGGCGGCCGGCGGCCCATTCCGCGGCTCCGGGGCCCCGTCCGCGTCAATGATCGCGGCCGCCGATCGGGCCGGCCCGGACGCCGACGCACCCGGTACCGTCGGCCCCGCCGGAGGCGCGGCGAACCGTGGAATCGGCCGGTTACCTTCACCCGGTTGATAGCCCGCGACCGGTTGCACGATCTTGACCTGTTGTCCTTCCAGCAGCCCCAGTGACGGACTGCCGACGATTTTGTCGGTCGCGTTCAGTCCGGATACGATTTCGACATCGGTGTCGAGATTTTTCCCGAGGATGACGTTCCGCAGGTGCACCCGGTCCTGGTCGTCCAGCACCGCCACCTGCATCCCCTGGGCGCGGAACAGCAACGCCTGTTCGGGCAGGATCAACACGTTCGGCTCACCGGGAAACGCAAAGTGGACGTTCACGTAGGTGCCCGGCCACAGTGCACGGTCGGCGTTGTCCACCGTCAGTTCGGTGACGACCGTGCGCGTGGACGGCACGACGGCATGGGCGGTGGTCAGGTACCGCGCCGTGATCGGCTTGTCCGGCGCCTGTGGCATTGTCAGCGTCGCGGTCAGTCCGGGCTTGAGGACGTCGGCGTATTCCTGCGGCACCGACACGAAGACCCGCATCTCATGAATGTCCGCGACGATGAACAGGGCCGTTGAGGCACTGCGGAGCGTCGCATCGCCGCCGGCGGCGTTGACGTAGTCACCCACATTGGTGTTCCGCGCGATCACCACGCCGTCGAACGGGGCGACCAGCCGCTTGAACGCGATCAACGCCTGGTAGCGGGCGACATCCTGCTGGGCGGCGGCCACCTGCGCTTTCTGTGCCGCGGCGTCCGCCACCTTGACGTCAACGTCCTGCTGCGCCACCGCCTGGGTCCCCGCCAGCGCCGACCAGCGCCTGGCGGTGACCTCGGCCAGCTTGTAACGGGCCTCCATCACCGCGAGGTTCGCCTTCGATGCGGCGAACTGGGCATCCAGCGCGGGCGTGTCGACGGTCGCGAGCACGTCGCCCGCCTTCACCTCCGCGCCATAATCCTTGTCCCAGCGGGAGACATAGCCACTGACCTGAGCGTAGATCGGGGCTTGGTACCAGGCCTCGATGTTGCCCGGCAGGGTCAGCGTGCGCCGCGGCGGACCGGGTTGCGGCGATATCACCTGGACCCGGGGGAGCAATGCATCCGCCGCGGTCTTCCGCAGGGCGGCGACCGTGTCGTCGCGGGACCAGATCCCGTAAGCGGCGAGTCCGCCGGCGGCAACGACGCCGATCAACACCCACAAGGATCCGCGACCGGCCCTTGGTGCCCTTGCCCCCTTGGCGGTCATGCGGCTTCTCCATGGTGTGCCGGTTGCTGCTTGCTGCTCTTGCCGCGATGCAGGATGGCGAAGACGCAGGGCACGAACAGCAAGGTGGTGACCGTGGCGACCAGCAGGCCGCCGATCACCGCGCGGCCGAGCGGGGCGTTCTGGGTGTTGCTGAACGACATCGGCAGCATGCCGACGATCATTGCCAGGGCCGTCATCAGCACCGGCCGGATGCGGGCGTATCCGGCCTCAATCGCCGATTCCACCGAGTTGCCGTTCTCCGCCAGATGATCACGCGCGAAGGCAACCACCAGGATGGTGTTCGCGGTCGCCGTTCCCATGCACATGATCGCCCCGGTCAGGGCCGGAACCGACAATGTGGTGTGCGTCAGGAACAGGCTCCAGGCGATCCCGCCCAAGGCCGCCGGCAAGGCGCTGATGATGATGAACGGGTCGAGCCAGGACTGGAAGTTGACGACGATCACCAGGTAGATGAGCACGATCGACATGGCGAGGCCGGCGAGCAGTTGCGCGTAGGCGGCGTGCATCGTCGTCGACTGGCCGTTGATGGTGACCGACGCGCCGCGCGGCAGGCTGGAGTGCATGTCCTTGACAATCCGCGCGACCGCGTCACTGACCGCGCCGAGGTCGCGCCCCTCCACGTTGGCGTAGATGTCGATCACCGGCATGATCGCATAGTGCGAAACGAGCCCCGGCGTGCCGGTCTGCGTGATCGTGGACAGCCCACCCACGAGCTGCGGCTGCACGTTGGTCGGATTGCCGTCGCCCTTGTCCACCGTGACGGTTTCAAGGTCGTTGATGCTGGTGAGCTGGCTCTGCGGCGTCTGGATGTTGACCAGGTGAGAGATGCCGTTGGTCGTGTCGAGCCAATAGGTCGGGGCGATCTGGCCGCTGCCCGATAGGACAGCAAGGGCATTGTTGGCGATATCCGATTCGGTCAGGCCGGTGCCCAGCGCGAAGCTTCGCCGCGATGACAGCAGCAGGGTCGGTTGACCCATGACCTGCTGGATGCGGACGTCGGCGATGCCGGCGATCTGCTTCAGGCGTGCGCTCAGCTTGCTGGCATAGGCGAAGTTGGTGTCGAGGTTGCGGCCGCTGACCCGCACGTCGATCGGCGAGGGAAGTCCGAAATTCAGGATCTTCGCCGTGATGTCGCCGGGCAGGAAGCTGAAATCGGTGCCGGGAAAGCGATCCGTCAGGCCGGCGCGCAGGATCTTGCGGTAGCGATCGACCGGAGACGCCTGGTTGTCGAGCGAGATCGTGATGTCGCAGTCCTGGCTGCCGACCGTGCCGGTGTTGCTGTAGGCTCGGTTGATGCCGCTGACCGGCAGGCCGCAATTGACCATGGTGCCGGTCACGTGGCCGGGCAGCAGGTTGCGGATCTGCTGCTCCACCAGCACGGCGATCTTGCCCGATTCCTCGATCCGCGTGCCGACCGGCGCGCGCATGTGCAGGTCGATCTCGCCCGATTTGATGCTGGGGAAGAAGTCCTGCCCGGCGAACAGCAACAGCAGCAGCGACGCCACGGCGCCGGCGAGATACAGCAGCACGAAGCGCTTGGGGCGCGCGGTGATCGTTTCGAGCATGGCGCGGTAGCGGTTGCGGAAGCGCTCGAAGCGGGTCTCGAATCCGGCCTGGAACCGGGTGAAGAAGCCCGGATGGTCGGGTGGCGGCCGGTGCATCGCCGCGACCTGGGCGGGCAGCAGCCAGGCCGCCATAGTCGGCGTCAACGTGCGCGACAGAATGAAGGAGGCGATCATCGCGAAGATGATGGCCTCGGCCATCGGCAGGAACAGGTAGCCGGCGACACCGCCCAACTGCAGCAGCGGCAGCCAGACGATGCAGATACATGTCGTAGATACGAAGGTCGGCACGACGATCTGGTTGGCGGCGTCGACGATCGCGTCCTCCAGCCCCTTGTGGTTGCCGTCGGCGCCCGCTTCTTCCAGGTGGGTGTTGATGTTTTCGATCATCACCGTGGCATCGTCGACCAGGATGCCGACGGCCAGCGCCAGCCCGCCCAGCGTCATGACATTGATGGTCTGGCCGAACCAGGACAGCACCAGGATCGAGCTCAGGATCGACAGCGGAATGGAGGTGGCGACGATCAGGGTGGAGCGCCAGCTGCCAACGAACAGCAGGACGGTGATGCCGGCCAGGAAC
>DATARX010000467.1:0-11729 GCA_036263955.1 Rhodopila sp.
TGCAATCGTATTTTGGCTTGCCTTTCTGCGCTTCCGTATCGGGTGCCTGAGGAGAACCAAAGACCCGGTTGTCTATTGCATCGCGTGATCTTGCACGGTGCCTGGACGGAGAAGTACGCAGATGGCTACCGGCACAGTCAAGTGGTTCAACACCACAAAAGGATATGGCTTCATCATGCCGCAGGATGGCGGCAAGGATGTATTCGTCCATATCACCGCGGTTCAGGCCGCGGGTCTTCGCGGTTTGGACGAAGGACAGAAAGTGACCTTCGAAGTCGCGATGGAGCGTGGGAAATCCACGGCAACGAATCTGAAGCCCGTCTAGGGCTCCAGCGTCGAAGCGCGTTCAAGACGGCGCGCGGACTGATCTAAGCGGCCGGTTGATGGGACAGCCGGTCGTAATTCTGAGGAGGATAAAACCATGGCCGTCGGAACGGTTAAATGGTTCAACGCGACCAAAGGATACGGCTTCATCATGCCGCAGGACGGCGGCAAGGATGTGTTCGTGCACATCACCGCGGTCCAGGCCGCCGGCCTCAAGGGGCTGAATGATGGCCAAAAGGTCAGCTATGAAGTGGCGATGGAGCGCGGTAAAGCCGCGGCCACAAATCTGAAGCTGGCCTGACCGCCAGCTTCTTCCCCTCCGAAGGGTTCGTTGGCTCCGTTTCCGGCGGCGCCATCCCCTTCACTTGCCCCGACGCTTTGTTCCGAAATCGAGTCGGTGCATGACCACGCTGCATGAGCTTGAGAGTGCCGCGGACCTGGTCCACGGCCATACGCCGCCAACGCCACAGATCGCGTGGCCGCTGCTGTGCCAGCGCGCGGGGGCCGAGGTCTGGATCAAGCACGAAAACCATCTTCCGACCGGCGCCTTCAAGGTGCGCGGCGGTCTTGTCTTCGCCAGCCGCCAACGACCCGGCCGCGGCCTGATCTCCGCCACACGCGGCAATCATGGGCAATCGTTGGCCTGGGCCGGCAGCCGTTTTGGCCTGGCCGTCACGATCGTCGTCCCGTTCTGCAACAGCGCCGAAAAGAACGCCGCGATGGCCGCGCTCGGCGCCAAGCTGATCGAGCATGGTTCGGATTTCGAGGAAGCGCGCGACGAAGCGCACCGATTGGCCGCCGCCCACGATCTGGTGTTCGTCCCCTCCTTCGCGCCCGACCTCGTGCTGGGCGTTGCGACCTATGCGCTGGAACTGTTCCGGTCGGCCCCCGCGCTTGATGCCGTGTACGTGCCCGTCGGTCTGGGTTCCGGCATCTGCGGCACCATCCTGGCCCGCGACCTCTTGGGCCTGAGGACCAAGGTCATCGGTGTGCAAAGCACCGGCGCTGATTGTTATGCCCGATCCTTTGCCGCCGGCCGCCTGGTGCCGGGCGATCGGGCCGACACCAAGGCCGACGGTATCGCGGTGCGCCAACCGGACCCGGAGGCGCTGCGCATCATCCTGGCCGGCGCCGAACGGATCGTTACGGTCCAAGATGAGCAGATCGCGGCGGCGATCCGGGCCTATTGGACCGACACCCACAACCTGATCGAAGGCGCCGGCGCCGCCCCCCTCGCGGCGCTGCAACAGGAAACCGAGGCGATGCGCGGCAAGCGCGTTGCCCTGATCGCCAGTGGGGGGAATATCGACCTGCCGCTGTTCAGGTCCTGGATCGGTTAAACTTCGTTCAGCCGACTTGACGCCGCAATGGCCGTCACCGGAGCGGCCGGCGGCGTGACGGACCATCGATCGGCTGCCAGGGCAGGAAATTAACCCGATATTGCGGGACAACCCGGGCGATTCGCTTGCACGCAAATACAAAAGGCAATACTTTTTGTGAACTGCGGTTAACGCGGGACATTAATGCTGCGCTGCAACATCAAAGGCGTATGAGCAGATGGGACAGTCCAATAAACATCCATATAGCCCGCGGTCCTTATTGCGGATCGCCTTTTTCGTTCTTCCAGTTCTGGCCGTTGCGGCGTCCTTGACCGCCGGAGACGCCGCGGCGGATCACCCCGTCGCTGCCGTCGGCGCCATGGCCGTTGTCCTGGCTGCCTACATCGGTTGTAGCGCTGTACTGATCGGACGGCCGCGTGCTGAGCCGCGGCTTGCTCAAGGCGAGCGACATCCTCACCTCCGCCTCGTCGTCGATCATGAAATTCTCCAACCGAAGCCGCCGGCGAATGGAATCGTGGTGCCGAAAGCGACCGCCGTCGCCCCCGCCTTTCAACCGCGGGACATCCCCTGCGACGGCGTCATCCTGAAGCTGCCTCAGATCCAGCCTCTATCGCGGACAGGCAGTTCGATAAGCGCGTAGCCAGCTCAAATCCGCCTGTCCAGCGCCGGATCCTACAGTCTCATCCGGGACGAACCGGCGGACCCCGCCCCAGGCCGGGAGCCTGTCGTTCGGCATGGCGGTGCCGACATCGCCATGATTGCTGACCCGATCCGCCGGCACAGCACACCGAGAGCGACATCGCGGCAGGTCGTTTCTTAACCGTTTTCCATTATCCGGGATCGGCGTGCAGACGGTCCGGAGGTCGCGCACGTCAGCACATTTCCGCGGATCTCGGTGACCCGCACGTCGCACAGCTGCCCAGAGACCATGACGCCGTGCGTCTCGACCGCCCGGATGATGTGGTCGGCCGCCATGCTTGACAGGCCCTGAAGCGGGCGTGGAATTTCATGGGAATCGAAACGACCGGCGTTTATGGCCTGGTCCGCATTCGGAATTCCCTGCCCTGGGCCGGCACCGTGAAAGCCAGCACGCCATGCACCGTGAAGACCGGATCTTCATTGCGGGCGGCGGTCCGGTCGGACTGGTTGCCGCCGCCGCCCTTGTGCGACGGGGCATCCCGATTACGGTGCTCGGGTCAGGCGACCCACTCGGCACCGAATCGCGTGCCTCGACCTTTCATCCGCCCACGCTCGACATGCCGGACGACCTAGGCTTCGCCGCCGAACTCATTGCCGAGGGGCTGCAGGCGCCGAAGCTGCAGTATCGTACGAAACGTGATGGTATCCTGGATGAGTTCGATTTTGGCGCCATCGCCGATCCGGGCCACATCGGATCATTCGCTCAGATGATTTCCAGTTGCCTTTGAAACCAGTCTGGTCTTAGGACACCACCATGTCCATTAACAAGCTTCACAACGAATTCCATGCCCTCGACATGTCCACCGGCTGGGAAACCCTGCCAGGCTATCCGCCCGGCATCCAGCAGAAGATCCTGTCCGGCGCATTGGATGAGACGAACCAGCGCGGCAGCCGCACCCGCCTGCTGCGCTTCGAACCTGGCATGTTCACCACCGCCCCGTTCGAGCACAAATACTGGGAAGAAGTTTACCTCGTCAGCGGAGACCTAACGGTCGGCAACGACGCGCAGGGCAACGGTGGCACGTCTTTCCGGCCAAACACCTACGCAGTCCGTCCGCCCGGCGCGGTGCATGGACCGTTCAAATCGGAAAGCGGCTGCATGCTGCTTGAAATGCATTATTTCGATCCTGCCTGACCAACTCAGCGTCGGTCCGTCATTCGGCCTGTCAGCGAAACCCAGTTCGCCCGTGCGGTTTTGGGGTCCGCTTTTGCGCAGAGATCTCGGAGGCATTGAGATCGCAGAGAAACGTTCGCGCCGCTGGCGTGGCCCGCATCTCACCGTCGGTGCGACCCCAGCAAGCCGCACAGCGGCGCGATCCTTTTCCCCGGCGACCTCCGGCGCATGGATAGATCTCTGCGATCTCAATGCCTCCGAGATCCCTGCGCAAAGACAAGCCCGCCCCAAACACCGGCGCATCGGTTAAGCCCCGCGATCAACCTCATCGGATCTTGCTGAATCTCACACGCCACGCTTTCGCTACAAAACCAGGCCCGTTTCGGAATGTCGGCACACCAGAGTGTGAGAGCTTCAGGTTGAAGCCAACGCACTGTTGTTCGCTTTGTTCGAGAGGGCGATTCACGTCCGAGGTTGGTGCAACCTCAGACGAATGCGCTGTCCGCCTGACGAAACGCGCAGAAGCTGACTGGATCAGCCAGCAGCCTGGCCTACCGCTGCATCGGCGGCAGCAGCGCCGCCGCATAAGCCGCCGGATTGGCGATCAACAACCGAGCCGCGTCCATATCCGCCGACCGGCCCTCCGCCGCAGGGCATGGCGCGCGGATCTCCAGTACCTCGGACGCCGAAACCGGAAGCCGCGCCGCCCGCGATCGCCTGATCGCAGCGGCCATTGGCTGGAATCCGGTCGACAACGCGGCAAGCTGCCGGCTCAATGGTTCCGGCCCCAGGCTGGTGCAGACCTGCGGCAGCACGCCCAGGCCTTGCAGCGGCCACCCCCGCGGCGCCAGCGTCTGGCTCCAGGTGACGAACAATTCGCCGCCATCGGGCATCGGATCGATGGTCTGCACCATCCCCTTCCCCACCGTCTCGCTGCCGACAACGACCGCACGCCCGCGGTCGGCCAGCGCCGCCGCCAGGATTTCCGCGGCGCTCGCCGTCCGCCCATCCACCAGGATCACCAGCGGCACGTTCTGGGCCAATTCGCCCTCGGCGGAATGCCAGACCTCCATCGAGTCCGGATCACGGCCGACGGTCGTTGCCACCAGCCCAGCCGGCAGAAACGTGTCGGCCGCGGTCACCGCCTGGCGTAGCAACCCACCGCGGTTGTGCCGCAGATCCAGCACAATCCCATCGACCGGATGGGTTTCGGACAGCGCGTCCTGCACCGATAATGCCAAATGCGACGCCGTACTGCGGCTGAAACTGGTGATCCGCAGAACCAGCACATCGGCGAATCGTTGCGCGAACACCGTTTCGGGCGGCACCATGGCGCGCAGCAACTGGGCACTGCGGGTGCGTCCATCCCGGTCGCGCCAGGACAGGGTGACGGCCGACCCGTCCGGTCCGGACAGCAGCGCCTCGATCGTCACGGGATCCTGGTCCTGCGTCCGCTGATCGTCGATGATGGCCAGGACATCGCCTGGCCGGATTCCGGCGATCGCGGCCGGACTGTCCCGCACCACCGAGCGTACTTCGATCAGCGCCCCACGCCGGCCCAACGTCAGGCCCACCCCCGCCCGTCCGGCCCGCCTTGCGCGATCCTCGCTTGCTTCAACCGGTGGCACATAGCGCGAATAGGGATCCAGCCGGCTGAACATCTCGTCGAAAAAAGCCTCGATGACCTCCTGCACCCCGGCACGCCGCACCCCGGGCGAAACCGGCAGGCTCGCGACGGTGAGCACCACAGCGGCTTTGGCCCAGGAGCCCGGGGCCTCATCGCCCGGGGCCGGCAGGTCGAGCACCATCTCGCCGCGGCGGAACAGTTGCAGCCTTCCGTCCACGGCCACGACCCGCAGGTTGGGATCCAGCGCGCTCAACCCCTGCAATCCCCAGACGGTCAGCAGCGGCACCGAAACCGGGTCGAGGATGCGCGGCGCGATGAACGTCAGTGCCTCGCTGTAAACCGCGGACAGGCGATCCTGATCGAAGCCACCGCCCGCGGCTGTGCGCGGTGCCAGCGTGTCGGCCTGGGCGCATCCGATGACCAGCAGTATCAAGAGGAAACTGAACCGAATCACCGGCGTCGGGGCCGCTTCCCCGCGGGCGCGGCCTGCCCGCGCGGACCGCTTTCCCGCTCCGCGCGGCGATCGCTCTCCTGTACATCGCTCTCCAGTACATGGAACACCATGCCGCCGGTCACTGGATTCGCTTCGGACAACAAAACGTCCACCTCCTGCGCCAGTCGGTAGACCTTTCGGGTACGGCGACCGGTCAGGGTTTGCTCCCGCTCATCATAGTGCCAGTAGTCGTCCGGTAAGGTCGCGAACGGCACGATACCGCTCGCGCCCGTCTCTGTAACAGTCACGAACAAGCCGAAACGAGTCACACCTGATATGCGCGCGGCGAAACGCCCGCCGATCCGGTCGGCCATGAACGCGGTCAGGTAGCGGTCGATGGCGTCGCGTTCGGCCTGTTGCGCGCGCCGCTCCGTCTCGGTGATCCGTTCGCCGATCTCGGGAAAAGCCGAGACCTGATCGTCCGAAAGTCCGTCGCGCCCAAGCCGCAGGCCTTTGATCAGGGCGCGATGGACCAGTAGGTCGGCATAGCGGCGGATCGGGCTGGTGAAATGCGCATAACGCGGCAGCGCGAGGCCAAAATGACCGATATTGTCGGGGCTGTACGCCGCCTGCGACTGGCTGCGCAACATCACCTCGCTGATCAGTTGCGATTCCGGCGTGCCGGCATAACGGCGCAGCACGCGGTCGAAATCGCGCGGATGCAGTTGGTTGCCGGGGGGCAGCGAAATACCCAGAGTCGAAAGGAACCCACGCAGCGCATCCAGCTTTTCGTCCGACGGCGGCGCGTGGACGCGATACATGCAGGGTTTGTGGACGCGCTCCAGTTCTTCCGCCGCGGCCACGTTGGCCAGGACCATGAACTCCTCGATCAACCGGTGGCTGTCCAGGCGCGGCCGCGGCGCGACGCTGACGACGTGCCCGTTTTCGTCGAGGACAACCTTGCGTTCGGGCAGGTCGAGATCCAGCGTCCCCCGATCCAACCGCGCCGCCAGGAGCGCCCGATAGGCAGCATAGAGGTGCACGAGTGGTAGCCCGAGGTCATCGTGCGCGTCCTCGGCGGCCTGGACCTCCTCATACGTCAGACGAGCGGCACTGCGCATCAGGCCACGGCCGAACCGGTGGCTCGTCTTGCACCCCGTTCGGTCGATTCGCATCTCGACGAACAGGCAGCCGCGATCTTCGTTCGGGCGCAGGCTGCACCAGCCGTTGGACAGCGCCTCCGGCAGCATCGGCACCACGCGATCGGGAAAATAGGCGCTGTTGCCACGAAATTCGGCTGCATGGTCCAACGCCGAACCGGGCCGGACATAATGCGCGACGTCGGCGATCGCGACGACCAGGCGGAATCCGCCCGGCTGGTCCGGATCCGGTTCGGCGAACACGGCATCATCAAAATCCCGCGCATCGGCGCCGTCGATGGTGATCAGCTTCAGGTCGCGCAGGTCGGTGCGGCTGCCCAGCCTGACACCGCGCGCGCGCTTTGCCTCTTCCAGCGCGGCGTCAGGAAAAACCTGCGGAATATCATGCGTGTGGATGGCGATCAGGCTGATCGAGCGGGCATCGCCCAACTTGCCCAGCCGTTCCAGCACCCGCGCCGGCTTCAACCCCAGATGCCGCTGCTGCGCCACCGGTTCGGCCAGCACGATTTCGTCCGCTACCGCGCCAGCCTCCTGACCGGGGGGCACCACCCATTCCGCCTTGGACCGGCGATCGGTCGGGACGATTCGATTTTCCCCGCGACCGCGCTTGAAAATTCCCAGAATGCGGCCCGGTGTTTCGCTGACCCGACGTAGGGTGCGGCCTTCGTAGCGACCGGGTCCCATCGGCTTGAGCCGGACCAGAACCCGCTCTCCGGGCGCCAGGGCCGGCGTGCCTTGCCGTTCGGGGTGCATCAAAATCATCGGCGGCTGGCCGGAAGCCCGCTCCCACGCAACGGGCCGGGCGATCGCGTCGCCGTCCCGGTCGGTACCGGTGACCTGAACAATCGCGGTTTCCGGCAATCGGCCGACGGCACCGCGCACCGACGGACGAGGAACCGGCCTCACGCCCTCCCGTGGGACAGGCTTGCCTCTATGCTTTGTCCGTTTCGCCACTGATTTTGCGACCGCGATTCTACCTTGGTCACAGTGCCACAGGCCTCAGGTCGGTGCCACGACAGCCTGATCCAGACAGGGGCGTTGCAAACGTTCCATGCCGAAGCGTTGCGAAACTAGCGCAGCCGCTGCACGCTGTAATCCGCGACACCAACCAGGGCCTGCCGGATCGGCGTTTCGGGAAACACCATCAGCGCGGCTTTCGCCTCCTGCACGAAACGCTGCGCCCGATCCAGGGTAAGTCCGATCGCCCCATGGTTGGCGATCAGACGCATGGCCCGATCAAGATCCTCGTCGGTCTGGTCGAGTTCTTCGATGGTGCGCCGCCAGAAGTCCCGTTCCGCCTCGTCGCCGGCGCGAAAAGCGGCCAGCACCGGTAGCGTGATCTTGCCTTCGCGGAAGTCGTCCCCGATCGTTTTGCCGAGTGTCGCCTGGTCGGCGACGTAATCGAGCGCATCGTCCACCAGTTGGAAGGCGATCCCCAGCTTCATGCCGTATGCCGCAAGGGCGACCTCCTCCCGGTCGGGACGGTCAGCGACGACGGCACCGACCTGGCAGGCTGCCGCGAACAGTGCGGCGGTCTTGCCCTCGATCACTTCCAGGTAGCGGGCTTCCGTGGTCGACAGGTCGTTCTGCGTGACCAGTTGGAGAACCTCACCTTCCGCGATCGTCGCGGCGGCTTTCGACAGGATCGCCAGAATCCGAAGCGATCCGTCATCCACCATCAACTGGAAAGCACGCGCGAACAGGAAATCCCCAACCAGCACCGAAGCCTTGTTGCCGAAAACCGCGTTGGCGGAGGCCAGGCCTCGCCGAAGCTGGCTTTCATCCACCACGTCGTCGTGCAGCAGGGTCGCGGTATGGATGAACTCTACGCACGCGGCGAGATCGACATGCCGAGCGCCGTCCGACGAACCGGGATAGCCGCACAGACGCGCGGACGCGAGCGTCAGCAAGGGGCGCAGGCGCTTTCCGCCCGCCGCCACGATATGGGCCGCGAGTTGCGGGATCAGGGCTACCGGGCTGTCCATTCGGTGGACGATGACGCGATTGCAGGCCTCCAGGTCCGCCCCGACGAGGTTGACCAAAGCCGACAATGCGTCTTCGCCGCCATGTTCCGTCGAACCGGACACGAGCGCCACGCCTAGATCAAGGGGACTGGCGACGCCGCCCAATTGGTTCTCCCGACTTCCATGAGGGAAGCATCTTCATATCGGTGGCTATCGAGAGGGGTCAAGCCAACATCGGGCCCGGAAGACAGGCATATGTGGGCGCTCGAACCAGGGCCTGGACAGCATCAACGCCAGCGCACCATCGGAATCCTGAGGAATAGCCTCAACAAATCAACGCCTCTTGCGTCCGCCGGTGGCCTCTTCTGCCCGATTCCTCCCTGTTGCGCTGCGGAACTATCGGGCTCACGATCCCTTCATGCGCGTCATCGTCACTTCCAACAATCCGGTCCGGCTCTCATTTCTGGTTGCCTTGCTGGCGGATGCCGGGATCGAGGCGACCTTGTTCGACCAGCACACCAGCATCCTGGAGGGAAGCGCGGGCGCGATCCAGCGCCGGCTGGCCGTCAGCACCGACGATTTCGAGCGCGCGCGCCGGTTACTGCGCGACGCCGGTGAATGGTAACTGTGAATGGTAACGACGACGGATGGCCACCTGCTGGGCGGCCGGGTCTCCTATCGCCAGCCGGCCACCGGCTTTCGAAGCGGTATCGAGCCGGTGCTTCTCGCGGCGACAATCCCAGTTCGGGCCGGTGAGCATGTGCTGGAGGCCGGAACCGGTGCCGGCGCCGGCCTGCTGTGCCTGAGCGCTCGGGTTCCAGGGGTTCGCGCGACCGGGGTTGAAATCGATCCGGCATTGGCCGAACTGGCTACGGCCAATGCCGTGGCGAACGGCTTCTCCAACATTGCGGTCATCACCGATCGCATCGAGACCGCGTCCCTGCCCCGAGGGTTCGATCACGCGATGGCAAACCCGCCCTATCATTTGGCGGGCGGGTCGGCGTCGCCCGACGCCGCGCGGGAAACCGCCAAACGCGGCTCCGAAGTGTTGATCCGCGACTGGATCGGCCGCCTTGGCGATGTGCTGCGCGCTCGCGGCAGCCTGACACTGATCGTGCCGGGCGGCATGGTGCCGGCCTGCCTGGCCGCGATGACGGCATCCCGGTGCCCTTGTATGGCGATCTTTCCGCTGTGGCCCAAGGCCGAACGCCCTGCCAAGCTGGTGATACTGCGCGGCGTGAAGGACGCGCGCATGCCGATGCGCCTGATGCCCGGCCTGGTGCTACACCAGCCGGATGGCGCCTTTTCCGACCACGCCCGGGCAATCCTTGAGGCCGCAACCGCGTTGCCGATCGACCGTTGACGGCAGGGCCTGCCTTGGCACTCCGGGCGCTTGGCCCAGCGCGATCACGCCTTTGCGATCATGCCTTTGCGATCATGCCTTAGAGATCGCCGGCGTTAGAGATCGCCGGCGTTGGGATGGCGGAGGTGCCATAACCGCTCATGCGCCGCGACCAGGCTTTCCATATTGCGCCGCCGCGTTCCGTCCGGGGTGAGCGGGCGCCGGGTCAGCATCATTTCCAGAATGTGAAGAAGCTGTTCCGCGACCTCAAAATCCGCCTGGTCGCACGCGTGATGAAATGCAATCAGAATCTTGTCCGACAAGCGGCGACTGTACCGCGGCGCGGCCGCACCGCCGGATTCGCGACCGGGATCGTCGTCGACCTGACTCACCGTCGCCCCTGACATGATGGTATTCACCATCGAAGCCTCCAACTGGTGCAAAGACGCACCCTCCTTCCCCGGACATTATTATTTTGGGTGTCGCCTGGACAACCCAGGGCACGATATGAATCATGCACATTGAAACGTCGCGTTCGTGAAAGAATCGTTAATTCCACCGTCAAATTCATCAAAAATGCCGCCTGCGCCAAATTAGGCCGTCTGGGTGCTACAAAAACCGTCTGAGTTGACACCCATGTTACACCGCCTCCACCCCGATAGCCAGCGTCAGGTCTACCGTATTATCTCGACATCGACAATTCTGCGGGTGAGGCTGGCGAGGCGGACGGATCCCCAAACGCTTCGTCCCAGGTTCCGGCCGTGGACGCCTTGCTGTACTCAGTGGCCCGATTCTCGAAGAAGTTCGCATGTTCCACGGCGTTCAGCATCTCGTCCAGCCACGGCAGCGGATTCTTCGCGACATGGAATAGTTCGCTCAGGCCAAGTTCGATCAGCCGCCGGTCAGCAATGAAGCGGATATACTGCTTGACCTCCCGCGGCGTCAGGCCCTCAACCGGGCCTTGTTCGAACGCGAGATCGATGAACGCGTCCTCATGCGAGACGATCGTCGCGCAGGTGAGATAAATTTCCCGCCGCAGATCCTCGGTCCAAAGATCCGGGTTCTCCTGGATGAAGGTCCGGAACAGCTTGATGATCGACGCGCAGTGCAGGCTTTCATCGCGCACCGACCAGGTGACGATCTGGCCCATGCCCTTCATTTTGCCGAAACGCGGGAAATTCAGCAGGATCGCGAACGACGCGAACAGTTGCAGGCCCTCGGTGAAGGCGCCGAACGCAGCCAGCGTCTTGGCGATCTCGAACCGCGAATCGATCCGGAACCCGTGCATGTAGTCGTATTTGTCCTTCATCTCCTTGTATTTGAGGAAGGCGGTGTACTCGATCTCCGGCATGCCGATGGTGTCGAGCAGATGGCTATACGCGGCGATATGCACCGTCTCGATGTTCGAGAACGCCGACAGCATCATCAGCACCTCGGTGGGTTTGAACACCTGGCTGTAATGCTTCATGTAGCAGTTGTTCACCTCGACATCCGCCTGGGTGAAGAAGCGGAAAATCTGCGTCAGCAGATTGCGCTCGCCGTCCGTCAGGTTGCGGTGCCAGTCCTTCACGTCATCGGCCAGCGGCACTTCCTCGGGCAGCCAGTGCACGCGCTGCTGCGTCAACCAGGCCTCGTACGCCCAAGGGTAACGGAATGGCTTGTAGACGGGGTTTTCGGTCAGCAGGTCGAACCGGATCGGATGTTCGTCAGCCGCGCGGGTTATCCC
>DATARX010000061.1:0-3783 GCA_036263955.1 Rhodopila sp.
GATAACGTAGAGCGTTTTTCGCTTGGCGGCGCGGCGCACAGGTCTTTCCTCGGAGATTGGTAGCTGGATCCGCGCCGGTGAGCGAAAAACGTGTTGGACTAAGCCGCTCCCTGTGCCACTGGGGCTATGGGCGTTGAATGCCGCCGGATCCTGTGCCGATGCACTATCGGAGCGTTGCGGACAGCGGGTGGAAGGCACGGACAGCGGTAGTCTGGCCTTCTGACCATCATCGAAGCTGGGATCTGACCGTTTGGTCCGGGCTCGGGCATCCGGGTGGCTGGCGCAGCACAAGCGGCCTCATCCCGACCTAGCGGGCAATTCCGGTTCATGCGGGTGGAGAGTGGATCCAGGGTCATGATGTGTCCGGTAACGGCAAGCAGACTTTGGGCCGCGCGATGCAGTCGATCACCACCATGATGCCGGTATGGCAGCGCGGGCATTCACGCAACGACTGCCCGGTCAGTGCCTGGAAACGGTCGCGGTAGTCAGCGGGTAGATCGGGTCGCGGTCTGGCCGCTGCCATTCCGAGCAGTGCCCGACAGCGAGTGAGCTTCTGCGCACGATGACAGTTGCCGAGGAAACCAAAGTATCGGATGCGGTGGAAGCCATCCGGCAGTACATGGATCAGGAAGCGGCGGATGAACTCGTTGGCCTCGAGGGTCATGGTCTTCTGACGGTTGTTATCCCGGTAATCCTTCCAGTGAAAGCGGACCCTGCCGTCGTCCATTGAGACCAGGCGATTGTTGGAGATGGCGACACGATGGGTATAGCGGCCGACATAATCAAGAACCTGTTCCGGGCCGGCGAACGGCCGCTTGGCATAGACCACCCAATCGGCGTTCCATGCCGGCGCCAGGTAACGCCGGAACGCCGCGGGCTCGTGCAGATGACGGTGCGCCGAGAAGAAGTTCAGCGCCCCGGCGGCGAAGGCCTTGTCCAGGTAGCGCAGGAACAACCCCCGGAACATCCGTGACAGCACCCGGACCGGCAGGAAGAATCCCAGTTTGCAGGCAATCCAACTCTGGCCATCAGGCGCGATCCCGCCGCCAGGAACGAGAAAATGAATATGCGGGTGGTGCAACAAGTTTTGTCCCCACGTGTGCAGCACGCCGAGGAAGCCGATCTCGGCACCGAGATGCTCCGGATCAGCGGCGATGATGCGCAACGTCTCCGAGGCCGCCCGGAACAGGATATCGTAGACCACAGTCTGGTTTTGGAATGCGATAGTGGCGATCAGATCCGGCACCGTGAACACCACGTGGAAGTAGGGCACGTCGAGCAGTTCCGCCTGACGGTCCTCGAGCCATTGCGCCCGCGCCAGGCCTTGGCACTTTGGGCAGTTGCGGTTCCGACACGAGCTGTAGCAAATACGTTGATGGCCGCAATCACCGCAGCGCTCAATGTGACCACCGAGCGCGGCGGTGCGGCAGCTCTCGATCGCGGTCATGGCGCCCAGCCGCGCGACGGACAGCGACGCGCCATGCTGATCGCGGAAAGCCGGTCCGAAGCGGCGGAACACGTCCGCCACTTCGAGCCCTTCGCGAGCCACGAGCAGGCCCTCAGGCGGGTATCAGGGCGGGCACCTTGGCTGTCATGGTGTGCAAGGCTTCCAGCGGGCTGGCCGTGGCGCAGACCTTGCTGGTGGCGATACGCAGATAACGAGACGTGGTGTTCAGGCTGCGATGCCCCAGCAGCAATTGGATGGTACGCAAATCGGCGCCGGACTCCAGCAGATGAACAGCGAACGCATGGCGCAAGGAATGAGGGGTGATCGCTTTGCCGAGACCCGATTGCTCAAGCGTCTGCCGGCAGGCGATCTCGACGGCGCACGCTGTGATAGGCTGCGCGGGCCGGTCACCTGGAAACAGCCACTCTTTTGGACGAGCCTCCTTCCAGTAGATCCGCAAAAGCTTCAACAGCGTCGGTGAGAGCATCACGTACCGGTCCTTCCGGCCTTTGCCTGCCTCCACCCGAATGACCATCCGCTGACTGTCGATCGCGGCGGGCTTCAGGGAAACCGCCTCTGATATGCGAAGCCCCGTCGCGTAGCACACGGTCAGGATCATCCGATGTTTCGGGCTTTTCACGGCGTCCAGGAACCGGGCGACTTCCTCTGGGCTTGGCACAACCGGAAGCTTCTTCGGCTGCCGGCTGGTTGGGATGTCGTCTTCGACAATCCAAGGCCGTTTGAGGGTGACGCTATAGACGAACCGGAGTGCGGCCACGGCGACCGAAATCGAGCTGGCGGCTAGTCGCCTGTCTTCGGCCAGGAAAATCTGCCAAGCCCTTATCTCGTCTTGGCCCAACTGTTCGGGCGGCTGACCAAAATGGCGGGCGAACCGGGAAACCTGCTCGACGTAAGCTCTCTGTGTCTGTGGCGAGAGGTTACGGATCCGCATATCCTCGATCATGCGACGGCGAAGTGGGGTCATTGCCAACTCCTCTGCGAAACGAACAGCGCCACATGGCGCCGCAGCATCGTCTCGCAATTGAGGTGTCAGGCCAGAGGAAGGGGCGGACGATTGTCGCCGACCGACCCAGTGAAAACGGACAACCGTAGTCTAGGCCGCGCGACTCCCGCGTAGCGGGTTAGTCCAACGACAATTATATCTAACTCTCTATTATGAAAAGCCCCGCCCCGGGATGGTGGGTATAACTCACCCGCAGCACCAATCCCGCGGAGCGGGTTCGTGCATGGGTCGCAAGCCGCCGAACCATCCCTCGGCGCCAGCGTCCGCTCTGTCGGGTCGGATGACCGAGACCGGACACACAGCTCTCGCCCCAACCAGGCCGTCCCGGTCGGCGCGGTGTATGTCCGCTGTGGGTAAGGTCGACAACGGCGGTGGCACGGTCTGCCATGGCGACAGCCATTATGATATTTGGCTACCACGGCTTGACCCACCGCCTCGATTCCGGATCGATACGGTAGAGACGGGTGCCGCAATCAACGCGTGGCGTTTGGCTTCCGCCAGGCCTCTGTGGGGGCGTCCGTTGGACGTCTGCGCAGCGGGCTGCCCGCCTGTTTTGGGGCGATTTTACAGATCAACAAGGTGCGTACAAACGGTCGTTTGCAGACGTGGCCGCGTGTTTGCGGCGTGTCGGCCGCCGTCGGCGCGCGGCCAGCCGGGCAGGGGCGGCCGATCGCGGGTGCCCGCCCAAGGGGCGGTTGTCTGGCGATCCCAGGGCCTTTTGAGCGCGCTGAAGGCCGCCGATCCAGGCGCGCGAGCGGCCGATCGCGCGGCCTGATCGCCACCAGGCGCGCCACAGCGGCCTGTGACCACGCATCCATTGGAATCCCTGTGGTTTTGCCCCACCTACGCGCGATAAGCCCGGTTATCGCGGGTAACCCAATTTTCCGGCTTGCGATCGTCCGCCGGAGCAGCGAGACTCACCGTCATGCACGACGAACCACCGAATCGGGCGATCGGCGGATCCGCCGCCATCCTGCCGCCGGCCGCCGCCGGATCCGCCACCCCGGCCGTCCCGCCGGCCCCGACAGGCCTCACCCCGGCCGGCCAGGCGGCACTCGCCGCGGCGCAGGCCTTGGCGCAAAAAGCCACCGCCCCGGCCACGCTGCGCGCCTACAAAGCCGACTGGACGCATTTTTCGCAGTGGTGCGCCGCGCATGGTTTCATCCCCGTGCCGGCGGCGCCGGCGACGGTCGGCGCCTACCTCGCCAGCCTGGCGGAGAGCCACGCGCCGACGACGATCCGCCGGCGGCTGTCCGCATTGGGAAAAATGCACCGGTTCAACGACCTGCCGTGGAACCCGGCGCATCGCGAC
>DATARX010000095.1:0-6508 GCA_036263955.1 Rhodopila sp.
ACACCTGATGCCGTCGTACCGGAAGCGCGACAACATGCCATTCAGGATCTGCCCGACGATGTGCTGATCTTTCTGCTCGGCAGCCGCTATTGCGAGACGGACCGGCTGACACCGCTTGCCTGGTCGCTGTTCAGCCATACGCCGGAGGGGTGGCCCCGGGTGCAAGCGATCTGCGACTATGTCCACAACCGAATCGAATTCGGCTACCACCATGCGGACCCGTCGCGCACGGCCTTTTCCGGCCATACCGAAGGTCGTGGCGTGTGCCGGGACTTCGCGCATCTCGCGATTACACTGTGCCGCTGCATGAACATCCCGGCGCGGTATTGCACCGGTTACCTCGGCGATATCGGTATCCCGCCTGTGGATGCGCCGATGGACTTCAGTGCCTGGTTCGAAGTGTATCTTGGCGGCCATTGGCACACGTTCGATGCGCGGCACAATACGCCCCGCATCGGCCGGATCCTGATGGCGCGGGGGCGTGATGCGACCGATGTGGCGCTGTCCACGATTTTCGGTCCGAGCACGCTGGTCGGCTTCAACGTGGTGACGGATGCCGTGGGTTAGGGTCCCTGCCCGGCATGGTGCGGCCAATCGGGAGGCCTTGCCGTCGCGCTTTGCCCGTGCGTTCATGATGCACCAACCGCCACCGGCTTGACCCGACCAGTGGAGTCCCGCGTTGATAACGGACCCGAAGACCGCGCGTTGACACCCACCCCTCATAGCGACAGGGATCCGGCCTGGCAGCTCCGGCCAGCGAATGGCCAGGGTATCCTCGCCTTGAGCGGCGACTGGATCGCGCAATCCGGGCGCATTCCGGTGTTCTCGCCCGACGGCCTTGCCGGGTTGGCTGGCGGACAGCATTTGGCGATGGACATCTCGGGCGTCGGCCGGTGGGACAGCGGACTGATCGCATTCCTATGGGACGTCAAGCGGGCCGTGGCCACGGCGGGGATGACGCTCGACAGCGGCGGACTGCCGGAGTCTGCCCGCACGCTGCTGGGCTTGCTGCCGGAGCGGGAGGCGGAGCCCAAAGCCCCGCCGCGCTGGCGTTTCGCCCCGTTGCGTTGGCTGGGCGGGGGCACCATCGACCTGCTGACGGAGGCCGGGATTCTGAGTTCCCTGCTGGCGCTGACAGCCAGCGGCGGGATGCTGGCCCTGGCTGGCCGAGCCCGGATGCGGGCGGTCGACCTGTTCGCCAATATCCGGGATGCGGGGCCGTCGGCGCTGATTATCGTCAGCGTGGTGAACTTCCTGATCGGTGCGATTTTGGCGTTCGTCGGGGCGGTGCAATTGCGCAAATTCGCCGCCGACATCTACGTCGCCAATCTGGTCGGCCTGGCGCTGGTGCGCGAAATGGCCGCCGTCATGACGGCAATCGTGATGGCCGGCCGCACCGGTGGCGCCTATGCCGCGCGCATCGCGACAATGCAGGGCAATGAAGAGATCGACGCGCTGCAGGTGATCGGCATACCGGTATCCGACTACATCCTTCTGCCGGCGATCCTGGCATTGGTTTTCACCATGCCGTTGCTCTACCTATATGGCTGCCTGGTCGGTATGCTGGGTGGGTTCGTGGTTTCCATCGGCATGCTGAGCGTGACCGGGGCGGGCTATCTGAACCAGACCCTCGATGCGGTGCCGCTCAATCAGTTCGCGTTCGGGTTTATCAAGAGCATCGCCTTCGCGGTTCTGATCGGGGTGACGAGCTGCCGCATCGGTCTGAAAGCGGGCCGCAGCGCCGCCGATGTCGGCGTGGCGGCGACACGGGCGGTGGTGACGGGAATCGTCGGGGTGATCGCCATGGACGCGCTGTTCGCGGTCCTGGCCGACGTGATCGGGCTGTGATGATGGCTGACCCGTTCCATCCCAACCCCACGGAACGCCCTTTGCTGGCCGTGCGCGGCGTCACGCTCGCCTTTGGGCCGAAGGTCATCCAGCACGACCTGTCGTTCGATGTGCGTCGCGGCAGCATTTTCGCGGTGATGGGTGGCAGCGGCTGCGGCAAGAGCACCGTGTTGAAGGCGCTGACCGGGCTGTTGCGGCCAACTAACGGCACCACGTGGGTCGATGGCGAGGACTACTGGGCCGGGACCGAGGCACGACGCACCGAAATTGGCCGGCGCTTCGGCGTGCTGTTCCAAAGCGGGGCGCTGTGGAGCGCTTTGACGGTCGGGGAAAACGTCGCGCTGCCGTTGCGGATGTTCACCCGGCTGGATGACGCGGCCATTCGCCGCCTGGTGCGGCTCAAGCTTAGCCTGGTGGGGATGGAGCATGCGATCGAGCAGCTTCCGTCCGAACTCAGCGGTGGGATGCGCAAGCGGGCCGGGCTGGCGCGGGCGTTGGCGCTGGACCCGGACGTGCTGTTCTTCGACGAACCGTCGGCTGGGCTGGATCCGATCACTTCCAGCCGACTTGACGACCTGATCCTCAATTTGCGCAATGGCCTGGGAGCGACGATCGTTATCGTCAGCCACGAACTGCCCAGCCTGTTCGCGATCGCGGATGATGGGGTGTTCCTGGATGCGGAGACCAAGACGGCGATCGCCCATGGCTCCCCCGCCGAATTGCGTGATACCTGCCCTGACCCGCAAGTGGAGGCTTTTATGCGGCGCGAACGTCCCGAAGCCCTGATCGCTGAAAAGCATCCCATTTCATGAGGGGCGACAGGCAGACGACGGTCGGCGCTTTCGTGCTTGGGGGCGTGGTGCTGGCGGTGGCGGCGATCGTGCTGTTCGGCAAGTTCAACCTGTTCAATCCCAGCGTCCGGGCCGCGGTGGTGTTCGAGAATTCAATCGCCGGATTGGCGGTCGGCGCGCCGGTCACTTTCCGTGGCGTGCGCGTGGGCGCGGTCGAGACGATCGGCATCGAGTTCGATCCCAAGAACAAGGTTGCGTATATTCCCGTCACGGTACGGCTCGAGCCAAGCCGCGCACTGATTACTCGGAAAACCAGCGAAAGTACTGTCGCTCTGACAACCCTGATTACGCGCGGACTGCGTGCGGAACTGAACTTGCAGAGTTTCGTCACCGGCCAGTCGCAGATCGATCTCGACTTCGACCCGGCATCGGCGCCGGTCCTGCATCCCGATATCGTCAGCCTGCCGGAGATCCCCACGCGGCAATCGACGTTGCAGAAGGCCACCGAACAACTCAGCCAGTTGCCGTTGCGCGAGCTGGCGGACAACACCAAGGCGACGCTGGTGAGCCTGCGCGGGCTGTCGGAGAAGCTGGACCGGGACCTGCCGCCGCTGGTTGAAAGCCTGAAGACCACGTCGGACCGGTCGGCGCAGACGGTGCAAACCGCCGCCGAGGCGATCAAGGAATTGCAGGGCCGGCTGGACACAACGCTGAGTGCGATCGGCCAGGTCGCCACATCGGGTGACCAGCAACTGAATCAGCGGGGCGCGGAACTGCACACGCTGCTGGTCGAGTCCAACCGCACCATGGTGCAGGTGCGCGATTTAATGGGTGATCTGAGGGGTTTCACCGCGGAACGGGGTGGGGCGCGGGCGAATATCGATTCGACCCTGCGCGACCTGGCGGCGGCCGCGGCATCCTTGCGCGGTTTCGCTAACGACGTCGAACACAATCCACAGCTTCTGCTGACGGGACGGCGGCCATGACCGGGCGGGGCTGGAGTCTGATTGTCGGTTGCTTGCTGGTAGGTAGTTGCGCGGCGCCGCCGCTGACACTGTATACGCTGGGCACGCCCCATACGCTGGGCACGCCCCCGATCGCCTCGGGCACCCGACCGCTCGGGCGCCATCCGGTCGTGATCAGCGTGGGCCGGGTGACCATCCCGGATGAACTCGACACCGAGGACATCTTGGTCCGCGATGGCAGCACGCTGCAGCGCAGCCAGCGGGGCCGCTGGGCGAGCCGGCTGTCGCTGGGCATCACCGACCGGCTGACGGAACGGCTGGCGGCGCGCTTTCCGCGGGCGCTGGTGACGGACCGGCCGCTGACCGAGACGCCTTCGGCGCGGATCCTGATCAATATCAGTCGGCTGGATGTCAGCGCCGGTGGCGTCGCGACCCTCGATGCGGACTGGATGGTGGTGCCGCGCGACGCGGCTGTGCCGGCGCGGCGTGAGCGCGGGCATTTCAGCGCGACGGGGCCGGTGAAGACCGACCAGGATGTGGTGACTCTGATGGGAAGCGTGCTGGATCAGCTCGCGGGCGCGATCGAGGTCGATCGGCGGTGAGGACCGTCCACCGGACTGAAGCCGATCAGGCCTGGGCACCTTATCGGCCTTGTTGCACGGCGACACCCTATAGCCACATGTCTGTTTCGAATGATCGATGCGGCGGGCGCCCGAGCTATAAGTAGCGACGGCGCCTTCACTTCGATCGTTCCTGGCGGTTTCGACACAACGCACCGCTGCCGATCCCAGTAAGGCAGCCCCACGCCGCAGCCTGCCCGTTGCGGCATCCGAGCCGGAGGAGGATCAGACCTTGCTTGCGCTTTTGCACACCCCGGACGGCCGCGCCTTGATCGAGCGACGGGAAATTGCCCGGCAGGTGGCAGGAAAGGCGGTTCTGATGGTGGGAGCGGATTAGCATGGATTGGCCAGCCTTTGTTCCGTTGTTCCTGACCGCTTCCGTCGAGTGGGTGGAGGCGTTCACCATCATCCTCGCCGTCAGCCTGACGATCGGGTGGGGTGCGTCGCTCGGCGCGGCGGTGGCGGGGCTGGGCACGCTGGCCGCGCTGACCGCGGTCACCGGCGGCGCGCTGAGCCTGGGCCTGAACCTGCATGTCATCCAGTTCGCCATTGGTGTCTTTCTGCTGTTGTTCGGCGTCCGCTGGCTCGCCAAGGCGATTGCACGGCAGGCGGGGTTGAAGGCGCCGCACGATGAGGACGTGGAATTCCGCGAAACCCGCGCGAAGATCAGCAAGGGTGATTGGTACGCCGCCTGGCTTGTCGCGTACAAGGGCACGCTGCTGGAGGGGCTGGAGGTCTGGCTGGTGGTGGTTGCGTTCAGCCTGCATAGCCGTGCCTGGGCGTCGAACGGGGCCGCGGCGGTGGCCGCGCTGCTGGTAGTGTTCGTCGCCGGACTGTTGGTCCGGGCCCCGCTGCGGCGGGTGCCGGAAAACGCGATCAAGTTCGCCGTCGGCGCGATGATCGTCTCGTTCGGCACATTCTGGACGCTGGAGGCCTTGGCCGGCCCGGTCTGGCCGCTTGGCGACTGGAGCCTGTTAGTGCTGGCGGCCGTCTATCTGGCGGGTGGCCAGGCGTTGGTGCCGATGACCCGCCGACGCCGGCTGGCCACGGCATGAAGGCCTTCATCAAGACACTGTTCGGCGACAGCTTGAATATCGCCGGTGTCGCGGTGATCGTCGCGGTCGCGGCTGCCTTGGTCGGCCTGGGCCATGCCGGTTGGGCGGTGTTCGCGATGCCGGTCGCGGGCCTGGCCGTGGTCGGCGTGCTGGCGCGGCATTAACGTTGCCAGCCCCGAAATCTGCCACGCTTTACGGCCTGCAGCCTGGTTAGCAGGGCCGGCCGGCAGGTGGACCAAACTGCCTCTCGCCATGAGGGTCGAATCAGCCTATCAAGCGCGCTGAAAGCGCGCCAGACACCCGCCCCATCAAAAGCCTACGGGGCTGATTAAGCGCGAGCAATGGATTGAGCACGTTTTGAGCGACACACCCGACCAGCCTGTGGACCCGATCGGCCCATACGGAGACATGCAGCCAGTCAATCTGGAACAGGAGATGCGCCGCTCCTACCTCGATTACGCGATGAGCGTGATCGTGTCGCGCGCACTGCCGGACGCCCGGGACGGGCTGAAGCCGGTGCATCGACGCATCCTGTTCGGCATGCATGAGGCCGGCTACACGCCGGACAAGCCGTATCGCAAGTCGGCCCGCGTGGTCGGCGACGTCATGGGTAAATATCACCCGCATGGCGACGCCTCGATCTACGACGCCATGGTCCGCATGGCACAGGGCTTTTCGATGCGGCTGCCGTTGATCGATGGGCAGGGCAATTTCGGGTCGGTGGACGGCGATAACCCGGCGGCGATGCGCTACACCGAGGTCCGGCTGGCCAAGGCCGCGGCGTTGCTGCTGGAGGACATTGACAAGGATACCGTCAATTTCCAGCCGAACTACGACGAGTCGGAAAAAGAGCCGGTCGTGCTGCCGGCGAAATTCCCGAATCTGCTGATCAACGGCGCCAACGGCATCGCCGTGGGCATGGCGACCAACATCCCGCCGCATAACCCGGGCGAGATCATCGACGCGACGCTGGCGCTGATCGCCAATCCCGATATCGCCCTCGATGAACTGATGAAGATCGTTCCCGGGCCGGATTTCCCGACCGGTGGCATCATCATCGGCCGCACCGGCATCCGCAAGGCATTCGAAACCGGCCGCGAAAGCATCACCATCCGCGCCAAGACCGAGTTCGAGGAGATCCGCAAGGACCGCACCGCGATCGTGGTGACGGAAATCCCCTATCAGGTGAACAAGAAGACCCTGATCGAGAAGATCGCCGAACTGGTGCG
>DATARX010000136.1:0-2680 GCA_036263955.1 Rhodopila sp.
ATGCTCGGCGGCATCATCATCGGCCTGATCGAGGCCATGGGCGGCCAGTTCATCGCCACCGCCTGGACCGACGTGATCATCTTCTCGATCCTCGTTCTCGTCCTGGTATTCCGCCCCGCCGGCCTCCTCGGCCGCGTCGCCCCCAACAAAAGCTAAGGCTCCGAATGGCAATAGCCACTTCGAAAATCGTCAGCCATTGGGCAAACGCCGTCCGTGCAATGGCCCGATGCCGTCCTGGCCGGATGCATTCGGTGGCCGCCAAGCAACGTTTCACCACCAGATTCACGCGATGACCCTGGACGCCCACATCTCCCCAGCCCGCCGCCAGCAGCTCCTCACGCTGCTGGCCGCCGTTGCCGCCATCGCCTTCCCCCTGGTCCACGACAACGACGCCGACATCGACTCAGCCGCCAACGCCGCTGCATACGCGACGCTCGCCCTCGGCCTCAACATCGTCGTCGGCTTCGCCGGCCTCCTGGACCTCGGCTACGCCGCCTTCTTCGCGATCGGAGCCTACACGTACGGCATCCTCACATCTTTCCAGATCATGCCGCCCTGGACCCCGTTCTGGGAACCCTTCGCCTGGCTCCACCTGGTCCAGCGCATCCCCGGCGCAACCGGAGACGTCGTCCACTTCACCGTCTCCTTCTGGATCATGCTGCCTATCTCGGCCCTGATCGCCGCGGGCTTCGGCGTCCTGTTCGGCGCCCCCACCCTTCGCCTCAAAGGCGACTACCTCGCCATCGTCACCCTCGGCTTTGGTGAGATCGTCCCCATCGTCGTCCGCAACGTGGACTCCGTCACCAACGGCGCCGCCGGCCTTAACGGCATCCAGGCGCCCCGCCTCCTCGGCCACAGCTTCGGTATCGCCGCGTGGCCGTACTACTATGTCGGCATCGCCATGGTCGCCCTGCTCATTTTCGTCAGCATCCGCCTGCGCGACAGCCGCATCGGCCGAGCCTGGATGGCGATCCGGGAGGATGAGACTGCGGCATCGGCGATGGGTGTCGACCGCACCCGCACCAAACTGCTCGCCTTTGCCGTCGGCGCGGCTTTCGCCGGTGCCACCGGCACCTTCTACGTCGCGAAACTGCAGACCGCGACGCCGGAAATGTTTGGCTTCCCGGTCTCGGTGATGATCCTGGTCATGGTCGTTCTTGGCGGCATGGGCAGCGTCTGGGGCGTCGTGGTCGGAGCCGTCTCCCTGCAACTGCTGCAATCCTGGTTCCTCGAAGACCTTTCCGGCTGGATCCACGACCTCGGCGCGGCCATCAACCAGCCCTGGATGCAACGGATCGACTTGACCCAATCCATCGAACTGATCTTCGGCCTCATCCTTGTCTTTATGATGCTGTTCCGTCGCGACGGCCTGATTCCCGCCACCCGCAAACAAGCCGCCCTCAGCATCGAACAACTGCACATCGAAATTCGCCGTGGCGGCTTCACCGGGTTGGCGGGACTGGGCAACTTCGCCCGCGACCACGCCGGCCTGGAGGTGAAGGGCGTCACCGTCCGCTTCGGCGGCCTCGTGGCACTGAACGCCATCGATCTGACCGTCCCGGCCGGCGGTGTCGTCGCTGTGATTGGCCCGAACGGGTCCGGAAAATCGACCCTGTTCAATGCCATAACCGGCCTGACCCATGCCGACGGCGGCGCCATCCGTTTCGACAACGCCGACCTGCTCGGCCTTCCGCCGCACCAGATCCTGCGCCACGGCATCGCCCGGACCTTCCAGAACATTCGCCTGTTCACCAACCTGTCGGTGCTCGACAACGTGCTGATCGGCCAGCACGCTCGCCTGAGAACGGGCCCGCTTGCCGCCATCCTGCGGCCCCCCTCGACCCGGCGCGAGGAAGCCGACGCCCGCGCGTGGGCGACCCAAATCCTCGCCCTGTTCGGCAATCGCCTGTTGCCGCGCTCCACCCAGACCGTCAGTCATCTGTCCTATGCCAACCGCCGCCGCGTGGAGATCGCCCGAGCCCTGGCGTCCCGCCCGAAGATCCTCCTGCTGGACGAACCGACCGCCGGCATGAATCCAGCCGAAACGCTGGAACTCGCCGAACAAATCAAAAGCCTCCACGCGCTTGGTCTCACCATCCTGCTGATCGAGCACAAGCTGGACGTCGTAACCCGCCTGGCCGACAAAGTCGTGGTGCTGGATCACGGCGAGAAAATTGCCGAAGGCACCCCCGACGAGGTCCGCCGGAATGAAGCTGTCCTGCAGGCCTATCTCGGCCGCGGCGCCATGGCCCGGAGTATGATCGATGCCTGAGCCGTTACTAACCTTCAAGGACGTCAACACCCATTACGGCGACCTGCACGTGTTGAAGGACGTCAACTATACGATCGGGCAGGGGGAAATAGTTTCTCTCCTGGGCGGCAACGCCTCGGGCAAGTCAACCACGATGAAGACCATCATGGGCGTCGTCCACCCAACCACAGGTTCGGTCATCTTCGATGGCGGGCCGATCGAGCGCATGTCCACCGCCGAACGCGTCCGCCGCGGCATCGCCCCGGTCCTGGAAGCCCGCCGCCTGTTCCCGCGCATGACGGTGTTCGAGAACCTGGAGATGGGCGCCTACACCCGCAAGCGCGGCCCCGCGTTCCAGCAGGACCTCGACCGGGTCTATTCGTTGTTCCCCCGCGTCAAGGAACGACTGAACCAGGTCTCCGGAACCCT
>DATARX010000152.1:0-10051 GCA_036263955.1 Rhodopila sp.
CGCCGGCCTGCATGGGGTGGCGAAGGGGTGGTGTCCCGGCGCCCTGCGGCCGATGGAAAGCGGCGACGGCCTGATTGTGCGATTGAGAATCACCGGCGGCATCGTAGACGTCGCGCTGGCGGAACAAATCGCGCAATGGTCGCGTCGGTGGGGCAACGGTCAGATCGATCTATCCAACCGCGGCAATCTTCAATTGCGCGGGCTTTCGGCGCAGCATTTGTCCGAATTGCATGAGGCGCTGGCTGGCTGGGATTTGCTGGATGGCGACGCCTCGGGTGAAGCGGTTCGTAACGTCGTCTCCAGCCCCTTGGCTGGCCTGGATTCCGGAGCAGTATTGGATGTTCGCCCGTCGGTTCGGAGCCTTGAGCGGCGTCTTGCCAGCGACGCCGAACTCCATGATCTGCCGGGGAAATTCGGCTTCGCCATCGATGACGGCGGCCTACTGGGCCTCGACGCGATACCGGCGGATATCCGGTTCATCGCCAACCGTTCGGTGGACGGACCGGTGTTCGATATCCGCCTGGCCGGCGCGGAGGGGGACCGGCTTGGGCCGTGCCGTCCCGATGCGCTGGTTGATGTCGCGGCGGCACTCGTTCGGGCATTTTTGCGGCAACGGGCGGAAACGGGCGCGCGCCGCATATGCGATCTGGTTTCTCGGCGCGGCGTTGACGCGATCGCGTGTGAGGCAGGGTTGGCCCATTCCTGCCTGCCTCGCCCCTCGGGCCCTGTCAGCCCATCGGCGTACCTGGGGGCGCATGCGCTGGGTTCAGCCGGGTTTCTGGGTATTGGCCTGCCTTTCGGCGCGATCGCAGCAGAAGATTTTGTCAAACTCACATCGGCGGCCGCCGCGAACGGCGCACGGGAATTGCGGCTGACGCCGTGGCGCGCGATTTTGCTGCCGGTTGGGTCCGTCGCCGCCGCGCGCAAATTGGCCGCTGAAATGGCCGAACACGCCTTCATTCTCGATCCGGCGGATCCCCGTCTTCGTGTGGCCGCGTGTCCGGGAGCGCCGGCGTGCCTCCGAGGCTCAATGCCGATCAGGGACGAAGCTGCAGGCCTGGCGGCTGAATTGTCCGGCATATCGGGCTCCGGGATCATGATCCATGTTTCCGGATGTGAGAAGGGCTGCGCGCATCCGCTTGCGGCGCCGATGACGCTGGTGGGTCGCAGCGGACGCTATGACCTCATTCGCGGGGGCTGCGCGTCGGATACGCCGGGCTTATGCGACTTGACCCTGGAACAGGTGAAACAGCACGTGCGAGGCGAAGCCAAATGACCAGCCATCGCGACTATATCCGCGACGGCGCGGACATCTACCGCCGCTCGTTTGCCATCATCCGGCGGGAGGCGGACCTCACAAGATTCAGCACAGACGAGGAACGGGTCGCGGTTCGGATCATCCATGCGAGCGGCATGGTCGAGATCGCCGCCGATATCATGTTTTCGTCGGGCGCGGTCCCGGCCGGCATCGCCGCGCTGCAAGCAGGGGCACCGATCCTGTGCGATTCGAAAATGGTGGCAAATGGGGTGACCCGGACGCGCCTGCCGCGCGGCAACGAGGTGATCTGCACGCTTGATGCGGCGTCGGTCCCGGCGCTCGCGGCCGGCCTCGGGACGACGCGCACCGCCGCGGCGATGGAATTGTGGCGCGACAGGCTGCCGAACGCCGTGGTGGCGATCGGCAATGCGCCGACGGCCCTGTTCCGGCTGCTGGAGTTGCTCGATGCGGGCGTGCCGCCGCCGGCCTGTGTAATCGGGATGCCGGTCGGCTTCGTCGGGGCGGCGGAATCGAAGGAAGCCCTGATGGCCGACGGGCGGGTCCCGTTTCTCTGCGTCCAGGGACGCAAGGGCGGCAGTGCGATGACCGCTGCCACGATCAACGCCCTGGCGAGCGAGAGCGAATGACCGGCGCTGTGCCAAGCGGCCACTTATACGGCATCGGGGTCGGCCCGGGCGATCCCGAATTGCTGACGGTCAAGGCCGTGCGACTGATCCAGGCCGCGCCGGTTGTCGGGTATTTCGCCAAAGCCGGTCGCCGCGGCAACGCCCGTGGCATCGTCGATCGCTGGATGACCGGCGAGGCCGAGGAACTGCCGTTGCATTATCCGATGACCACGGAACATGCGTTTGACAGCCCCGTCTACGTCAACGTCCTGGCAGCGTTCTACGAGGACGCCACCCGTGCGATCTCGGCCCATCTGGATGCCGGGCGGGACGTCGCGCTGCTGAGCGAAGGCGATCCGCTGTTCTACGGGTCCTTCATGCATCTGTTTACGCGGTTGCGGTCGCGCTATCCGGTCACGCTGGTTCCGGGTGTGACCGGAATGGCCGGCTGCTGGGCCGCGGCGGCGGAACCGATGGCCTGGGGTGACGACTCGCTGATGGTGTTGCCGGGCACGCTGCCGCTCGCTGGGCTGATCGAGCGGCTGCGCGCGACGGACGCGGCGGTCATCATGAAACTCGGACGGAACTTCTCGAAGGTCCGGGCTGCGGTGCGCGAGGCTGGGTTGCTCGATCGGGCGATCTATGTCGAGCGCGGCACGATGGAAAACGAGGTCGTCATGATGCTGGCGGAAAAGCCGGATGATGACGCGCCGTATTTTTCGCTCGTGCTGATTCCCGGCCAGGGACGGCGGCCTTGACCGGCGCACTGGCCATTGTCGGTCTCGGTCCGGGGCCCGCGGCGTGGATCGCGCCGGAAGCAAGCGCAATACTCGATGCGGCTGCGCATGTCGTCGGCTACCAACCCTATCTCGACCGCGTCCCACACCGGCCAGGACAGCAGCGCCATGGCAGCGACAACCGGGTTGAGATCGACCGTGCGCGATTTGCGTTGGAAACGGCGGCCAGCGGCGGACGCGTCGCGGTCGTGTCCGGCGGCGATCCAGGCGTGTTCGCCATGGCCGCGGCAATATTCGAAGCCATCGAGGCAGGCGATCCCTCCTGGCGCTCCCTGGAGGTAACCGTCGTTCCCGGAATTTCCGCCATGCAGGCGGCGGCAGCCCGCCTGGGCGCGCCGCTCGGGCACGATTTCTGCGCCATTTCGCTGTCCGACAATCTGAAGCCTTGGGCCGTCGTGGAGCGGCGTTTACGTGCGGCTGCCGAGGGCGACTTCGTGATCGCGCTGTTCAATCCGGCGTCGCGCGCGCGGCCGGACCAAATCCACATCGCGTTCAAGCTGTTGTGCGACTGTAAGGCTGCAAATACGCCGGTGGCCTTCGCCCGAGCCATTGGGCGTGAGGACGAGCGGATCGTGTTGAGCACGCTGGGCGTTGCCGATCCGGCAATCGCGGATATGAGCACCTTGATAATAATCGGGTCGAGTGAAACCCGCTTTATCGAGCGCCCGGGCCAGCGTCCCTGGCTGCTGACTCCCCGAACCTACGGGGATGGGCGATGAACATCGACCCATGCCAGGACATTTTCAACGGAATCGAAGCCTGGAACCGCTTCGGGCGGAGGCCGCTCGACCATGATGACCTCGATCCCAATCACTCTGGCGGCTTCGATCTTGGCCCTGGTCGCTGCTCCGCCACTGTTCTTGGTGACGAGCACATCGACGTGCTCGTTCCGCATCAGCGCGATTTCGTCTTCGACGCGGAACGGGCCCCGCGCGAGAATCAGGTGGTGCGACGGCAGCGAACCGATTGTTTTAGGGTGGTCGATCGTCCGCACGACGTAGTGGTGTTGCGGGGCGAGGGCGAAGGTAGCCAGCTGCAATCCCCCAATGGTCAAGAAGACCCTGCGGGGAATTTCACCCAGCGCCCGTACTGCCGCTTCGATATCGTCCACCCTGGTCCAGCGGTCGCCCATCTGCCACCGCCAGGCCGGGCGGGTGAGAACCGCGAGCGGTACTGCCAGATCCCGGCACGCCGCGGCGGCGTTGCGCGACATCTGTGCGGCGAACGGATGCGTTGCGTCGACGACCGCGTTGACGTCGTTGTCGATAAGATACGCCTTGAGCCCATCGACGCCGCCGAAGCCACCCACCCGGAACGGTATTGCCGGCGACATCGGGCTGCGCGTCCGGCCGGCAAGCGACAAAACGGGATCGAGGTCCGGCCGGCCCGCGATCCGTCGCGCGAGCGCGCTCGCCTCCGTCGTGCCGCCGAGTATGAGAAGCCGCATCGTTATGCCCCGCTAAGGCCGGTCCCATGAGTGCCGTCGAACGCTGGCTGTCGATCATCGGGGTCGGCGAGGATGGCCTCGAGGGCTTGTCTCCTGCCGCACGGACCTTGATCGCGCAAGCGTCGCTAGTGGTGGGCGGGCGGCGGCATCTGGCGCTCGTCGCCGATGTGACACATGGCGAGACCCTGGCTTGGCCGTCACCGCCGCAAGCGGCGTTTCCGGCCATTTTGGCGCGCCGCGGGGCTTCGGTGTGCGTTGTGGCAAGTGGCGATCCGTTCTTCTACGGGATCGGCTCCCTCCTGGCGCGCGAGGTTCCAGCCGAACAGATGCTGTGCCTGCCGGGCGCCTCCTCGTTCAGCCTGGCAGCAGGCCGCCTTGGCTGGGCGCTGCAGGACTGCGCGCTGGTTACCTTGCATGGCAGGGCGCTGGAACGCATCGTCCCCTCCCTTCAGCCACGCTCCCGCATCCTGGCCCTCTCCTGGGATGAGACAACGTCACCTCGTCTGGCTGAACTGCTGGTGCGGCACGGATTCGGGGACACGCGGATGACGGTCTGCGAAGCCCTGGGCGGGCCGAGAGAGCGTCTGCGTCAGGCGACGGCCGGGGATTTCGCTCTGCAGGGAATCGACCGGCTGAATCTGGTTGCGCTGGAACTCACCGACGCTCGGGGCGCGCGCGTCATCCCGCTGGCGCCAGGATTGCCGGACGCGTGGTTCGAACATGACGGCCAACTGACCAAACAAGATATCCGCGCCGTCACGCTTGCCGCGCTCGCGCCGCGCCGGGGCGAATTGCTGTGGGACATCGGCGCCGGCTCCGGCGCCGTCGGCATCGAATGGATGTTGGCCTGTGCCGAAAACCGGGCGGTGGCGATCGAACGACACGCCGTGCGCGCCGGCCGGATCGCGCGCAACGCGGTGGCGCTTGGCGTGCCCGATCTTTCCATTATCGAAGGATCGGCACCTGATGCGCTGCGCGATCTGCCTTGCCCGGATGCGGTCTTCATCGGCGGCGGCGCCACCGGGACCGGCACCATCGATATGGCATGGGATGCTCTGCCCGGCGGCGGCCGCATGGTCGCGAACGGCATCACGCTGGAGACACAGGCGGAACTCATCCGGCGCTTCAAATCCCTCGGCGGCAGTCTCAAGACCATTCAGATCAGTCATGCCGACCCGATCGGCAGCTTCAGCGTACTGCGACCGGCGCTGCCCGTGATCCAATGGTCGGTGACGAAGCCATGAGCACGCGGATCGCGATCGGTGTCGGTTGCCGGCTGGGTTGTCCGGTGGAGGCGGTCGAAGCGCTTATCCGGCAAGCTTTGGATCGTGCGCCGAATGCCGAGCGGCTGGGACTGTTCACGATCCGCGACAAGCAGGGAGAATGGGGATTGATCACCGCCGCGGACCGCTTAGGGCTGCCTTTGGTGTTTCTTTCACGCGACGCCCTGCTGGAACAGGCCCCGTTCGTCCAGACGCGCTCACTACGGGCGGAGGGTCTGTTCGGCGTTCCTTCGGTCGCCGAGGCGTCGGCGCTGGCGGGCGCCGGCGTGGGCGCCGCACTGATTGTCCCGCGCATCGCGAGCCAGGGGGTTACCTGCGCGATCGCCGGATCGCGGGGCGATCCATCATGACGATCCACTTCATTGGCGCTGGCCCCGGCGCGCCAGACCTGATCACGCTACGTGGCCGCGATCTGATCGCCGCGTGCCCGGTGTGCCTCTATGCCGGGTCTCTGGTCCCGCCGGCTCTGCTGACATATTGCCCGGCCGGCGCCCGCATCGTCGATACCGCGCCGCTGTCGCTTGACGAGATTATCGCGGCGTTTGCTCACGCCGACGCCGAGGGGCAGGACGTCGCCCGTCTGCATTCGGGCGATCTATCGGTCTGGAGCGCGATGGGCGAGCAACTGCGGCGACTGGATGCGCTGCGCATTCCCTACACAGTGACTCCCGGGGTTCCGTCCTTTGCAGCCGCGGCAGCCACTCTGGCGCAGGAACTGACATTGCCGGGGCTGTCGCAGTCCCTGGTGCTGACCCGGACCAGCGGCCGCGCCTCGGCGATGCCGGAACGGGAAAAGCTGGCAAGCTTCGCCATGACCGGCGCCACCCTCGCGATCCACCTGTCGATCCATATTCTCGCCACCGTGGTCGCCGAACTGATGCCGCACTACGGCCCGGACTGTCCGATCGCGATCGTGTATCGGGCGTCATGGCCGGATGAGCATGTGGTACGGGGAACCCTCGGTACCATCATCGACATGTTCGCGGCGGCACCGATGGAGCGCACCGCCTTGATCCTGGTCGGGCCCGTCCTGAGCGCTCGGGACTTCCGTGACAGCGCGCTCTACGATGCCGACTATCAGCGCCGGTTCCGCCCCGACCGCCGCCTGGCGAGGGATCAATGACCGGCTTCCGTCAGCGCAAGCAATTGCCCCGACCGGTCGAAGATGACCACGTCGAGCCGCATCTCGCCGCCAAGCGCCTGCGCCGCGGTTCGCCAGGCGGCCGCGGCAACGGCCGCCGGAAGATCGATGCCGGCGGCTTCGGCGTGACCGAAGGCCTCCAACGCCGAATTGGACCGCGCAATGCGGGCCGCAAGGGCCTGGTCGCCACCCCTGTCTTTGGCCATCGCGCTCAGCCAGCCAAGATCGACTTCGCCGCGGCGGGAATGCAGGTCCAGAAGTCCCTGGCCCAACTTGGTCATCTTCGCCATCCCGCCGGCAACCGTGACCCGGGAAACGGGATGGCGGCGCAGGTATTTGAGCATCCCACCGACGAAATCGCCCATGTCGATCAGCGCCATCTCCGGCAGCCCGTACAGTCTGGCGATAGCGGCTTCCGACGTCGCACCGGTCGCGCCCGCGACGTGATCCAGGCCGGCGGCGCGGGCCACATCGATGCCGCGATGGATGGAATGGATCCAGGCGGAACAGGAATAGGGGACGACAATTCCGGTGGTGCCCAGGATCGAAAGCCCCCCGACGATGCCGAGGCGGCCATTCAGGGTCCGTTGAGCGATCTTTTCGCCCCCGGGGATCGACAATTCCACCACCGCATCGCCGCTGCCGCGGAACGATGCGGCCACATCGGCAATAGCGGTACGGATCATCTCGCGCGGGGCCGGGTTAATCGCGGGCTCTCCCGGCGGCAGCGGCAGACCGGGGCGGGTGACCGTACCGACGCCCTCTCCAGCGCGGAAGACGACACCACTTCCGGGCGGAGCCGGGCGGACGGTTGCCACGATCAGCGCGCCGTGCGTCACGTCGGGATCGTCGCCCGCGTCCTTGACGATGCCGGCCCGGGCGAAATCCGATCCGCATTCGTTCAACGCCAGAGCGAAGGTTGGTCGCGCCCCACCGGGCAGCAGGATAGGAACCGGATCCGGAAACGTACCGGTCAGCAACGCCTGATAGGCAGCCCTGCTGGCGGCGGCGGCGCATGTTCCCGTCGTCCAGCCACGCCGCAACGGACGAGAGAGTTCGGCACGCTCCATGGTAGTTCGTCCTACTGGACCTATGTTCGTCCCGCTAGTATCGCCCATGACAGCGGGAGCCGCATCGGATGACCGACGAGGCAATCGGAATGACATTGGATCCAGCCACGCTCGGCTTTTTGAACCTGCCGCGGTTTCTTCCGAGTGAAGTATGGCTGACCGGCGCCGGTCCGGGCGACCCGGGCCTGCTCACGCTGCACGCGTTGAACGCGATTAGCCAGGCCGACATCATCCTGTACGACGCATTGGTTAACGACGCCGTGCTGCGGCTCGCCCGCCCCGGCGTGACGCTTGAAGCGGCGGGAAAGCGCGGCGGCCGGCCGTCGCCGCACCAGCGCGACATCACCGAACGGCTGATCGAGTGCGCCCGTCAAGGCCAACGAGTGCTGCGGCTGAAGGGCGGTGACCCATTCGTTTTCGGGCGCGGTGGGGAGGAGGCGTTCGGTTTGGCACAGGCCGGTATCTCCTTTCGGATCATCCCCGGCGTCACCGCAGGGCTGGCGGGACTGGCCTATGCGAACATTCCCGCCACCACGCGCGACACCAATCACGGGGTGATCCTGGTCACCGGCCAGTATGCGGCAGGAACCGAACGGGCTCTCGAGTGGAGCGCGCTGGCGCAGGCCGGGCTGCCGATCATCATTTACATGGGCATGGGCCGCCTGGCGGAGATCGCCGATGCGCTGACCGCGGCCGGCCTGTCCCCGGAAACCGCGGTCGCTGTCGTTTGCGACGCGACGACACCCCGGCAGCGGGTGCTTGTCACGACACTGCAGCGCGTTGCCGCCGACGTGGCGGCGCAGCGGCTGTCCGCGCCTTCAATCATCGCAATCGGCGAGATGGTGAAACTTCGGGCGGCGCTGACCCCGTTCGCGGTCACGCTCGCCGAAGGGCCGTGATGGAGCCATTTCCCCCCGGCCTGGTGATCGCCGCGCCGCGTTCAGGTAGCGGCAAGACGACACTGATCCTGGGCCTGCTGCGCGCGCTGCGCCGCGCCGGCGTGGCGGTCGGCAGCGCCAAATGCGGACCCGACTATATCGATCCTGCCTTCCATCGCGCGGCAAGCGGGCGCCCCAGCGTCAATCTGGATTCCTGGGCGATGCCACCCGCGCTGCTTGCGGCCCTGGCGGTTCAGGTCGGCGCCGCCTGCGACCTGATCATCTGCGAGGCGTTGATGGGCCTGTTCGATGGGGTGCCCGGACCCGCGGGCCGTTCCGGTTCATCGGCGGACGTGGCAGCGGCGCTGGGCTGGCCCGTCTTGCTGGTTCTGGACGCCAGCGGCCAGTCGCAATCCGCCGCCGCGGTGGTCAAGGGCTGCGCCACCTACGACACCCGGATCACAATCGCTGGTGTCGTGCTCAACCGCGTGGGCAGCCCTCGGCATACACGCCTGGCGACCGACGCGATTGAGGATCTTGGCATCCCGGTCGTCGGCGCCTTGCCTCGTTCCAGCGATATTGCGCTGCCGGAGCGACATCTTGGCCTGGTGCAGGCCGGCGAAACCAACGACCTCGACAGCAGGTTGGAGCAACTGGCCACGTTCGTCGCCAGGCACACCCGGATAGAGGCTATCCAGGCACTGGCGGCGCGTGGTTCCGTCAACTGTCTGGGTGCCCTGGCCGATCCGATCGTTCGCCCGCCCGGACAGCGCATCGCGATCGCCAACGATGCGGCGTTCTCGTTCCTTTATCCGCATCTGCTGCGGGCGTGGCGCGCGGCCGGCGTCGAAATTCGTTTTTTCTCGCCGCTCGCGGATGAGGGGCCCGATGAAGGGTGCGACGCATGCTGGCTGCCCGGCGGTTACCCGGAACTGCACGGCGGCAGGCTATCGGGATCACGTCGCTTCATGGAAGGCCTCCGCCGTTTCGCGGAAACGCGACCGATCCACGGCGAATGCGGTGGATACATGGTGTTGGGCCAATCGCTGACCGACGCCGCTGGTGTCGTGCATCCGATGGCGGCGCTGCTGGGCGTCACGACCAGCTTTGCCCGGCGAACGCTTCACCTGGGCTATCGAAATGCGCGCCTGATCGCGGATGGATGTCTCGGTGCGGCCGGGACCCGCCTGCGCGGCCATGAGTTCCATTATGCCAGCATCGAAACGCCTGGCGACGACGAAGCGTTCGCCATGGTGTGCGATGCCTACGGGTCGGAGCCGCAGCCCAGCGGCAGCCGGCGTGGCCTGGTTTCGGGCAGCTTCTTCCACGTTATCGCGGCCGAACCATGACGCAAGGACCAACCCCGCCGCGCTTCGACGCGGACTTTCAGGAGCAGCTGGCGACACTGATCGCGTGGCGGCGTGACGTCAGGCGGTTCAGCACGTGTCCGGTGCCGGAGGCGCTGATGGACTCCCTGCTGGACGTGGCGCAACTGTCGCCGTCGGTCGGCAACAGCCAGCCATGGCGCTGGGTGCAGGTGGACAGCCCCGC
>DATARX010000158.1:0-3978 GCA_036263955.1 Rhodopila sp.
CGTCATCCGTGGTGGATTCTTGCTTCCTTGGCTGCCGAACGACACGCGATCGTCGCAACCAATCCCGGCGCCGGCAAATGCGATTGCCCTGCGAGGACTCCCTTTCGTCCTCGATGTGTATTGTCCGGAGGTCAATGCGCAGTTGACGCTCCCTGGACTTGTCCGCCCGACAGCTGCGCTGCTGCCACGCGCGAATCTCGGAGCACCGGGCGCGGCTGTCTGGTCAGACGCCGAACTGGTTGACGGGCCCGGCTCGCAACAGGTCCGCCAGGGTGGCGCGCAGCCAGGCGATGCCGCTGTCGGTGGTGTCGCGGGCGTGCCAGACGAGTTCGACCGACAGGGCGACATCGTCCAGCGGCAGGTCGCGGCAAATGCAGCCAGTGGCGAAGCTGGGGTCCGCGGTCCAGTGCCGGGGCACGACGGCCACGAGATCGGTGCCGGCCACCACGCGTCGCATGGCAAACCAGCTTGGGACCGTCATGACGATGTTGCGGCGCACACCGAACCGCTGGAGCGCGTCATCGATCATGTTGGTGCCGACGGCGTCGGCGGCGACCTTGATGTGGGGAAGGGCGACGTAATGCTCCAACGTCAGGGCTTTGTGCGCGCCGGCGTGGTGGGTAGCCATCAGGACGACGAAATCGTCCTTGAACAGCATCTGGCTGGTCGGGCGTGCCAGCGTTCGTGTGCCGCGTTCGGCGCGCAGGTGAAGTTCCCCGGGTTCGATGGTGCGGTCTTCCGGTGCGCCGCCGACGGGTAGGACCGTCAGGCGCACTCCGGGCGCGTCGCGGCGCAGCCTGGTGCAGAGCGGCGTGAGGACCGAGGGGGCCACATACTCGGACATGCGGAGTACGAAGCCTCGGGTGCTGGTGAGGGAATCGAAGCCGCGCTTGTCGGCGAGCGCGCTGCCGAGTTGGGCGAGGGCGGGGCGGACGGTTTCCATCAGCCGGATCGCGGCGGGTGTCGGCTGCATGGCGCCGTTTTCGCGCACCAGCAGTTCATCGTTCAGCCTATGGCGCAACCGCTGCAGCGCATGGCTGACCGCGGACTGGCTGAGCTTGAGGCGAGCCGCGGCGCGGGACACGCTGCGGTGCTCGACGATACTGTCGAGCACGACGAGCAGATTGAGATCGACGTTCCTGAGGTCCATGCCGAGCGGGTCCGGGGTGGGGTGAGTATGAATGTGATGCATATTCTTTATGCAATGTTTCCGGGTGGCCAGCCAGGTTCGGCAGTCTAGTATGAATGAGGTGCAACCAAAAATGGCTGAACAAAAATTGGCTGGAGGACCGTCCATGGCGCAAACGCGCCGCTTTCTCGTCTATGCGGGCATCTTCGTGATGATGGCGCTTTGCTACATCGACCGGATCAACCTGTCGGTTGCGGCCAAGTCGATCGCGGCGAGCTACGGCCTGTCATCGGTGCAGCTTGGCTTCGTATTCTCGTCCTTCCTGTGGACCTACCTGGTTTGCCTGGTGCCGCTGGGCATGGCGGTGGACCGTTGGGGCGCGCGGTCTGTCACCGCGGCCAGCCTGCTGGTCTGGTCCGTCGGCGGCGTGCTGACCGGGATGGCCACCACCTATGCCGGCCTGTTCGCCAGCCGTCTGGCGTTGGGCGTGGGCGAGGCCGCGAGCTATCCGGCCGGCGGCCGCGTCATCCGGGAATGGGCGCCGCGATCGGAGCGGGGCCTTGCCGCGGCGCTGCTGAACAGCGGGGCTTATGCCGGGCTCGCGGCGGGTGCGCCGGTGGTTGGCTGGCTGGTGTCGGCGTTCGGCTGGCGGGTGTCGTTCTTTGCCACCGGCGGCGTCGGGATCGTCATGGCGATCGCCTGGCTCCTGATCTATCGCGGGCCGGAACAGGCAGGTTGGCTGCGGCCGGTGGAGCGCGCGCGGATCCTGGGCGAACGCGGCGATACCGTGCGCCGGCGGGCCGAGGGCGGGGGCGCGATCGGCAGCCTGCTGCGCAGCCCGTCGATGTGGGGGCTGGCGCTGACCCAGGGGTGCGCCGGCTACACGCTGTATTTGTTCATGACCTGGCTGCCGACCTATCTGGCGGACACGCGCGGACTGGATGTCATGCGCAGCGGCGCGTTCTCCGCCGTGCCGTATGCGGCGGCGGTGCCGCTGGGGCTGCTGCTGGGCCTGGTCAGCGACCGTTTCCTGCGGCGCAGCGATACCGCGCAGGGCGGGCGGCGGCGGATCGTCGCGGCTTCGCTGCTGGTTTCGGCGGTGATTCTGCTGACGCCGCTGGTGACCAATATCTGGCTGATCCTGCTGATGTTCAGCGTCTCCCTGACCTGCGTGTCGACGGCGATGGGCATGAATATCGCGCTGACCAACGACCTGCTGGTGGATGGCGCGCAGACCGGCGCGGCGACCAGCCTGCTGATCCTGGGCGGTAACTCGTTCGGCATCGTGGCGCCGATCGCGACCGGTTACATCGTTGCCACGCCGTTTGGTTACGCCGGTGCGTTTGTCATCGCGGGCGTGCTGCTGCTGGCGGGGGTCGCGACCGCGTTGCTGCTGACCCGGAACCCGATCGGTGCCGGCCGAACGATGGCGCCCGGCCTTGCCTCGACCCCAAGCGTTTGATGACCCGAAGGGACTTCTTATGACTCCGTTACGATTTGCCGCCGTTTCCCGGAATTACTTTAATATGCCCGTGTGGATCGGCGTGGACCAGGGCCTGTTCCGGGACGAAGGGATCGACCTGGCCGTCGAACTGCATGAGGGCGTGGACGAGGTCACCAACCGGCTGGCGAATGGCACGGTCCAGCTTGCGTTCGGGATTACCGAGCATGTGATCCTGGATGCGGAGTCAGGGTGAGAGAGCGAGATCATCGGCGGGAACGTCAATCGGCTGCCGTTTTCGCTGATCGCCGGCAAGGGGATCAACGGGTTCGCGGATATGCGTGGCAAGGTGGTGGGCGTTTCGTCCCTGGAGGCCGGCAGTTCATCATTGGTCATGCGGCTGTTCGAGGCGCATGGGCTGCATCATCCCGACGATTACACGATCAAGGCGGTCGGTCCGATCCTGGCGCGGTGGGAGAAGCTGCAGAGCGGGGAGATCCAGGCTGGGTTGCAGGGGGCGCCGTTGAACTACATCGCTACGGACGCCGGTTATCCCACGCTGGCGGATCCGCGGTCGACGTTCCCGGATTTCCAGTTCACCTCGCTGCACGTGCTGGCGCCATGGGCGGCGGCCAATCGCGACCTGGTGGTCCGGTTCATGCGGGCGTTCATTCGGGCGCACGAATGGTTCTATGCCGAACGCGACGGGGCCGCGGCGATCGCGATGCGGGAAACCGGAGTCGCGCGACATTACGCGGACCGGGCGTGGGACGAGTATGTCGCGGCGGAAATTTTCCCTCGTGACGGGGATGCGAGCGATGCGGCGGTGCAGGCGCTGATCGAGATCAGCGGGCTGATCCGGGCGCTGCCGCAGCGCACCCGGACGCGGGCAGCGGACTATATCAACCGGGATTACCTGCGGGAGGCGTGGGCCAGCCTGCGGCAGCCGGCGTGACGGAGGCCGGCATCGAATATGGCGATCGCCTGCGGCTGGGCATTATCGTTCCGTCCGGCAACGTCATCGCGGAACCGCAGATCCGGGCGATGCTGCCGCCGGGCGTCAGCGCGCTGTTCACGCGGCTGGCGTTGCGTGGCAGTTCCGAGGCGTAGCTGCGGCGGATGATGGAGGGTGTCGAAGGGGCGGCTGGCTTGCTGGCCGACGCGCGGGTGGACCGGATCGTGTTTCACTGCACGGCGGTGACCACGTTCTCCCCGGAGACCGGCGCGGCGATCCGGGAACGGATTTCGGCCGCGACGGGTATTCCCGGACTGGTGACGCCGGATGCGCTGGAGGCGGCGTTCCGGGCGCTGACGTTGCGCAAGCTGGTGCTTCTGACGCCTTACATCGCGGCGGTGCATCAGCGGGAAATCGCGTTCGTGGAGGGGCTTGGTCTTAACGTGATCCGGA
>DATARX010000201.1:0-13535 GCA_036263955.1 Rhodopila sp.
TTGGCCTACCCCGGAATCCGCACCATCATCGACGAAATCCCATGCACGAAGCTGGAGAAAACCCGCTTCGGCGCCTCCACCACCTCGATCACCGGAAAGCGCCGCATGATCTCTTCCCACAGGATCGTCAGCTGCAGCTCCGCCAGCCGGTTGCCGACGCAACGATGGATCCCGAACCCGAACGACAGATGCTGCCGCGGCCGCGCCCGGTCGATGATGAAACGATCCGCATCCGCGATCATCTCCCCATCCCGATTGCCCGAGATATACCACATCGCCAGCTTCTCGCCCGCTCGGATGGTCTTGCCGCCGAGCTCATGATCCGCCAACGCCGTCCGCCGCATATACGAAAGCGGCGTCTGCCAGCGAATGATCTCCGGTACCATGCTGCCGATCAGCCCGGGATTGTCCCGCAGCTTGCGATATTCGTCCGGATGCTGGTTCAGCGCCCACAGCCCGCCGCTGATCGCGTTGCGCGTGGTGTCGTTGCCGCCGACGATCAGCAGCACGCAGTTCCCCATGAACTCAATCGGGTCCATGTCCCGCGTCGCCTCCCCATGCGCCAGCATGGAGATCAGGTCGTTGCCGCCCGGCGCATTCACCCGTTCGTTCCACAGCGCCGTCATCGCTGCCGCCATCTTCCGCAGTTCGGTGAACCGCTCTTCCTCGGTCTTCACCAACGCCGCCGGATCCAGAAGGTTTGTCGTCGCGATGTCCGACCAATACGTCAGGTCCCGCCGCCGCTCGATCGGGTAATCGAACAGCGTCGCCAGCATCTGCGTCGTCAGCTCGATCGAAACCTGCTCCACCCAGTCGAACGTTTCATTGCGCGGCAACCCATCCAGGATCCGCGCCGCCCGCGTCCGGATCGTCCCCGCCATGGTCGCCAGATTGTCGGGCGCGACGATCGGCGCCACCACCAGGCGCTGCACATCATGCTTCGGCGGGTCCATGGCGATGAACATCGCCAGCCGGTACTGCGTCTCCCGATCCAGCAGGGTGATCCCCGAAGCCGAGGAAAACACCCGCGGATTGGTCTCCACCGCCATGATGTCCCGGTATTTGGTCACCGACCAATACGGCCCGAACTGGCTGGCCGCGCTATAATGCACCGGATCGTCGCGCCGCAGCCGCGCGAACCAGTCCGGCCAGACGTCGTCCTGAAAAATCCTCGCATCCGCGACGTCGATGCGATCGATCGGCATGGTCCAGGGGTCACCCAGGGGATCATTCAGCACGCCGGGGTCGACTGATGCGCTCATGTTCGCCTCCCATTGGCGGTCATATTACACCGATCCGTGGAAACCGCATCTGCCGGCTACGATCCACAACGTCAAAAGGCAAAATCCTGGCGCATCGCCGGCCGCCGATCAGTCGGAGCCATCCTTCAACCCATCCCACCAGGCGTCCTTGTCGGTCACCGCCTTGAACGGCACTTGATAGCGCTCCCGATGCTCCTTCGGGAGGCCCAGTATCATCAGCGACAGGACATTGGTCGGCGCCCAGAAATTCGTCGGATTCCCGAAAAAATTGTTCGGCTGGAAGATCGGCGCCGGGTGCCAGTAAAGGTCATACTCCAGGCTCATGGCATACGCCAGCAAAGGCGCCGAAGCGGCCCGATCGTCATTCTCGAAATATAACACCGGACGCGCTTTTTGAATAAGCGCCTGGGCACTGCGCAGGACTTGCAACTCCTTGCCGTCCACGTCGATCTTGATCAGCTTGCAAGCCTCGATATTGAGCCCGTCTATCGAAACGATCTGCGCACCCCATGCCTCGCTGACATAGCCGAACCGGCCCCAGGCGCCGGCCGTGTCGACGTCGGGCGAATCTGCGATAAAGCAATTTATCGCCTTGACGTTTCGCAAACCGTTCAGTGCGAGATTGCCGCACAGGACGTGATACGTATCGATGTTCGATTCGATGGCGAACACCCGCCCCTTGTCCCCGACGAACCGCGCCATCGGCACCGTCAGGTCGCCGATATTCGCGCCGATATCCAATACCGTGTCGCCTGGCCGCAAGAAGGACCGAAGGATGTTGACTTCCGACTCGCTGTATTCGCCATACAATTCAAAGCACTTTCCAATATACGGCCCAAAATGCAGCATCCAGCCATATTTGCATTGCGTCAGCTTGTGTCTTCCAAATTGCATCCGGCCCCACCTGTCGTCACTATAAGGCATCGATCTATCCTGCCGCGGCGTGGTTGGGTCAAGGCGCCCCCAAAACGGAAACGCTACTGCAATATACCGCCCAACCGCGATTTTAATGCCAGATCAGGTATTGCAGACGCCGACTGGAGACTTTCAACCGCCGCCGGCCGCGGCACGCCACCACGCTCCCGGTGCCAGTTTACAGCCGCCGCGCCGCGCGCCACGCTCGGTCGCAGACACCCATACGGACACCACGATGCCGCCAGCCCCCATAGTGCCAGCCCCCATAGTGCCAGCCCCCATAGCGCCGAACGCCCTGTTGCCAGACTCCACATTGCAGGAGGCCGAAGCCCTCCTCGCCGCCTGCCGGTCTAAAGGGGTCCTGCTGGCGACCGCCGAAAGTTGCACCGGAGGCCTGATCGCCGCCGCGCTCACCGCCATCGCCGGATCCTCCGACGTGGTCGACCGCGGCTTCGTCACCTATTCGAATGAGGCCAAAAGCCAGATGATCGGCGTGCCGATGCCGCTGATCGAAACCCATGGCGCTGTCAGCGAGGAAGTCGCCGCATCAATGGCCGACGGCGCCCTCGCCCGCTCCCGCGCCGCCATCGCGGTGTCGGTGACCGGCGTGGCCGGACCAGGCGGCGGCACCGAACTCAAACCCGTCGGCCTGGTGTGCTTCGGGCTGGCGCGCACCGGCATCCCAGCCATCACCGAACGGCAGATCTTCCCCGGCGACCGCACCGCCATCCGCGCCGCCACCGTCGCCCATGCGTTCAAGATGATCCGCGCCGCCTTGTGATCGGCAGCGGATTTCCGCATCCGCCCCCCTGGCCGGATCGCCGCCGCATCCCCATGTCGCCTGCCAGGAGGACAGCATTATGCAAGCAACCCTGAACGACCACGTGATCGCACAAAGCGACGACATCGTTGAAACCGGCGGTTACGCCTACTTCCCACCGTCCGCCACGCGCCTGGAATGGCTGGAAAAGACGGCAAAGACCGAATCCGACCTCGCCTGCCCGCACGGCGTCCAGTTTTATGACGTCGTGCTGAACGGCCAGCGCTACCCACGCGCCGCCTGGTCGTATGAGCGTCCGCAGCCGAAAATGCAGGCCGTCGGCGGCCGGTTCGGCTTCTGGAACGACGTCAAGGTCGCCTGATACTGGCGCCACAACGTCCGCGCCCCAAACGTCCGCGCCCCAAACGTCTGCGCCCCCAGCGTCCGGGCCCCAAGATCGGCCGCCCCCGAACCGCCGGCGCCGGTGAACCGATCCAATCGCCGCGCGTTGGTCATCCGCGCGGCGGGATCCGCCCACGCGCCCCAAAGCGGAGGGTGGCGTGGACGAAACCAGCCAGGCAGCGACCTCGCGGCGATCCCGCCACGGCCTGGACGGCATCAATCTCCTGATGGCCGACGTCCGCGATGGCGTCGGTCCCTATCTGTCGGTCTACCTGAAGGGCGCCCAACACTGGGATGCCGGCGCGATCGGCCTCGCCATGGGCGCATCCTCGATCGCCGCCGCGCTCTGCCAGATCCCCGCCGGCCTGCTGGTGGACGGCTGCCGAACCAAGCGGCTGCTGGTTGCCGCGTCCGGCCTCGCCGTCGGCCTCGGCTGCCTGCTGATCGTCCTGTTCCCCCATTTCGCCACCGTCATCGCCGCCCAGGCCATGCTCGGTGCCGCGTCCGCCATCATCCCCCCGGCCATCGCCGCCCTCTCCCTCGGCCTCGTCGGACGGCGCCGGCTGGACGCCCGGATCAGCCGCAATGAGGGCTTCAACCACGCCGGCAACCTGCTTGCCGCCGTGCTCGCCGGAACCCTGGGCCAATCCCTGGGATACCACTGGATCTTCTACCTCGTCTGCGCCTTCGCCCTCGCCAGCGCCGCAGTCGTCACCCTGGTCAACCCAACGGAAATCGACCACGAGCAGGCCCGCGGCGGCGAGGATCCCACCCACAGCGGCGAACCGGTCCCGTTTCGGGACCTGCTGCGCCGCCGCGACCTGGTCATCTTCCTCGCCGCGGTGGTGCTGTTCCACTTCGGCAACGCCGCCATGCTGCCGATGGCCGGCCAGGTGCTGGCCCAAACCCATCCCGGCCAGGACACCATGGCGCTGTCGGCCTGCATCATCGCCGCCCAGTTCGTCATGGTCGGCGTCGCCTGGGCCGTCGGCCGAGCTTCGGCGCGTGGCATCGGCCGCAAGCCTGTCTTCCTCGTCGCCCTGGCCGTCCTGCCGGTCCGTGGTCTATTGTTCGCCTTCACCGCCGGCCCCTACGCCGTGGTCGGCATCCAACTGCTCGACGGCGTGGCGGCCGGCATTTTTGGAGTGATATCGGTGCTGATCGCATCCGACCTCATGCGCGGCACCGGCCGGTTCAACCTCGCCCAAGGCTTGACGGCGCTGTCTGTCGGCATCGGCGCCACGCTCAGCAACGCCACCGCAGGCTACGTGGTGCAGTGGTTTGGCTATCCCGCGGGCTTCCTGTATCTGGCCGGGATCGCCACGTGCGCCCTCGCCTTTTTCAGCCTGCTGATGCCGGAAACGCGGGAAACCGCCTCCGCCCCAGCCAGGTTGCAGGCCACGCAACCCGCATGATGCCCGCGCTGATCGCGCCGCCCTGGTCGATCTGGAGCATCGCCGCCATCGCCACCGCCGGCGTGATCCTGCGCCCCTTCGCCTGGCCCGAGTTCATCTGGGCGGTCGCCGGAGCCACCCTGCTGATCGCGCTGAAACTGCTGCCCGCCGCCGACGCGCTGACCGCCGTCGCCAAGGGCACCGACGTTTACCTGTTTCTCATCGGCATGATGCTGCTCGCCGAACTGGCCAGGCTGGAAGGCCTGTTCGACTGGCTGGCGGCCGAGGCCGCCAAACTCGCCCGCGGCTCCCCGACCCGGCTGTTTTCCCTGGTATTCGCCGTCGGCACCATCGTCACCGTGTTCCTGTCCAACGACGCCACCGCCGTTGTACTCACACCCGCCGTCGCCGCCGTGGTGAAGGCCGCGCGCGCGAAAGAAGCCCTGCCCTACCTGTTCATCTGCGCCTTCATCGCCAACGCCGCCAGCTTCGTGCTGCCGATCTCCAACCCCGCCAACCTGGTGATCTACGCCAGCCACATGCCAACGCTGCCGCACTGGCTGGCCAGCTACGCGCTGCCCTCGCTGCTGTCGATCGCCGCCACCTACGTGATGCTGCGCTGGACCCAGCGCGCCCGCCTGCGCCAGCCGTTGTCCGCCGACATCGACGTCGCCGAACTGACCGCCGGCGGCAAGCGCGCGGCCATCGGCATCGCCGTCACCGCGATCGTGCTCCTCGCCGCCTCCGCCGTCGACATCCAGCTCGGCCTCCCCGCCTTCCTGGCCGGGACAGCAACCGCCATCCTGGTGCTGACCCGCTCGCGCAGCCGCCCGCTGGCTGTCATCCGCGGCATATCCTGGGGCGTTCTCCCCCTCGTCGCCGGGCTGTTCGTGCTGGTGGAGGCGCTGCAGAACACCGGCGTCACCGACGACCTCGCCGCCCTTCTGGGCAACCTCGTCGCCCGCTCCGCCAGCGGCGCCGCCTGGGCCACCGGCGCGGTCCTGGGCATCGGCTGCAATCTGGTCAACAATCTCCCCGCCGGCCTGCTCGCCGGCCGGGTGGTCCAACTGGCACGCGTCCCGGAGCACGTTCGCGCGGCGGTCCTGATCGGGGTCGATCTGGGCCCGAACCTCTCGGTGACCGGTTCCCTGGCGACAATCCTCTGGCTGACCGCCCTGCGGCGCGAGGGCCTGCGCGTCAGCGCCTGGAGCTTCCTCAAACTGGGCACGCTGGTCATGCCACCCGCCCTGGTACTGGCCATCGCCGGGCTGTTCGCATTCGGCTGATCCCGCCGAACGAATTTCAATACTGGAAACAATAAGCGCCGCACGAATTCAATCTGGAACCTGCGATCAATGCCAACGGGCGGACAAATCGACCACCTGGACGCCGCGGGTGAGCGCGCGAGCAAGGCGCCCCGGGTTCTGCCGCTACACCGTCCGGCCACCCGGCACAGCGGCAGGCCAATGTATTGTTCGAAACGAACGCCGGCTTATGGGCAGAATCTTGCGCGGACTTATATCCCCATCTGAACGTCTTCGGATCGTCGAATAAGCCGCATCGAACAACCGGTGCGGGGGGAGAAAAACATGGGATGGCTCAACGCGCCAATACGCCTCGCGCGCGACCTGCCGATCGGCTTCAAACTCGCCATGACCGTCGTTGGCGCGCTGGCGCTGCTCAGCGGCGTATCGTTTTTCGCGCTCAACCGGCTCGTCTTCGTCACCGCCATGCAGGACAACGTCGCGGCGCAGTCGGCGGTCGAGCATCAGGTCCAGCGCAGCCTGCTCGCGGCCCAGGAACTGCGTGTCGTCAGCCGCGAACTGCAGGTCCAGCAGACCGTCGGCGGGATCCGCACCGCGCTGGCCCGCGCCGGCAAGCAGACCGAGCGCGCCACCGCGCTGATGCACCAGGTCGATGCAGGACCGGACCAGGCGCTGGCGGACGACGCCCTGAACCGGCTGAACGCCCTGATGGGCGCCGTCACCAAGGCCGCCGACCTGCGCAGCGAAATGCTGACCATTCGGCAAAAACGGGTATTCCAGGCGCGACCGGTGTTTGAAACCGCGCTGACCACGCTGGTAACCGAACTCGCCCGCGGTTCGGCGATGGACGGCGGCGTCGGGTCGGTCCGCGATACCCAGGCAGCGCCGGTCCAGGCCGACCAGCGCGATCCGACGATCGAGGCGGTGAACCGCTACCGCCTGGCCATGAGCCGGGTGCAGGCCGCGGCGATGATGTTCATGGCCGCCGGCTCCGGATCGGCCGCCAACGACGTCAAGGATGCGGCGGCCGACGCGGCGGCGGCGATGCAGGCAGTGCTCGCCGGCCCCGCGCCGGACGCCATCAAGGCCGACGCCCGCCTGACGGACAGCATCGGCCAGGCCATCGCCGCCGCCTCCATCGACCTGATCACGGTGTCCCGCCAACTGGATGAGGTGGTCAATACCGAGATCGAAGCCGCCAGCCAGGACATGCAGTCCAGCTTCGACAAACTCGACCAGACCGCCGCCGGCCGCCAGCGCGCCGCCGCCGACACCGCGCGCGCGGCCGGCCACCGCGCCGCCACGAACATCCTGGTGATGGTCGGCGCCATCACCCTGTTGATGATCAGCCTGGGCACCGTCGTCACCCGCATGCTGGCAGGCCCGATCCGCCGCCTGACCCGGATCGTCCAGGGCATCGCCGACGGCAAGACCCATCAAACCGTGCCCTACACCGAATGGCGCGACGAAATCGGCCGCATGGCGGCATCGGTCGAGACACTGCGCGCAGTGATGCGCCAGACCTTCATCCAAAGCCAGATCATCGAGCAGTTGCCCGTCGGCGTCATGACCGCCGAACCGGACGGCGACGTTCGCATCACCTACCTGAACACCGAACTGCGGCGGATGCTCGATACGGTGCAGGATGCGCTGCGCGTCCCGGTCGCGGACCTCGGTGGCCAGACCATCGACGTCCTCCCCATGGGTCAGCACCGCCCGCGCGACCTGGCCACCGATCCAGCCGGGTTGCCGCGTCGCCTGCGGTTCGCGCTCGGGGCGGAAACCATCGATCTGCGGATCAGCGCGACCTTCGACCGCGACGGCGCCTACGCCGGCCCGCTGCTGACCTGGCGCACCGTCACCGGCCAGGTTCACCTGGTCCGGCAGTTTGAGCAAAGCGTCGGCGGCATCGCCCGCACCGTCGCGGGATCGGCCGACGGCGTGCGCCAGGCCGCCGCGACGATGCGGGAGAGTGCGGTCATCGCCGGGCAGCGCACGCTGGCGGTGTCCACCGCCTCCGACCAGGCGTCACAAAGCGTCAGCACCGCGGCGGCAGGCGCCGAACAAGTGGCCATCTCGGTCAGCGAGATCGGCCGCCAGGTCGCCGAATCCGCCCAGATCGCCGGAACCGCGGTGGCCGAGGCGCAGGCCACCGACGCCTGTGTCAGCCGCCTGAGTGAGGCCGCGGACCGCATCAGCGCCGTCGTGCGGTTGATCGGCGACATCGCCGCCCGCACCAATTTGCTGGCGTTGAACGCCACCATCGAGTCGGCGCGCGCCGGCGAGGCCGGCAAGGGCTTTGCCGTGGTCGCCGGCGAGGTGAAAAGCCTGGCCACCCAGACCGCGAAGGCGACGCAGGACATCGGCGGCCAGATCACCGCCATGCAGCAGGCAACTGCCCAGGCGGTCACCGCCTTGCGATCCATCAGTGCCACGATCCAGCGGATGAACGAGATCGCCACCATCATCGCGGCCTCGGTCGAGGAACAGGGCGCCGCGACCCAGTCGATCGCCCAGGCGGTGCAGCAAGCCGCCGCCGGAACCGCCGAGGTCAACAGCAACATCGGCGCCGTGACCCAGGTCGTCGCCGAAACCGACAACCGAGCCGGGGTTGTGCTGGACGCAGCGATGGAGATGACCGGCCAGGCCACCAGGCTGGAGGACGAGGTCGCGAAATTCCTTGTCGCCGTGCAGCAGGCCTCGTGACCGAGCGTCGCTCCGCGCGCATGGTGCGCGGGCCGGGCTACGCGTTCACGCGCAAATCAACCCGATGAGGACTTTGACTGCGGCATTAATACTGGTTCCCCATATCACTGGGTCACCACGTCACTGGTTCCCCACGTCACTGGGTCCCCACGTCACTGATTCCCCACGTTACTGATTCCCCGCGTCACTGATTCATCGAGATTGCGATCGCACTGCCGCCCAGGCTCAGCATCAGGCCGGTCCGCTCCGCCCTCAGGTGGATGACGACACCTTTCTCGTTCTGCATCCACAGGTCGCCCGCGCTCGTTTGCCCGAATGCGAATCCATAGCGACCATCGGCGTATGTGCCCGGGAACTGTGAGAGGTTGGTGAGATTGTAAACATCGCCGCGCCCCTCGATCGTCGAGGCACCGAGGCCCCCGACCCCCACGCCGCCGACCGTGAACGGATAATTCACCCCCTGGTAATGCAGCACGCCGCTTCCGCCGCTCCCGCTGGCAATGTAAGCCGCCTGCAATTCGTGCATTTCCACCGAACCCGACGGCGGCTGCCCCTCCAGCTTTGTGTCGGCGCCGGGTGCGGTCTGGTGTGAACAGGCCGCCAGCATCATTGCCCAACCGAACAAAGCCGCACCCGCCAGTCGCGCCGGCCCGCGCGCCCCGTTCTGCCTCTTTACCGTCAGGCCGCCTGCCGGGCGTGCGGAAAATTCAGTGTCCATTCACGGGATTCCTTCTATTGCTTGACGATGCCTGGATAACGTCCCGTCTCAACTTGGTGTCTTCAGCCGGACCATTGCGTCCCCGTGGTAAAGTCCGACCGCCCCCGCCCCGCGCCAAGCCACATCCGCGGTGAGTCTCGTCCCCCAAGACCCTCGGCCCCCAAGACCCACTGCCGCGAGACCCTCGGCCCCAAAACGCTCGGCCCCAAAACGCCTGGTCTAAAGCTGCTTATCCGACGAAAGCGGCCGACACTATGCAGTTTCGGCGTCACCCTGCCGGTGGTGCGCAACGGAGGCGACGTGCAGTCGGCCCCCGGCCTTCTCCTGAAGGCGAGTGCCTCCAACAAGGGTTTTGACGGGGGCGGGTCCGCCCCCTCGTTCAGAACCGCCGATCAACCGGGGTGAGGTGCTTCACGAGACAGCGAGTCCCGGCAAAATCGACCTTCGCACCGGCCTTGCGCACCGCGTGCCACCTCTCCGCTTGCTTTCGCTATCATGAAATTCCATACATCTTTCTGCCTGGATGTTGCCACCTGGACAAAGCGAGGGAGGTAGTCGTGCTGACACGACGCGGCTTCGCGGGGTTTGCCCCCTGCGCCATTTGCGCCGCTACAGGGCTCGTTGCGACCGATGTATTGGCGCAAGATACCCCGCCTGCGGCGACCGCCGGTTTCACCAGAAAGATCCTGTCCCAGATGGACGGTCCAGCGCCGGGGTACACGACGTTGGTCGTGGAAGCGACCATAGGACAGGGGGCGCTCATCGCCCGACATACCCATCCAGGGATCGAATCCGGCTTCGTTCTTGAGGGCAGCCTGGAACTTCCGATTGAAGGCCAACCGACCCGCATGCTGAAGCCGGGTGATGCCTTCCAGGTGCCGGTCGGAACACCCCATGCTGGCGGAAAAGCCCCCGACACGAACGTGAGACTTATCGTCACTTTGGTGGTGCAGAAGGACAAGCCACTGGCATCGCCCGCCTGAACGGATCAGACATTTCGAACACAATCCGGTTTCGTGACGTTCAGGTCGTCCCCCCCCTTCGCGTGCAATGCGCTGCTTCAAACGCCGCCGTCGACATCGGCATCGATCAGCCCGATTCGCAACGTCATGCGCTCATCCCACGCGACAAGCACGGGTCAGACAGAATTCTGACATCGCCTTTGCGCAGCGCGTAAGCCCGGCAGCAACCGGGACCAGGTCTGCTTTGCCCCCACACCATTCCATTTGACTCCCGCCCGGCCCGCCGTCATAAGCCGCCGATCCGGGTCATCCCATTACCCGGTCCCCGCCTGAAGCGGGGGCTACGCCGCTCCGCGAGGGTTCGCGCAGCGGCGCATAAACGTTTGGAAATTCGCGCAACGGCGCGCAAGGAGTAGCACCGCCCGTGTTCGAAGCACTTTCGGACAAGCTGTCAGGGGTTTTCGACCGGCTCCGCACCCGCGGATCGCTGAGTGAGGCCGACGTCACCGAAGCGCTGCGCGAAGTCCGCCTGGCGCTGCTGGACGCCGACGTCGCCCTGCCGGTGGTGCGCGACTTCGTCGCCAAGGTCCGCGAACGCGCAATCGGCGCCGAGGTGCTCTCTTCCGTCACCCCCGGCCAGCAGGTCGTCAAGATCGTCAACGACGTGATGATCGAGGCACTGGGCGGCTCCGGCGCGGTCCCCATCAACCTGAACGCCGCCGCCCCCGTGCCGATCCTGATGGTCGGCCTGCAAGGCTCCGGCAAGACCACGACATCGGGCAAGATCGCCCGCCGCCTGACCGACCGGCAGAAGCGCCGCGTGCTGCTCGCCAGCCTGGATACCCAGCGCCCCGCCGCGCAACTGCAGTTGGCCCAGCTTGCTGACCAGGCCGGCGTCCCCAGCCTGCCCATCGTCGCCGGCCAGACCCCGGTTCAGATCGCCAACCGCGCGATGGACGTCGCTCGGCGCGAGGGTTTCGACGTCGTCATCCTCGACACCGCCGGCCGCCTGTCGATCGACCAGGAACTGATGGACGAGGTTCGCAGCGTCCGCGCCGCCACCAACCCGGCGGAAACCCTGCTCGTGGTCGATGCCATGACCGGGCAGGACGCCGTCAACACCGCCAAGGCGTTCAACGACGCGCTGTCCATCACCGGCATCGTCCTCACCCGCATGGACGGTGACGCCCGCGGCGGCGCCGCGCTGTCGATGCGCGCCATCACCGGCGCCCCGATCAAGCTGATCGGCGTCGGCGAAAAGCAGGACGCGCTGGAAGACTTCCACCCCGAACGCGTCGCCGGCCGCATCCTCGGCATGGGCGACATCGTCGGCCTGGTGGAACGCGCCTCCGAGACGATAGACCAGGCCGAAGCCGAAAAACTCGCAACCAAGATGATGCGAGGAAAGTTCGACCTGGAGGATTACGCCGCGCAGCTCCGCCAGATCGGCAAGATGGGCAGCCTGTCCGGCATCCTCGGGATGCTGCCCGGCGCCGGCAAGATCAAGCAGCAGCTGGAAGGCGCCGATCTCGACACCAAGATCCTCAAGCGTCAGGCCGCGATCATCTCGTCCATGACGATCAAGGAACGACGCACGCCGGATATCATCAAGGCCAATCGGAAAAAGCGCATCGCCGCCGGCTCCGGTACCTCCGTGCAGGACGTCAACCGGCTGCTGAAACAGTTCGACCAGATGTCCGAGATGATGAAGAAAATGGGAAAACTGGGGCAGAAAGGCCTGATGCGTCACGGCCTGGGCGCCCTGATGCCGAAAGGCATGAACCCCCAAAACCGCCGCCCCTTCTGAATCGCCGACCCTTCTGAACCGCCGACCCTTCTGACCAACACCAAACCAACGCCACCAGGAGTAACAGTTACATGGGCCTGAAAATCCGCCTCGCCCGCGCCGGTGCCAAGAAGCGCCCGTACTATCACATCGTCATCGCCGACAGCCGCAGCCCGCGCGACGGCCGCTTCATCGAGCGCGTCGGCAGCTACAACCCGATGCTGCCCGCCGAACATGAAGACCGGGTTCGGCTGCAGTCCGAACGCCTGACCCATTGGCTGGAGCACGGCGCGGTGGCGACCGAACGCGTGGCCAAGTTCCTCGGCAAGGCCGGCCTGGCGCCGATGCCCACCTGGAATGAGCAGCCGCAGCAGTCGGCACCGAAGAAGAAGGCGCAGGAACGCGCCAAGGCCGCCGCGGCCGCCGCGGCCTAACGCAAACCGGAACCGACCAGCCTGATGACAACGGGGCGCATCCAGTTGGGCGTGATCGGACGGGCACACGGCGTGCGCGGGCTGGTGAAGGTCACCAGCCACACCGCCGATCCCGCCGACCTCACCGCGTACGGACCGCTGTCCGACGCGGAGGGGCGGGTCTACACGCTCCGCTGGAAGGCCGAAGGCGTCGCCGAAATTGCCCGCATGGTCGACGGCGTCGCGGTCAAGGTGGCCGACCGCACCCAGGCCGAGAAGCTGACCAACACCAAGCTGTTCATCGACCGCTCTGCCCTGCCCCCGCCGGATGAGGAGGAATACTATCTCGCCGACCTCATCGGCCTCACCGCGGTGGACCCCGCCGGCCGCGCCCTCGGGACGGTTTCGGTGGTGCACGACTATGGCGCCGGCGCCAGCTTCGAAATCGTCGGCACCGGCACGCCGCTGCTCATCCCGTTCACCGCCGCCTGCGTCCCGACGGTCGATCTCGCCGCCGGCCGTCTCGTCGTGGTGATGCCGGACGAAATCATGGTGCCACCAGAAGCGGAACTATCGGCAGCGGAACTATCGGCAGCGGCCATATCGGCGGCGGAACTATCGGCAGCGGAAATATCCGAATCCGGGTCATCGGCAGCAGAAACCGAAACGGAGCACGCCGCATGACCTGGCGCGCCTCCGTCCTTACCCTCTTCCCCGCCATGTTCCCCGGTCCGCTCGGGCAATCCCTGGCCGGACGGGCGCTGGAAACCGGCGTCTGGTCGCTGGATGTCAGCAACATCCGCGATTTCGCCCAGGACCGGCACCGCACCGTGGACGACACCCCGTTCGGCGGCGGCGCCGGCATGGTGCTGCGGCCGGATATCGTCGACGCCGCGGTCGCCTCCGTCGCCGACGACCGCCCGCTGGTTTGCCTGACCCCCAGGGGCCGCCG
>DATARX010000212.1:0-13645 GCA_036263955.1 Rhodopila sp.
GGGACAGTGATATGCGATTTTTCAAGACTTACCGCCGCGTATTGGGGCTTCTTGGCCGGGACATCCGAATCGCCGGGTTCCTGGCGTTTGCCAACCTCATGGTCGCCGGCCTGCAGTTTCTTGATCCGGTACTGTTTGGCCGGATGGTGAACCTGCTGTCGCGGTCCGACAATTTGCCGCATGCCGAGATGTGGCACGATGCGGCGATGCTGTTGGGCGTCTGGGTCGCGGTCGGTATCGGCGGCATTGTCAGCAACATCGCCGTCGCCCTGCAAACCGAGCGCCTGGCGCACCGGCACCGTATCAAGTCCATGGGACGGTATTTCCAGCACGTGCTGAACTTGCCGCTATCGTTTCATGGGGGTACCCATTCCGGCCGCCTGATCAAGGCGATGTTGACCGGGACCGATGGGTTGTTCGGCACCTGGCTGGTGTTTTTCCGCGACCAGCTCTCCACGATCCTTTCGGCCGCCGTCCTGTTGCCGATGACACTCTTTCTTAACTGGCGTCTCGGGCTGGTGCTGATTGTGCTCGTTGCGATCTTCCTGATGTTCACCGCGATCGTGGTGAGGAAGACCGAGACGGCGCAGCGCCGGGTCGAAGGGCTGAACTCCTCGCTGGCTGGCACTGCCCAGGATGCGCTCTCCAATGTCATGGTGGTGCAGTCCTTCACCCGCCTTTCGGCTGAGGCGCGGTTGTTCAGCGACATTGCCAACCAGGTGATCAAGCATCAGTTCCCGGTGCTGAACTGGTGGGCGCTGGTGAACGTCATGACGCGGGCGTCCAGCACGTTGGCTGTGATCACGATCGTTGTGATCGGAACGTGGCTCCACATGCACGGCATGGCGAGTGTGGGTGAGATCGTCAGTTTCATGGGCTTTGCCATGCTGCTGATAGGCCGCCTGGAAACCGCCGCTTCGTTCGTGTCCTCCTTGTTCTTCAAGCTGCCGGCGCTGGAAGACTTCTTCACCATCCTGGACGAACGCAGCTCCGTTCCGGAAAAAGACGATGCGCGGGTGCTGTGGGCGCCGCGCGGCGAGGTGCGGTTCGACGACGTGTCGTTCGCCTACCCCGCCAGCGGTTCGCCAGTGCTGAGCAGTGTCAGTTTCAAGGCGCAGCCCGGCATGTGCATTGCCCTGGTGGGCCACACCGGCGCCGGCAAGTCGACGGCGATGACCCTGCTGCAGCGCCTGTGGGATCCGACGTCCGGTCGCATCACCATTGACGGACAAGATCTGCGCGACATCACGCTGGACAGCCTTCGATCGAACATCGGCGTGGTGTTCCAGGAAAGCCTGCTGTTCAACCGCTCGATCCGGGACAATCTGCTGGTCGGCCGCCCGGAGGCAACCGACGAGGAGATCGAGCAAGCCTGCCGGATGGCGGACGCGCACGAGTTTATCGTCCGCCAGGCCAGCGGTTACGATACGCTGATCGGCGAACGCGGGACGTCCCTGTCCGGCGGCCAGCGCCAGCGCCTCGCCATTGCTCGGGCTCTGCTGAAAAACCCGCCGATCCTGATCCTGGACGAAGCGACCAGCGCGCTGGACGCAGCGACCGAAGCCCGTGTCGGCAAGGCGCTGAAAACGCTGATGGCTGGCCGCACGACATTCGTGATCGCGCATCGGCTTTCGACGGTTCGTGACGCGGACGAAATCCTTGTGTTCGACGATGGTCGGATCGTCGAACAAGGTAATTTCAACTCGTTGCTTGCTCGCCAGGGTCACTTTGCCGCATTGGTGGAAACCCAGCTTTCACCGGCCGTTCCGCATCTGGTGGCAGCAGAGTGATCGCTGGTAAAGGACGTGTGACTGTTTGTATTGACGTGGGAACCTTAGTCTACCGCCGTCGTTGTGTCTTTCCCCTGGAAATGGAAACCCCACATGCTGCGGTTAGCGCTTTTCTTTCTTGTGGTTTCAATCATAGCGGCGATATTCGGGTTTGGAGGCGTCGCTGCCGCGTCGGCTGATATTGCTCGCATCCTGTTCTTTATCGCCATCGTGGTGTTCGTGGTTTTGCTCGTCGCCGGCCTGATGGCGGGGAGTACCTTATGGTAGCAGCATTTGCTGCACTGCACGTCTAAAGTTTGCGTTCAGGCAACTGGAAAGCGCATGCTGCGTCCTTCGGGTAGGGCGCGGGCGCGCGGTTCGATTATTCGATATCGCCGGGTCAACAGTCCGTCGGACCTAGTACCCGCCTCAAACAACAGGAGCAGGCGATGTCTACGGTTGCTGCGATCCTAAAACACAAGGGCTATCAGGTATCGACGATCGACCCAACGGCGCGCGTGTCGGAAGTGGCCCAAATGCTGTCGGACCGGCGCATCGGCGCCGTTCTGGTGATGGACAGCACGGAGCAGTTGCTGGGAATCGTCAGCGAGCGGGACATCGTTCGCTGCCTTGCCGCCAATGGCGCTCGTACACTGGAAATGACAGCCGGCCAATTGATGACCCGCGCGGTTCAGGTGGCCCACCCGGACACCACGGTGGCCGAAGCAATGCAGATGATGACGGCGGGCCGTTTCCGCCACCTTCCGGTCATGGACCGTGACACGTTGATCGGCCTGATCAGCATCGGTGACGTCGTGAAGGCCCGCATCATGCACCAGGAGACGATGGTGGAGAGCCTGACCGCCTACGTCACCGGTTCGGCCTGAGGGACTGTAGACATGGCCGGCACGTAAATCCGGCCATCGAACAGCCGTCGGGCGGTGCGATAGAAGGCGCCGCTATGCGCGGTCCAGACGCCATCCGGGGCGCATGACACGTCGGCGTCCACGGTCAGGATGCCGGATGGCATGCCGATGCGAACCGCGCCGGCACTGGATCTGCACAGCGCCTGGAATGGCAAGCTTCCTTCGATCCGAGCGGCCACGGCGGTGCAGAGCGAGGCCGTCAGCGGGAGCGCTCTGTGCGGTTGGCCGTTGGAGATGAACCGAGCCGTCAGATCGACCTGGCCAGGTGTGATCGTCTCGCCTGACAGCGTCGGCGCCGCCATCGGGGGTGCGACGAAGCCGATTGCCGGCACACCGTTACTTTGGCGTGCCTCCGCCTCGTTTCGGGCTATTCCCATCCTCAGCGCCGCGGCGCGCCGAATGTGTTGCAAGCGGTCGAGCACAGCGGTGTTGGCGTCGAGAGCTTCGGGCAACTCCGCGCCGGTCAGGCCGATATCGCGGGCGCGCACGAACACGCAGGCATTGGCGGCGTCGACCATTGAGACTTCGATGGAACCGATGCCGGGTACGTCCAGGTGGTCCACGACATGTCCGGTAGGCAGCAGTTGTCCGGTCACCGCGCCGTCCGGCGCCAGGAAATCCAGCCGGATCGGGGCGCCGGTTCCTGCGACGCCGGGGATTTCCAGCGTGCCGTCCACCGCCGCGCGCCCATTCGCCAGCGGAAAGGTGGAGCGGATAATCTTACCGGTATTGGTATTGAAGATGCGCACCACGGCGGTGTCGCCGTTCGGTTGGATCAACCCCTCGTCGACCGCGAACGGTCCCACCGCCGAGGACATGTTGCCACAATTGCCGCGATAATCGATCGAAGCCTCGCGGATCTGCACCTGGGCGAAGGTGTAGTCGATGTCCGCGTCCGCTCGTCGGGACGGCGCCAGGACGCAGACTTTCGACAAGGAGGAAATGCCGCCGCCCATCCCGTTCAACTGCCTGCCGTTCGGGTCGGGGCTGCCCATGGCGGCGAGAAAGATCGGATCCCAGGCGCTTCGTTCCGGCAGGTCGCGCGCATGAAACATCACCGCTCGGCTGGTGCCGCCACGCATGAAGACAGCCGGAAGGGCGAGCAGCGGCATTTCTGGGTTCCTCCTGAACGCGAGCGCTTCAGGTTAGCACGACCGCGCGGGGATGCCGAACCCTCCGGTTAACGGGCGCAGCATGCGCACCCGCAGCGCGCGCGCATTGGCCCACATCGCGTAAGGACTGACGAGGACCTGGCTGATCGTCCAGATCATGACCGCCTGCCAAGGGGTGGTGGGCCGCACCAGCAATACGCCGGCGGCACTGATCAAAAGACTGGCCAGGTTGGCGTACAACGTGAAGTGCGCCTGGCCCACCGCCACCAGCGCGACCCCGGAGGGAAACGACATCGTCGCCCAGGCCATCAGCGCGACCAGCGGGATCGCTGCCTGGCCGGAGGCGCCCCATTGCGGGCCCATCAGCGGTGTCACGATCTGGGTAAGCAAGATGGCCAGCACCGCGCAGAGCGGAAGGATGACCGCCGCGCACCGACGGAGCCAACGGTCGACCTCCGCCAGCATCGCCGGCCGGTCATGCTGATGGTCCGACATCGCCGGCAGCATCAGCCGCCACAGCGCGGTGAAGGTGAGGTCCCGTACCGAATCCACCAGACGGAACGCGATATGGACCTGGCCGAGCGCAGCTGGCCCGGCCGTTCCGCCGATCAGGACGGCGAACAGGCGGTAACGTGCAATCAGGACCAGCGTGGATGCGGTGAGGGGACCGCCGACCGTAAGCAGGTCACGCACGTTTTGCCAGTTCAGGCAGAGGGCCGGTTGCCAGCCGCGCCACAGCACCAAGGCCAGTGCGCCGCAGGTCGCCGCGACGGCTTGCTGCCAGACGATGGCCCAGGCGCCGGCGCCCGCAAGCGCGGTGGAAACCCCGATGGCAGCGCCGAGGCCCTGGCCGATCAGCGTGCGCATGGCAAGACGCCGATAGGCCCGCTCACGGGTCAGCTTGCCCTGGATCGCGCCGGCGACACCGACCAGCGGGAGCGGGATCGCCAGCAGCAGGGCCATGGGAATCAGCCGATCGTCACCTAGGATCGCGGCGAGGGCCCAGCCGGAAATAGCCTGCAATAGCAGGGCCACGCAGCCGGCAAGGCCGGACGCCCAGAACGCGCTGGAGAGCATCCGATGGTCGACCGAGGCTCGTTGCACAAGGGCGTCGGCGAAGAGGGCGTTCACCACGACCCACAGGACGACGAACACCGCGGTCACCGCCGCGCCGATGCCAAGCTCCGCCGGGCCGACGATGCGGGCGACGGCGAAGGCGGTCACGATCGACAGGATGGCGGAGACGCCGGCCTCGAGTCCCGACCAGAACGCGTCCCGCCTCATCCCGGCCGCCGGCGGAGCGACGCCAGGGAGACGGCCGCGATGAAAGGCGGCAGCCACATGATGCGGCTTTGGTACCGCCCATGCGGCGCCGATAGGCCGCCGGTGATCGCGGCGCTGAGTGGCAAGGCCAGGAGTACGCCGAGCAGGAATCCGGCGCACGGCGCTCGGCGGATGAGCGCGATCGGCAGCAGGACGATGCAGGCCATGACGCCGGCCAGGGCCAGGATGGTATGCAGTTCGGCAAGTGGCGAGGCTACCGACAGGGTTCCGGCCTGCTGGCGGGCGGCGGCGTACGCAGCGGCCTCGCGCGCTGGAAAATCCTGCGCGATCCAGGGCGACACCTGCGCCGGCCACGGGGTCAGCCCGTCGCCGCTGGCGAACCGACCGAGTTGATCCAGGGTGTTGGCGAGGACGGCGCGCATCTCACCGAACGGAGCGCCGATCAGCGCGGCTCGAATGATCGCGTCAGCGTCGCGTGAAACAATTTTTGGCCCGCCGGCACGGTTCAGCGGGCTGTCCTGGGTCCAGAGAAAGTCGTCCGATGTCGGTGGGAAACTGTCCAGGAAGGGACACAGCCGCCAATTGGCGGCCGGGCAGTCGCGGCGGAGCGCGTCCATGCCGGGGCCGTCGTAAATGACGCGGGCGAGCAGAAAAACGTTGCCGAATGGCGAAATGGCGAAACGTCCGTGCGCGGCCAGGTTGGTGGTGCACAGGCCGATGAGCGCCAGGGCCGGGGGGAGGATGAGCAGGTGCCAGCGACGGCGGCATTGGCAGAACACGGCACGGTGGCGCACACCGAGGATCGCCAGCGACGTCAGCAGCACACACGCCAGCGGCAGGCTGGATTGCTGGCTGGCGATCATGAACGCGGCCAGTCCCAGGAGGCCCGTGCGTTCGCCGCGCGACAGGCGTTCCGGCACGCAGGACAGCAGGCAAACCACCAGGATCAGCAGCGGGGTCAACAGGTCTGGCATGATCTCGCCGACGATCCACGGCAGCCAGGAACCGATCGACAGAACCGCGACCCCGCCTAGGAAAGCGCGCCGGGAGGGGCGGGCGATCAACACCCGGCAAACCAGCCACAGGACCCACGCGGCGAGCAGCGCCTGAACCACGACGACGGGCCAAAGCGTTACCGTGGCGTGCAGCGGCAGGATAAAAAATGAGTAGAAAACCGGCCGATCCCATCCGGCGTAACGATGGATCGCCTGCGACAGATACGTTCCGGTATCGGCGAACACGATCGGAAAGCCGTTCCACAGTGCCGGCCACAGCAACAACGCCGCGGCGGCCGGAACTGCGAAAACAGCCGGCCGATCAGTCGCCATAGCCGTTCGGATGCGCTTTGCGCCAGGCGAATGCAGTGGCAACAATGTCGTCCAGATCGCCATGCGCCGGCCGCCACCCGGCAAGCTGCGCCCGTACCGAGGACGCCACCAGCACCGCGGCATCACCTGCTCGGCGGCCGACGATTCGGTACGGCACGGTCAGGCCGGATACGCGTTCGACCGAGGCGATGACCTGGCGGACCGAGTGCCCGGCGCCATTGCCCAGGTTCCAGATGACAGGGCCGTCTTTCAAGGCCTCCACCGCCAGCAGGTGGGCCGATGCCAGATCCGACACATGGACGTAGTCGCGGATGCACGTGCCGTCTGCCGTGGGATAGTCGTCACCGAACACATCCAATGCGGCGCGCCGGCCCAGGGCGGCATCGATCACCAGCGGGATCAGATGCGATTCGGGCCGATGGTCCTCGCCCAGGCGCCCGGCCGGGTCGGCGCCGGCGGCGTTGAAATAGCGCAGGCAGGCGGATCGCAACCCGTGCACCTGGCCGGCCCAGCGCAGTGCCCGCTCGATCATCCATTTGCTGTCGCCGTAGGCCGATTGCGGATCGATCGGCGCATCCTCGGGGATCGGCGCGTCGCTATCGAGGTTGAACAGGGCGGCGGTGGAGGACAGCACGAACCTGTCCACGCCATGGCGTACGCAGGCGTCGATCAGCCGGATGCCGTTGCTGGCATTCTCCATTAGGTAGCGCATCGGCATGCGCATGCTCTCGCCCACCTGCGACAGCGAGGCGAAGTGCAGCACCGCGTCCCACCGGCCGTCGCCCACGACAGTGTCGACGGTATGGGCATCCGCGAGATCGCCGACGACCAGCCGAACCGCCGGTGGTACCGCCGCTTTGTGGCCGGTCCGCAAATTGTCCAGGACGGTGACCTGGTCACCACGGTCCAGCAGGGCCGCCACCAGGTGGCTGCCAACGTAACCCGCCCCGCCTGTCACGAGAAAACGCTGCGACATCAAGAACTACCCCCGAAAATACGCTCTGTAGCGGCGGTGATATACCCCCGCGTCAGCGTAGCCGGAGCGAAGATGCACACGGGGATCGACCCTTGTCAGCACCGTTCCGATGATTTTGGCGTGGGCGTCGCGCAGCAATTCCAGTGCATGCGCCAGGGTCTTTGTGTGCGTGGAGCGCCAGCGCACGCACAGCAGCGTGGCATCGGCCAATGCGGCGGCCACCCTCGCTTCCGTCATCGCTTCAACCGGGGGAGCGTCCAGCAGGATCAGGTCGAAATCATCCCGCGCCTCGGCCAGCATCTGGCGAATTTCGTCTGACAGGAACAGGCTTAATACGTCGGCGCCTGGCTTTCCCCCGGCGATGAATTTCATCCCGGTCAGCTTGTCGTCCTGCAGCGCGTCCCGCCACTCCAGGTCACCGCGCAGGATATCGGTCAGACCGGGGGCGGCGACACCGTCCAGCCGATGCTGAAACGCCCCCTGTCGCAGGTCGCACTCGATAACCAGGACGCGTTCGCCGCCGAGTTGCGCCGTGCGGCCGAGCGCCAGGGTCGTCAGCGATTTCCCCTCCGCGGGGCGCGCCGCGGTGATGGTGATGATCTGCGGATGGTCGATATCCAGCGACAGCCCGGCCCGCAGGGCGCGCACCTGTTCGGCGAATGCGGTCAGCGGCCGGCGGACGACGTAATCCTGGACTTTCAGGCGTCCCAGGGCACGCGGCCGCACCTGCGGGATCAAGGCGAGGCAGGGCACGCCGGTGAGACGGCGGACTTCATCGCCGCTATGAAGCGTGGGGTCCAGCATCTGCAGGACGAAGACCAGGACCAGTCCCACAACGATGGAGCCTGTCGTCGCAGCCGCCATGATCGGTATGATCCGGGGCGAGGTCGGATATTCCGGCGGGATCGCCAGTGATATCTCATGCGCTTCGGACGATTCGACGGCGGCTTGTTGCGCGGTTTGCTGAATGCGCTCCAGAACCGCTTGCAACTGCCCGCGGGCGGCTTCCAGGTCGCGGGCCATCGCATTCAGCGGGATCTGTGCCTTGTCGGCACTTTGCGCGGCGGCCTTGGCCTGGTTCAGCAGGCTTTCCAGCGTCGCGACGCGTTCCGTCGCGGCGTGCTGGTCCGCGCCGGTCGCGGCGACGACACGGGCGATTTCGGCGCTGAGCGCGCGCTGGCCGTCGGCGAATTGGCGATCGAGGCTTTGCACATCGGGATGCGCGCTGCCCAGGCGGCTGCGCTGCGCCTGCATCTGGCCGGCGAGTTGATCCAACTGCGTGCGTAACTGCACGACCGAGGGCGCGACCGCGGCCTGCGCTTCCGCCCCGACCCTGCCGCGGGCCGCGTCCAGGCGGGCATTCGCCGCGGCCCGTTCCGACTGCGCCTTGACCAGGTCCTCGGTCAGGTGGGTGATTTCTTCGTTGCCGGTGGCCGCGTGCATGCCTTGGCTCATGGCATGTTCGCCGCGATAATTGGATATCCGCTCCTCCGCCTGGCGCACCTGCCGGCGCAGGTCGGTGGCTTCCTTTTCAAGAATGCCGGTGGCGGCTTCGACCAGGCGATGTTTCGCGAAGTATTGGTCCTTGATGTAGGTGTCCATGGCATTGTTGACCGCCGCCGCCGCCACGACCGGATCGTCGGCGATGAACGTGACTTCGACGACATGGGAGAAGCGGACCGGGGCGGCATGCAGCCGGTCCTTGACCTCCAGCAGGGTTCGGTCGCGGATCGGGTTCAATACGGGGCCGTAGATCGGATCCTCCGGCGCGCTGTCGGTTTCCATGCCGAGCAGGCCACGGAGCAAAAGCAGCAGGCGATGGAGATGACCGGGCGGGCGAAGCGCCGGATTGAATTCGGGGTTTGCAAACAGATTTCCGCGTTCCGCTACCCGTTGGGCGATGTGCAGGCTTTGCAGGAGCTCCGCCTGGCTGGCCATCATGCCTTCGGTGGTGGGGTCCTCGCGCAGAATGCTCTGCAGTTCGCGCAAGTTGTAGCCGCCGGGTTCATAGATCAGGGTTCCGGTCGCGGTGTACAGCGGGGTGATTCGTTGCAGCGTCAGCCAGGTGCACAGCGGGATCAGCAGGATGACGGCAATCAGCGTTGCCCGCCGCTGGCGCACCGCGGACAGGAATCCAGCCAGACTCTCCCGCGAGAGCGCGCGCTGGTCCCGGAGGGCCGGCTGCCAGGGGCCCGGTGGAGAGGTGGCCGCCGGTTTTCCGCTGTTGGCGGGTCTGTCGAGCATCCGCGTCTGCGACCCCTTTAGGTCGTGCGCGAGGCGTGTTGTCCTCGGCGGGTGAAGTCGAATGCTTTGGTAGGCGGTAATCCTTAAGAATTCGCTAACGCGGGATTGGGCGTCGCGAAGGAACGAATCTTTTTCCGGCGCCAGAGCCTTTTCCGTTGGCATCGGCTCGCCGTAGCGGCTCTAGCACATTGTTTTAGCGAGAATTCCTACCCGATCAGGTATGCAATCTGAGCGGGATCTGCTCTAACCGAAGATGGCGGCGTTAACCGAATATTAGGGAATTTCCCGGTATGTCTTGGGAGCCGGAAATCCGGTGTTCTGCGTGCAACCCTAAAACAGGGTTTGGCCTATCGTGCGATCATTGCTGTGCGTTCTGCTGTGCCTGTCCCTCATGGGTTGCGCCCCCGGCCGCGGATTGCCGGATCTTCCGCCGGCGGCGCTGGGTGCCTACCGGTTGGGGCCCGGCGACGTCATCCGCCTGATCACCTTCGGCGAGGACTCGCTGACGGGTGAGTTCCGGATCAGCGACAGCGGCATGATTGCGCTCCCGTTGGTCGGTGCGATCAATGCAGGCGGATTGTCTCCTGACGAACTGGCCAGCCGGGTCGGCGAGGCTTTGGTCAAGGCGAACCTCCTGCGCGCGCCGTCGGTGTCGGCCGAGGTGACGACCTACCGCCCGATCTTCGTGCTGGGCGAGGTCAGCAAGCCCGGCCAATATCCGTACCAGCCCGGCATGACCGTGGTGACGGCGGCGGCGGTGGCCGGCGGCTTCACCTACCGGGCCTTCGAGCGCTATGCTTCGGTGGTGCGGACCCAGGATGGCGTGGCCATGGAGGGGAAAGCAACCCGGCAGAGTTTCGTGCAGCCGGGTGACGTCATCACCGTGTTTGAGCGCAGGTTTTGAAGGTTTGTCCGTTTTGAAGCTTGCTCCGGTCGTTGTGTTTCTGTTGTTGCCGGTTTTGGCCGCGGTGGGGGCAACGAACGGTCCGGTCGAGGGGCCACTGCACATCATTGGCGGCCCGAATACCGGTGGCTGCATCGCCGGCGCGGTCGACCTGCCGCCGGACGGACCGGGCTTTCAGACAATCCATTTGGATCGTAGCGCGTTCTGGGGCGCGCCGCAGACGATCGCGCATCTGGAGCGGTTCGGACAGGAGGCAGCCGAGGCGGGCCTGCCGACGCTGCTGATCGAAGATATATCCCGCGCGCGTGGGGGACCGATGCCGGGCGGTCACGTCAGCCACCAGATCGGCCTGGATGCCGATGTCGGGCTGGATATGCAGCCGCGCCCGCCGTTATTGGCGGCGCAGCGGAACTCGATTGAATTGCGGAGCATGGTGCGAGCCGATGGCCGCGACATCGACCCCGCGGCGTGGTCGCCGCGCGTGACGACGCTGTTGCGGATGGCCGCCGGACTGCCGGATGTCGATCGGATCCTGGTCAACCCCGCGATCAAGCAGAGGCTTTGCCGGGAGGTGACCGGCGACCGTTCCTGGCTGCACCTGATCCGCCCATGGTACGGGCATGCCGCGCACATGCATATCCGGTTTCGCTGCCCGGCCGGCCAGGCGGACTGCGTGCAGGCGCCGCCGCCCCCGCCGGGGGACGGCTGCGACGCGACGCTGCAGTGGTGGTTCGATCAGCTGGATCAGCCGGCCGCACCGCCCAGGCCGTACCATCCGCCGCCGTTGCCGGTGGCGTGCAAGGCGATCCTGGGCGGGTAAGTTTTTACGCCGGCTTCAGCCGAAAGACGTTCAACGGCTCCTCGGCATAGGACCGCGGCCCGCGCAGCGTGAAAGCTGCGCGATCCAGGTCCTTAACCAAAGCCTCCAGCTTCGGCATGTCGTCCGGTTTCGGACACAGGCCTGAAGCCTTCACGCGAGCCTCGAACTTGCTGTCGGTCATCGCGCCGGTCCCTCTCCGGTCAGGCCTCCAGCGCGGTGGACAGCGCCGGCCGCTTGCTCCGCCATGTGGTGGCCGTCTCATAGGCGTGCCCCGCCCTGAACACCATCGCTTCCGCAAACGGTTTGCCGACGATCTGCATGCTGACCGGCAGCCCGCCCACGCCATAGCCGGTGCAAACACTTAACGCCGGGAGTCCGGTCAGGTTGAACGGCATGGTGAAATTGGGTTTCTCCAGCATTGCCCATTTCGGCACCTCATCGATCTTCGGGGCTTCGGCGGGCGCCGAGGCGGTGATCAGGATGTCGAGGTCGGCCATCGCATCGCGCATTTCCTGGCACAGCACGCGGCGCCGGCGCAGCGATTGAACGTAGTCGGTTGCCCGCATCAGCGCGCCGAACGCGAGCCGGTCCCGCAGCAGTTCGCCGTAGTCGTTGAACCGCGTCTTCAGCCAGGGCTCGTGCACCGCGTAGGCCTCGGCTGTCAGGATCAGCCAGCCGGGGGCGTTGTAGTCCATCATCGAGGACAACGTGACGTCGCGGATTTCCGCGCCTTGGGAGCGGAAAATCGCCACGGCGTCGTCGATGCCCTTTTGCGTCGCCGGACTGACGGGATTATCGACTTCGTGGAAGTGCCGGATCACGCCGATGCGCAGGCCCTTGGCGCCCTTGTCGAGGTCGGCGGTGAAATTGGCCACCGGGCGGTCGGCGCTGGCAGGATCCAGCGGGTCGTGGCCGGCCATCGCTTGCAACAGCAGCGCACAGTCCTCCACCGTCCAGGCCATCGGCCCGGTGTGATCCAGCGTCTGCGACAGCGGCAGGACGCCGCGCCGGCTGGACAGGCCGTAGGTCGGCTTGATTCCGGCGAGGCCGCACAATGCGGACGGGCCGCGGATTGATCCCCCGGTGTCCGACCCGGTGCCACCCAGCACCAATCCCGCGGCAACGGCGGCGCCGGTGCCCGAGGACGATCCGGAGGTGAAATGGGCAGGGTTCCAGGGATTGCGCGCAGGCGGCCAGGGCAGGTCGAAAGACGGGCCGCCGATGGCGAATTCATGTGTCGCCAGCTTGCCCATCAGCACGGTGCCGGCAGCAGCCCATTTGCTGACAACGACGGAATCCTCGGTCGGAACGTTATGCTCCAGCAACCTGGAATGCGCGGTCGTGCGGATGCCGGCGGTGTTGTAGATGTCCTTGTGGCCGATCGGGATGCCGTCGAGCGGCCCCTTTCGGGTTGCCGACATCATTCGGTCCTCCGCGGCCTTCGCATCGGCCAGCGCACGGTCTTCGGTGACCAGGAGAAAGCTGTGCAGCGTGGCGTCGAGCTTCTTGATGCGGTCGAGACAAATCCTCGTCAGTTCCACGGGCGACAGCTTTTTCGCGGCGATCAGCTTGCCGGCTTCGGCAATGGACAGGAACGCTTCCATCACTTCACCTCCGGCACGAAAATAACCGACGGTTCGTTCTCGCGCGGCATCGGTGGCGTGGCTTTGGTGACCATCGCCTGGAACATCGGGTAGGCCGAGAACAGAACCGACTTCTGCTCGGTTGTCAGTGTCAGGCCAGTTTGATCCAACAGTGTATTGAATTGACTTTTGTCCATGGTATTTCCCTCAGTCCCCGGTTTGGAACGTCACGGTTATTAGCATCCGTTCGGGGCTGGGATTTAACGCATTGGATCTTCGATGATTCTCGGTTCGCCTCCGATTCGCGCGGTGCCATTTGCGGACGAACGACAACCGGCGATGCCACAACCGGGCTACCGCCGCGCTGCCACGGTGACCGGACCGACGGATTGGTCCGTGGCGGGATCTGATTCCACGGTTTGAGCGCGCGGCGATCAACGGGAGGTTGCGAGCCTCTACCGCCGAATTCTCGATCGATCGCCCGTCTGGCTTTGGTCTATGAAAGTACCTGAATTTTCCTGAAAATAGTTTATGCTGCGGATTATGGGATCCGCTCCAGAAACCTCGACCGAAGTCGAATTCGGCCGCTTCCGGGTTTTGCCACGCCGGCGCGAACTTCTCGTCGACGGTCGGCCGATCCATCTTGGGGGGCGCGCGTTCGATGTGCTGATGGTGCTGATCGAAGCGTCAGGGGAGGCT
>DATARX010000182.1:0-5061 GCA_036263955.1 Rhodopila sp.
AGCTAGCCCATCTTATGCACCGCATAGCAGGGATTCGCTGGCGGGCATGGTACAACTATCTGGAATCGCGTAGAGATTGGGTGCTGACGCCACTCTCGACGCCCGGACTGAATCTGCCATGCCCACCGACGCCGACGATACGCTTTTCCCGTTTTCGCTGCCAAGTATCGGCAAGAAGAAAATCACTGCGGCCTTCGATGCCGGTCAGGTCAGTTCCGACGGCGGCGTTCTGCTGCTGGCGGGTGCCGATAAGCGCCTCGGCCTGATCGATGCGCTGGCCACGATCATCCCGGACCATCGCGACCCGGCTCTGATCACCCACACCATGGCGGACATCCTGCGTGCCCGCATCTTCGCCATCGCCTGCGGCTATCCCGACGGCGATGACCTGGACGATCTGCGTAAAGACCCGGCGTTCAAACTGGCCTGCGGGCGGCTGCCGGAGAGCGGCGGCGATCTTGCCTCGCAACCGACCATGTCGCGCTGGGAGAATGCACCCGATCTGCGCACCTTGATCCGCCTGTCCCGCGGCTTGGTGGACCTGTGGTGCAAGAGCTACCGCCGTCCGCCCAAAGCCATCACCCTGGACATCGACGACACGCCCGATATCGTGCACGGCCACCAGCAGTTGGCGCTGTTCAACGCGTTTTACGACGAGCGCTGCTTCATGCCGGTGCACGTCTACGACACGGCCAGCGGCCACTCCTAGCGTTTCGTTGGCGCACGCCAACGTGCCGAAACGCCGGACTGCGTGCTGACCATCCTGCGCCCCGGCAAGACGCCCGGCGGCAGCGAGGTGCGTGCCCATATCCGCCGCCTGGTGCGGCGCATCCGGCTGCACTGGCCGAACACGGTCATCACCATTCGCGGCGACAGCCACTATGGCCGCTGGGAGGCGATGGAATGGTGTGAGCAGAACGGGGTTCAATACGTCTTCGGCCTGGCCGGGAACAAGGCTCTGGACGCCCTGGTGAAGGCGGAGACCGAGGCCGTGGACGCCCGTTGGGCGGGCGCCCCCGAGTTGGCCGTGCTGCGCGACTACACCGAGACGCTGTATGCCGCCGAAACCTGGACGTCTCGCCGCCGCGTCGTGGCGCGGATCGAGGCGACCTATCAGGGTCTCGATACCCGCTATGTCGTCACCAACATCGCTCATTGTGCTCCGCAATGGCTCTACGAGAACCTCTACTGCGCGCGCGGTCAGGCCGAGAACCTGATCAATCGGCACAAGAGCCAACTCGCCTCCGACCGCACCAGTTGCCGCTCGCCGCTGGCCAACCAGATGCGGCTGACCCTGCACACCGCCGCCTACTGGCTGATGCGCACGCTGCGCGACGCCATTCCCCGGCCGCAGGCGTTGGCCAGCGGTGAGTTCTCCACCATCCGGCTGCGGCTGCTGAAGATCGCGGTGCGGATCAAGGAGACAGCGAGCCGGATCAGGTTGGCGTTTGCCGCCAATTGTCCGGACGCAGCGCTGTTCCGCGGGCTGGTCGCAACCCTGATCCTGCGCCCGACGTGAGCGGCGGGGCGCGTGCCCCCCGCTGAGACCGCTTCGATCAACCTCTCACGCCTGCCAGATAGGGTCTGAACCGCGGCCGAGCCAGCAACAGGGGAAGTATTGGCATATGCGTTACGATACCGCATTAGTGTGCTTTCGGCCTTCGGCGAAAACTGGGCTAGTGGTGCCAACCTCCTCCATGTCCACCACTATGATGTCCACCAGCGGCATTCCCACCGCCGCCGCCATGCCAGGAGCCACCGTGGTGTTCACCACCATGCCAACCACCATGACCGTGCCAGTGGCCGCCATCACCATGCCAATTCCTTCCGCGCCAGCCACCACCCAACCCAAATCCAAACACCGGGCCACCACCGTAATAACCAGGCGCAGTGGAATAGAGAGGTCCGTAGCCAGGATCATAACCATAGCCGTAACCCGCTGGGCCGCCTGAATAAGCAGCGCAGCCTGTGCAGGCTAGCGCAAGTGCCACAGCCAATAGACGGAACATTTGTCCCACCTCCACATCTCATGATTTGACATGGAGGTGTGGCGAAACTGCGTTCGTCCGATAGCGACGGTACGACCGTGAAGGGAGCGGCTCAAGATTGTTGGTGTGGACGGTACCATCGCTCCCGATCAGCTCCACCATCACCCGCCACTTCATCCCGCTCTCCGGTCGGCCGCTGCCAGTTGGATCCATACCACCCCCAGGTTTGAGACGGTTTCGCGACCACTTGCCGATCCTCCGCTGAGAGGCCGTGACCGATCACGCGTCGCTTCTTGATTGACAGCATGATCCGCCCGCGGATATTTAAGACACTGAAAAATAATACCAAGGCTTCATGGAGACCGTTCAGGAGCGAGCCATTGCCGCCACTCCTCGACATCCGGGATTTGCACACCGAATTCCGTACAAGTGCGGGAGTCGTGCGCGCGGTTGACGGGATCAGCTACACCGTCGAAGCGGGCGAGACTGTCGCCATCGTCGGCGAAAGTGGATCGGGCAAGTCCGTGGGTGCGCTGTCGATCCTGCGCCTTATACCGGATCCGCCCGGGCGGATCACCGGCGGTGAAGTGCTGCTTTCCGGCCGTGACCTGATGAAGCTGCCGCCCGAAGCTATGCGGCGGGTGCGCGGCGGCGAAATCGGCATGGTGTTCCAGGAGCCGATGACGTCGCTGAACCCCGTCCTGACGGTCGGCCGCCAAATCACCGAAGTGCTGGAACAACATCGCGGTGCCACGCAGGCCGCGGCCCGCCAACGCGCCGAACAGTTGGGGCTTGTCGGCATCGCCGATGCGGCGCGCAGACTGAAACAATATCCACACCAGCTGTCAGGCGGCATGCGGCAGCGCATCATGATCGCCATTGCCCTGACCTGCGACCCGAAGCTGATCATCGCCGACGAGCCGACCACCGCGCTGGATGTCACGATCCAGGCCCAGATCCTGGAAATGATGAAAGAGCTGACGCGCCGGCTCGACATCGCGTTGATCATCATCACCCACAATCTCGGCGTGGTCGCACGCTATGCCAGCCGGGTGAACGTCATGTACGCCGGCCGCATCGTGGAGGCCGGCCCTGCCGTGGCGATCTACCACACGCCGCGCCACCCGTACACCATCGCGCTGCTTCGGTCGGTTCCACGGCTCGACCTTCCGCGACAGACGCGGCTCGATCCGGTGGAGGGCCAGCCACCCGACCTTGCCCGCCTCGACCACGGCTGCGCGTTCCGTCCGCGCTGCCGGTTTGCCGTCGCCGTCTGTGCCGGAGCGCGGCCCGTGTTGACGCCGGTCGGGGAAGCCGGCCATGTCGCCGCGTGTTTCCGCGCCCATGAAATCGCCGCGGAAACCGGGGACGCCGCATGACGGTCGTACCGCTTCACCCGCTGCTGGAAGTCAAAGGCCTGTGCATGTATTTTCCAGTCACCGAGGGCCTGCTCACGCGCCGTCGGGTCGGGGAAGTCAAGGCGGTGGACGGCGTGGATTTCGCCGTGCGGCGCGGTGAAACCCTCGGGCTGGTGGGTGAGAGCGGCTGCGGCAAGACCACCACGGGACGATGCATCCTGCGCCTGGAACGTCCGACCGCCGGCGAGATCATCTACGACGGCGTCGACCTGGCCGCATCCGGGCGCAAGCAACTGCGGCGCAATGACTTGCTGGCGCTGCGCCGTCGCATCCAGGTGATCTTCCAGGACCCGTACAGTTCACTCAATCCGCGTATGACGGTCGGTGCGATGATCGAGGAGCCGATGAGGGTGCACGGCATCGAACCCGACGCGGTTCGGCGCGGCGTTCGGGTGGGCGAATTGCTATCGATCTGCGGGCTCAATCCGAATTTCGCCGATCGCTACCCGCACGAAATGTCCGGCGGCCAACGGCAGCGCGTCGGCATCGCGCGGGCGCTGGCGCTGAACCCCGAGTTCATCGTCTGCGATGAGCCGGTGTCGGCGCTGGACGTGTCGATCCAGGCGCAGGTGATCAATTTATTGGAAGACCTGCGCGAACAGTTCGGCCTTACTTACCTGTTCATCGCTCACGACCTGTCGGTTGTGCGCCACCTCTGCCAGCGCGTGGCGGTGATGTATCTTGGCCGTATCGTCGAAATGGCCGACAGCGACACGCTGTTCGGCTCGCCGCTGCATCCGTACACGCGGGCCTTGCTGGCGGCGGTGCCGGTCCCAGACCCGCCGATCGAGCGAACCCGCACCTTCCGCCCGGTCCAGGGGGAGGTGCCAAGCCCAATCAACCCGCCGTCCGGCTGTGTGTTCCATCCGCGCTGCCCGATCGCCGTCGAAAGCTGCACGCACACAAGGCACAAACCCCGTGAAGTGCGGCGCGGTCACGTGGTTGCCTGCAGCCAGATTCAACTGGATTCACCCAAGTAAGAAGGGCAGGCAAGCCGATGTGGATCCGAACACAATTTCTTGCCGCCAAACTTGGCCTGGCGCTGATCGCCGCGACCGCGACTGGCGCGGCGGCGGGCGAAACCCCCAAGCATGGCGGGACGCTGACCTACATGATCCCGGCTGACTCGCCGCCCAGCCTCGACGGTCATCGCGAAACCACCTACGCGACCGTGCACGCAACGGCGCCATTCTACAGCGTGCTGATCCGTATCAATCTGGAGGACCCGAGCTCCCCCAGCGACTATGTGTGCGATCTCTGTACCGCGATGCCGACCCCGACCGACGACGACAAGACCTACACGTTTCGGATCCGCGACGGGGTGAAATGGCACGATGGCTCGCCGCTGACCGCCTATGACGTGGCGGCAAGCTGGCAGGCCATCGTCCACCCGCCGCCCCCTTTTCCAGTGCTCGGGAAAGCTATTTCATCATGGTTGACAGGATCGAGGCGCCTGACCCGACAACGATCGTATTCCACCTGTGGTCAGTCTCTCCGTCGGCATCCCATTCCCCATCAATTGCGATGTCGAACTGGATGCCGCATGAACACTGACCTGGGAGACAATTTCTTCACCCGGATGCCCTCTTCCCGAGGGTGGCCGGGATCAGATCGGAATGGTCGCCGCCATCAGATCGGAACGGGGGCCGCGATCA
>DATARX010000259.1:0-3566 GCA_036263955.1 Rhodopila sp.
AGGGCCAACGAAGGGCCGTGCCGCATCGAGATGCCGAAGCAGAGCGCGACCAGAGCGGCGCCGACAGATTGGCCGACGAGGCGGGAGGTGGCGACGATGCCGCTGGCGCCGCCGCTGCGTTCAGGGGGGGCGCTGCTCATGATCGCGCGCAGGTTGGGAGACTGGAAGAAGCCGAAGCCGGTGCCGCAGATCAGCATGCGCCAGACGATGCTGATGATGCCGGGGTTCGCCGGCAGGGTGGCGACCAAGGCGAGGCCGGTGCCGAGGATCGCGAGACCGATGCCGCCGAGGATGGCGGGCGGGTAGCGGTCCGACAACGGGCCGGCGATGGGCGCGGCGATTCCGGTCATCACCGGCCAGGGGGTCAGCAGCAGGCCGGTTTCCACGGCGCTGAAGCCGAGCACGGTCTGGAAATAGAACGGCAGGGAGACGAAGGCGAGGCCTTGGGCGGTAAAGGAGCAGACCGATGTCAGCGACGACAGCGCGAACATCGGGCGGCGGTAGAGGTCGACCGGCAGCATCGGGGCGTGCAGGCCAAGCTGGCGACGGATAAGGGCGACGCCGGCGATGAGGGCGATGGCCAGGGCACTTATGGTGGTGGCCAGGTTCGCCTGATGCGCGGCCTCACCGATGCCGAAGACCAGGAAGCCGAAGGTGGCGGCATTCAGCGCGGCGCTGCGGTAGTCGAAGCGGTGGGAGGCGAGTCGGGTCGGCGGCAGGGCGCGCAACGCCAGGATAAAGGCGATAATGCCGAATGGGACGTTGACGGCGAATAGCCACTGCCAGGTGCCGAACGAGAGGATGGCGGCGGCGATGGTCGGACCGATGGCGGTTGAGACGGCCACCACGAGGGCGTTGTTGCCGACGCCTCGGCCGAGCGAGCGGGCGGGGTAGATGAAGCGGATGAGGGCGGTGTTGACGCTCATGAGGCCGCTGGCGCCGAACCCCTGGATGATGCGGGCGGCGGTGAGCGTGGGGAGGGACCAACTGACCGCGCAGAGCAGGGAGGCGACCGTAAAGACGGCCAGGCCCCAGATGTAGACGCGGCGGTAGCCGATGATCTCGCCCAGCGAGGCGAAGGGGAGGAGGGAGACGACCAGCGCCAACTGATAGGCGTTGACCACCCAGACGGAGTCGGCCGGGCTGGCGTTCAGGTCGGCGGCGATGGTGGGCAGCGCGGTGTTGGCGATCGACGTATCCAGCGACGCCATGCCGATGGCGATGACGAGGGTGGTAACGGCGGCGAACAGGCGGGGGCCGCGAAGCCCATCTTCCGGGGTGGTGGTCATGGTTTCCGTTCGCCTGGCATGGTCGTGGTAGAGCGCATGGCTGGCACGCTTCGGAGGTTTGCCTGGCGTGACCCTGTGCTTGATGCTCGTCTTAACATCGTCGCGAAACAAGGCACCCGGGGGTTGGTTCGTGGCAGGGTTGCGCCGAGCGCTGTTATCGGGGCGTTCTGATGGGGTGGAGGGGTGGTCCTGGCTTTGTGCTTCCCGGCGCACCATATTGCCGGTGTCATAACCGCGAAGCGAACTGAAATGCGTCGTACCCGTATACTCCTTGCTGGAATTGCCGCCTTGGCCTTGGCGCTGTCGCCGGGACTGGCTGACGCGCGTGCCGGCGGTGGCCGCTCGTTCGGCAGCCGTGGTGGCATGACGTATTCCGCACCGCCTTCGACCAACACCGCGCCGTATTCGGCGGCGCCGATGGAGCGGAGCATGACGCCGCAGTCCAGTTCTCCGGGCTACGGATATGGATCACCGGCGTATGCGGGGCGGTCCGGGTTCATGTCGGGGCTGATGGGCGGGCTGATCGGGGCCGGGATCGGCGGGATGCTGTTCGGGCACGGGTTCATGGGCGGCGGTTTGGGGGGATTTGGCTTCCTGGGGCTATTGCTGCAGATCTTCCTGATCGTGGTGGTTGTGCGGTTCCTGTTTCGCACGTTCCTGGGCGGGCGATCGCCGGTGATGGCGGGCGGGCCGGCCATGTTTGGCCGCTCCGCGAATGGCATGCCGGGGCCGATGCCGGGTGCGGCGCGGGCTTCGGGGGCGCCGCCGATCGCGATCGGGCCGGGCGATTACCAGCAGTTCGAGCAGTTGCTGAAGGGGATCCAGGCGGCGTGGAGCGCGCATGACCTGAACGGGTTGCAGGCGATGGCGACGCCGGAGATGGTGAGTTACTTCGCGGACCAGTTGTCGGAGCAGGTCAGCCGCGGGGTGCGCAACGTGGTGTCGGACGTCAATCTTGTTTCGGGGGATCTGGCGCAGGCGTGGGCTGAGCAGGGCCGGGAGTACGCGACGGTGGCGATGCGGTTCTCGATGGTTGACGTGACGCGAGACGCGGCGGGTCACTTGGTGGATGGGAGCCCGAACGAGCACGTGACCGCGACGGAGATCTGGACGTTTGTGCGGTCCCTGGGTGGGCACTGGATCCTGTCGGCGATCCAGCAGACGCGGTGAGGCGGATGGGCGATTATGATGCCGATGTGCTGGCGTGGGCGGAACAGCAGGGTGCGCTGCTGCGCCGCCGCGCTGCCGGCGAACGGGTGAACGATACGGGGAGAACCGCGGCGAAAGTCGGGCTCATGGTGCCAGTCGGAACAGCTTTTGCCGACGCAACGGGATTGTCGCAGAATGAGCTATTCACGTAACGATAAGTCCGCCGGCGGCGACACCTTTGTTTTCGGCGCGACGCCCATCACCGCGGCCTCGCCATCATAAATCACGTCCTCGCCGACGGAGAAGATTCCGCCGTCGGTCTGCCGTTCCAGTGCGGCGTTTGCGACGCAGTCACGGTACCAGGTGATCAGGCCGGCCCATTGCTTCCCAAGGGCGGCTGCCCGATCCCGAATCTCATCGTCGGCGTTGAGCAGGAAGAACGCACGAGGGGAATACGGCGTCGCCCTGAGGGCATCGACCCGATCGAACCCCAGTGCAAGAAGATGATCGCCCCAACGTTTCAGTTCGGCGATATGTCCCCCTGCGAGCCGCGTATGGTGGTGATAAACCACGAGCGTGCGGCCAGACAGTCGTAGCGCTTGCAATGCCGCCATGCTGACTGATTTTCCGCCGTTCCGGGCGCCGAGGCTGAAGCCTTTCGGTTCGAATCCATTGTCCGGGTCCAGGAAGACCAGGTTGCAATCCGTCAAATGAGCCTGGCAGCGCGCGAACCACTCCTCGCGCCGGGTTCGCGTTTCATGGGGCGTTGCCCCGATGGGGATCAGTTCAGAGAAGTAGGTTGCGCCGGGCAGCAGATCGGCATCTTCGAGAGCGGCCACCGTGCGGCGGTCGGAGCCGACAATCTTTTCGAGCGCGTCGTACACTTCTGGAGCGAAATGCTGCCATTTGCTGGGCTCCTTGAGATACGAGGTGTGCCGGCCGTCTCCCGGTGTGCCGCTATCCGGGAACAGCCACCAGGCAACGCCGAGACGCCTTCCGGGGGACAGCGCGCGCAGAATGGCCAACTTCACGTAGTCGCCTACGTCTCCGACATATCGATCCTGCATGAACACGTCCTGACCGGTGGTCGCCGCTGATACGAATGTTTAATCATCTCCGTGTTTGTTT
>DATARX010000262.1:0-34886 GCA_036263955.1 Rhodopila sp.
TGCAAGTGCTGGACGCACAGCGCCTGCAGCAACTGGCGGAACTGAGCCTCGTGCAGGCGCGGACGGAGCGGTTCCTCCAAACGGTCAATCTATTCGTTGCGGCCGGCGGAGGCATGAAGGCCGGCGACGACGGAAGTTGCCAGGAGTCGCACTGCGATCGGTAAATTGCCAATGGCCGGATCTTCATCAACCGTAAAATCCCGGGCACGCGCCTACGCCCGGTCGATGAACCGAACGATCCTTTCCGGCAACGGCATCGCGACGGATCATGGTAGGCCCCGACGGGGATCCCGCCGGCGGGCGATGTTATGAGGCCGTGCGGACGTTGGACAGAAACCGATCAACCTTGGCGGTCAGCAGTCCCGCCTGGCTGGACAGGTCTGCGGCTTCCTGGACGACGCGCCCGGCGGCGGCTCCGGTGACATCGGCGGCGGCCGAAACCCCGCCGATGAATGCCCTGACATCCCCCGTCGCGTGGGCGGCCTGCTGGACGTTGCGCGCGATCTCGGCCGTGGCGCTGCCTTGTTCTTCGACCGCCGACGCGATCGAGGTGGCGATGCTGCTGATGCCGTCCATGGTGGCGGAAATGCTGCGAATGGCGTCAACCGCCTCTCGGGTCGCTGCCTGGATCTGATTGATCTGGCTGCTGATCTCCTCGGTGGCACGCGAAGTCTGGTTGGCCAGGCTTTTCACCTCGGACGCCACGACGGCAAAACCTTTGCCGGCGTCACCGGCGCGCGCAGCCTCAATCGTTGCGTTGAGCGCGAGCAGATTGGTCTGTCCGGCGATGCTGGAAATCAGTCCGACCACATGTCCGATTTTGTCGGCCGCCTCGGCGAGGGCGCGAACAATGGTGTCGGTGCGCTGGGTGTCGGCCACCGCCTTGTTGGTGATATCGGCCGACCGTGCCACCTGCTGGCTGATCTCGTTGATCGAGGCCGCCAGTTGCTGGGCCGCCGCGGCCACCGATTCGACGCCGGTCCCGGCGGAGGTTGCCGCGACGTTGGCGGCGTTGGCCTGCTTATTGGTCTGTTCGGCCGATCCGGACATGGCGCCGGCGGTCGTCTCCATCTGGGCCGTGGCGGTTGAGATCAGCCCGACGAGGCCGCTTACTTCCGCATCGAAGCCGTCGGCCAGGCGCAGCAGGGCCGCGCGCCGTTCCGCCTCGGCGTGCCTTGCGGCTTCCTGCTGGTCCGCCACCAGGCGATTGCGTTCGATCATGCCGTTGCGAAACACTTCGACCGCCCGCGCGATGGCGCCCAGTTCGTCGTGGCGGTCCGCCATAGCGACGACGATATCGAGTTTGCCGCCGGCGATGTCAGACATCTGTCCGGTCAGCCGGCCGAGGGGACGGGTGATGCGGCGGGTGAACAGCAGCACCAGGCCGATCGCGATCGCGACCACCGGCAGGGAGGTCAACGCGCAGGTCCGGAAGGTGGCCGCGATGGTGTCGTCGCGAACGGCGAGCGAGCCGCCCGTCGCGACGGCCCCGATCACCCGACCTGCCTGGTCGCGGATCGGCAGCAGCATGGAGAAGAACGGAACACCGGCGACGTGAATAAGCCCCGCATAGCGTTGCCCTTGGCCCAGGACCGCATCCCGCGCGGCAGGATCCATCTTGAGACCGATCGCGCGGGTACCGTCCGCCTTCCTGGCGGTGGTGATGACGCGGATGTCGCCGTTGAAGATGCCGATCGAGGTGCCGGTCAGGTTCGCAAGGTCATCGATCAGGGCGGTATTGCCATCGACCACGGTCGAGCCAAGCACCAGGTGACCATCCTGGATGGCGGGCGTACCCATGGCGTGCAGCAAACGATCGACCACGTTCAATTTCACGCCAAGCGTCCGTTCCTCGTTTTCTGTCAGCCGACTGTTCAGCACGTGATTGGCGACACCGCCGACCACGCCAAGGCAACCGATAAGAACACCGATCGCCAAGGTGAGGAACCTTGCGCTGATAGAACGACGGAAAATGTTCATTTGCTTCTACCTGTTATGAACCGGGTACGGATCCTTCTGGAGCAAATATAAGAACCCGAAACAAAATCGGGCCGTCTACACGACAGGGCGGCCGACGGCCCGGTGCGTCAGGTCCCTGGCGACCTGCGCCACCACGCTTGTCCAGTCCCGCGATGCGTCCTGCCGGTAAAGCCGCAGGCCTGGATACCAGGGGCTGTCCGAACGTCCGGTGAGCCAGCGCCAACATCCGCCGTAACGGGACAGCAACCAGACCGGCTTGCCCATCGCCGCCGCGAGATGAGCCGTCGACGTGTCGACGCTGATGACGAGGTCAAGTTCCGCGACGCGCGCGGCGGTGTCGGCGAAGTCCGTCACATCCGCCATCAGATCGGCGATGCCCAGCGCCGTGGCCTTGCGGACCGACTTCGGATCCGCATCCTTCTGCAGGCTATACAGGCTGACGCCGGGTATATCCGCCAGTGGCGCCAGCTGTTCGAGCGCGAGCGACCTCTCCCGGTTCACGTGGGCGCCGATCTGCGGCGTGCCCTGCCAGACCAGTCCCACGCGCAGGCCGTTTCGCTCTGCTAACAGGGCGCGGCAGCCGGCTGGGATCGCCAGGGCAGGGTCCGCCTGCAGATACGGTTCTGCCGGAATGGTATCGAGCCGTGTGCGGAACACCAGCGGCAGGCTGAACATTGGGCAATGCAGATCGAACGGCGGCAATGGCGCGCCGAGGGGGATCACCTGCTGCACCCCGCGTAGGCCCTGGAGCAGCCGGACCAGCGGGGGATGTATTTCCACCACCACATGGCCGCCGCGCGCCGCCACCAGCGGCACATAGCGGGCCATCTGCAGCATGTCGCCCAGCCCCTGTTCGGCATGCAGCAGAATGGTGCGGCCGGCCAGCGGCGCCCCGTTCCATTGCGGCTGGGAGAATCCGCGCGGCTTGTTCCACGGCAGTTGCCAGCGGGCTTCGTAGTATTGCCAGCCCGATTCCAGGTCGCCAGCCAGCAGCAGGGTGATAGCGTGGTTGTACCGCGCATCGATGAAATCGGGGTCGATCGCCAGCGCGCGGCGCTGCGCGGCCAACGCCTCATGGACTTTTTGTCGCGCGGTCAGTGCGCTGCCCAGGTTCGCGGTCAGTGCGCTGCCCAGGTTGGAGTAATGCGCCGCCGACATCGGCTGCAAGCGGATGGCGGTGCGATAATGGGCTTCGGCCTCGTCATGCCGCAGCAGCGCCAGCAGGGCGTTGCCGCGGTTGGTATGGGCGTCCGCGTACTCCGGACGCAACGCGATCGCCCCCGCCGCGGCATCCGCCGCCGCCTCGAACCGGCCAAGGCTATGCAGTGCGTTGCTGAGGTGGCAGTGGGCTTCTGGTAACGTCGGCGACAGTTCGATCGCCCGCCGGTAACAGGTTTCGGCCGCGGCGTGGTCGCGCTGGCGGTGACGGATATCGCCGAGTTGGAGCTGCGCCACCGCGGAATTTGGGTCAAGCGCCGCCGCCTGGCATGTGGCCGCGGCGGCGTCGTCGGTTTGGCCCAGCGCCAGCAAGGCGCATCCGAGGGCGACCCGGAACTCGGACCGTGCCGGCGCCAGTTCGATCGCGGTGTGCAAATGCGCCAGCGCGTCCTGCGGCCGTCCCGACTGATGCAGCAGCTTGCCGGCACCGGCGTAGGCTTCGGCGTTGGTGGGATCCAGTTCGAGAGCGGTTCGGAAGGCGGCGGCGGCCTCCGCATGGTCGCCCAGGACGGCAAGCACCTGGCCGAGGCCGATATGCGCCGCCGGCACGCCGGGCTGTAATCGGAGACTTTGACGGAATGCCTCCGCGGCCTCCAACAGCCTGGCCCGGCTGGCGAAGGCCTGGCCCAGACTGAAACAGGCGAACGCGCCGCCCGTGCCCGCGATGGCGTCGCGGATCGTCTGGATGCCGGCCTCGAAGCGATCGCCGGCACACAGCGCCAGGCCCAGCAACGTCCGGACCATGCCGTCGTCCGGCGCCTGCTCCAGAATCGCGGCGTAGATGGCTTCCGCCCCCGCCAGGTCGCCGGTACGTTGCCGATCCAGCCCGTCCTGCAGCGACAGCGGCGCCAACGTCCGGGTCAGGCCACGAAGTTGACGGTGGTGCCGTTGCCGAACATCGACGCGCTCAGCGTCAGGCCCTGGGGGATATCGCTGCCGCTGGCTTCCGAGGCGCCGGTGCTGACGGCGCTGCTGAACAGCGAGGTTACGGTGGCGGTCGTGGATGTGCTGACGGTCGTGGAGGTGGTGCTGGTGCCGGCCTCGGACGCCGCGACCTCCGACATGTCGACGTACTTGTTGACGAACGACGCCACGCCGGCGGCGGTCGAGAACTGGCTCATGTTCACCAGCGGGGTCAGCATCGCGACCTGCTGGGTGTAGCTCAGGTTGCCGAACGCCGACGGGATGCCAAGCGCGCCAGTCACCACGCTCAGCAAGGTCGGATTGGACATCAGTTGGGTCAGCGTCGTCGCGCCCTGTGCGTTCTGGGTGAAATACAGTGCATTCTGCAGCACCGGATTGTCCTGCCCGACCGCGGCATCGAACGAGTTCTGCTGGAAGCCGGCGATCGCGTTGTTGATCCCCGTCTGGGTGGAGAACGGCGGCGGATTCCAATTCGACATCGCACTGGCGAATTGCAGGTAGTTGACCGTGCCCAGTTGCTGCGCCAGCGACCCCGTTGCGTTCGGGTTCTGCGTCATCAGCTGTTTCAGCAGCGCGGTCTCGTTCTGCTGGCCGGACATGCCATAGGCCGTCGTGACGAACGTCAGGGCGCGGTAGTTGCTCAGCAATTGGTCAGGGGTCGTTATTGTGGGCGCGACCGACTTGAAATAGGCGATGTCGCTGGCGGTGGACGTGCCGGCCAGGTACGATTTCTCGATCGCCGCGCTGTTCTTCTGCAGCAGCGCCCAGCCGGTGATGTCGTCGATGCCGTTTAGAACGCCCATGTTACGGCTCCGGGATTACGCCGCCTGGCTTTGGCGTTGGCGGTCCAGCGCTTCCAGCACGTCGGTGTTGATGCGAATCAGTGCGGCCAGGTCCGAACCGTTGGTGATCGCCCGTAGGCTGGAGCGGCGCGCGAACAGGCCCAGGGAGATGTAGCGCGCCTTGATGGCATCGGGCAGCGCGTTGTCGGGACTGGACAGGTCTTGCATCAGCAGCGACCACAGCCGGATATTGCCATTCAGCGCGCGGGTCCGGTCGATTGGATTGGTCTCAGGTCTGCTGGCTTCGATCATCTGGCGCGTGATGTGGGAAATCGCGCGGATTTCCAGGTCACGGGGGGTCTCGATGGCGGTCTGGGCGCTAGCATAAGCGGCATAGCTCATCAGGATTTTCCTGCTGTGAAATGGCCGGACCTGCCCCCTTCGGGATGAAGGGGGCAGGCGCCTTAATGGGCGGCGTCATGCCGCCGCCCCGTCGCAGACTTTAGCGGAACAGCTGCAGCAGCGAGCTCGGGCCCTGGTTGGCCAGGGTGAGCGACTGGATCGCCAGCGACTGCTTGGTTTGCAGCGAAGACAACTGGGCGCTCTCGGCGGACAGGTTGGCGTCCACCATGGCGCCCAGGCCGGTCGTGACCGAGTCGGACAGCTGGGTGGTGAAGTCTTCCAGGCCTTGCAACTGGATCGTGGTGGCGCCCAGTTGCGACAAGGTGGCACCGATCTGGGCGATAGCCGAGTTCACCGCTGCGATGGCGGACGCGCCGTTGCCGGCGACCGCAGCGGCCGTCAGGGTGGAGGTGCCGGAAGATGCGGTGGTGAGGGAAGCGGTTGCGGTGCTGGCCGTACCGGTGGTGACACCCGCCGCCGCCGCGGCCGTTACGTCCGCTGCCGTCACGCCGCCACCGCTGACTGTGATCTGGCCGGAGCTGGAGATCGAGGCGGCCACTCCGTTCGCCTGCATGGCAGACAGCAGTGACCCCATCGTATCGCTCGTGGTCGCACCGATCGCCACCTGCACGGTCGTGACGGAATTGTAGGTGTTCCCGTCCGATCCAACCGTACCTGCGGACGTCGTCGCAGATTGAGCAGTCCCGCTGGTGACAAACTGGAAGACGGTTTGATCGCCTTGGCTGTTTGTGTACGTGACTGAGTCGCCGGCGGCTGGTGCGGTGCCGCTCGTGGTCAGTGTCATCCCACCGGTGTTGATGTTCAGGCCGGTCAGGCCCAGGCCGGCGGCGGTGGAGGCCGTTGCGGTCGAGACACTGGTGGTGGAGCCGTCGACGTTGCTGACAACGCTGAAGGTGCTGGGCGCCGCCAGCAGGTTGGTGCCGTTGATGGTCGAGGCGTTGGCGAACGCGTCGATGTTGCTCAGGGCGTTGGTGATGGTCGCGTTGGTAGCGGCCAACGCGGCGCCGGTCTCGCCCTGGCCTTGGGTGACCGTCTGCAGCAGGGTCGTCAGGGCGTTGGAAATCGAGGTCGCGCCCTGGGTCTGGGCCTGAACGGTCGCCGTGGCGGTCGTGAGGTTGGCGCTGACGGCGGTCAACGCGTTGACGTTGGCGCGCAGCCCCTGCGCGATGGTGAACACCGCGGGGTTGCTGGCGGCGGAACTGACCGACAGGCCGGACTCGATGGCCGACTGCGTCGTCGTCATCTGGTTGCTGATCTGGTCGAGCGACTGAATCGCCGCCATGGCGTTGATGTTGGTGTTAACTGACGTAACCATTACATGTGTCTCCGTATATTGTGGTTATTTCGCCCGCGTTTGCGGACTCGGGCTTTTCCCGGGACACCTTCACCGTGGTCGGGCCGCCGCCTGTTGAAAGCGCCGCGCCCCTCGATGAAGCATAATTTTGGATATAGGCCGCGCGTCGAAAAGCACGCCCGCGGGCGATGGCCTAAGCCATCTTTTGTCCGGAAGAAGATCGGCCTCTGGCTCTATCTCATTCTGAACGCGCGATATATTCGACCAGAAACCGGATGGGGCTCAGGGACGGCCTAGGCCGTACAGCAGCCATGTGCCGCACCGCGCAGCGCCGGCCACGTCGATCATACCGCCCCACAAAGCCAATCAGGAACCGCCACTCTACGCCCGGTCGCTATATTCCCATGGATCCTCAATCCGCCCAGGCAGGCCCTATGACGCAAACCGGCACGGACGTCGCCGCTGCCCTCGAACACCAGATCGCCGGCCGGCTGCAGGAGGCCGAATGCGGCTACCGCGCCATTCTCCGTCAGCAACCGCGCCACGCCGCCACCCTGCACCAACTAGGCCTGGTGGCACACCAGTCCGGCGACAATCAAACAGCCGCGGCCCTGATCCGCCAGGCGATCGGCATCGCCCCGCGCACGGCGGCGTTTCACAGCAGCCTGGGCGTCATTTTGCTCGGCCTGCGAAGCGCCAGGGAAGCCGCCGCCGCGCTGCGCACCGCAACCCGCCTGCAGCCGGCGGATCCCGTCGCCCATGCCTATCTCAGCGCCGCGCTGGCCGCGCTGGGCGACTATGACGGCGCCGCCAAGGCAGCCGGAGCGACTCTGCGGCTGCGCCCCGGCGACCCGGCCGCACTGCACATGCGGGGCGTCTGCCTGGAGAAAGCCCGCCAGTACGAACCGGCGCTGGCCGCCTTAAATGATGCCGTCCGCGCCGATCCGGCCAGCTACGCCGCCGTTCTGTCCCGAGCGGCCCTGCTGCTGGCCATGGGACGCACGCCGGGGGCGCTGGCCGGCTTCGAAGCCGCGATCTCGCTGTGTCCCGGCGACCTGCGCGCCCGCCAGGGCCGCATCCTGGCGATGAATTATCTGCCGGGCGCGACGATGCACGATATCGGCTGCACCGCCCGCCAACTGGCTCCGGCTTCCCCGTCGCCGGTATCGTTTCCCGGTCTGGACAGATCGCCGGACCGGAAGCTGCGGATCGGCTATGTCTCCGGCGATTTCCGCAGCCATCCCGTCGGCTACTTCCTGCAGAACGTGCTGGCCGCGCGCGACAGGTCCGAGGCCGTGGTGACCTGCTACAGCAGCACCGACGTCGAGGATGCAATGACCGCACGCCTGAAACAGGATGTCGACCACTGGCGGCCGATCGTCGGCCTGGATGACGCGCAGGCAGTTCAGGCGATACGATCGGACGGTATCGACATCCTGGTGGACCTGGCAGGGCACACCAACAGCAACCGCCTCGGCGTGTTCGCCCACCGGGCGGCGCCGGTGCAGGCCGCCTGGCTGGGCTATTTCGGAACCACCGGCCTGGGATCGATGGATTTCGTGATTGCGGACCGTCACGTATTGCCCCCCGAAGACGAGCCGACGTTCACCGAACGCGTGGTTCGCCTGCCGGATTCCTACCTATGCTTCTCCCCCCCGGTCGAGGCAGGGCCGGTGGCGCCGCTTCCGGCCGGGCGGGATGGGCCGATCACGTTTGGATGCTTCAACGCTCGTGCCAAGCTCAATGCCGGTGTGCTGGCATTGTGGTCACGCGTCCTGCATGCCGTGCCACGCTCCCGCCTGTTCCTGAAAGCGGCCCAGTATGCGGACAAAATGATCCGGCGTGAGATCACCCAAGCCTTTTCTGCTTCTGGCATTTCAGCCGAACGGATTGTTTTCGAACCCGCCAGTCCGATGGCGGAAATGTTCGAGGCGTACGGCCGCGTAGACATCGCGCTCGACCCATTCCCCTTCGCCGGTGGCGCCACCACGGCCCAGGCGCTGTGGATGGGTGTGCCGGTGATCAGCCTGGTCGGCGAGACCTGGCCAGGCCGGCAGGGTGCCAGCCTGTTGGGTGCGGCCGGGTTCCCCGAATGGGCGGTCGCCAGCCCGGATGCGTATGTCGCCCTGGCGCAGCGGATGGCGACCCATCGGCCTGGATTGATGACGCTGCGGGCCGGTTTACGCGATACCGTCGCCGACTCTTCGCTGTGTCGGGCCGACCGTTTCGCGCGCCACCTGGAGGCAGTCTATCGCAATATCTGGCGAACCTACCTGCAGGCAGGCGCCGCCAAATAATGCGCGTGCAAAACCAGATCAGCACACGGGCGTTCGGTTTCCGCACCGGTGCGATCGTGGTGATTTTCCCGCTGCCCCTATATGGAAAAGTTGGAAAATCCACATCGGGACACAAAACGAATGTCGGGCGACGCCCTGCTGGAAGACGCTTTTGCGCATCATGGCGCCGGCCGCCTCGATCAGGCCGAGGAACTGTATCGACAAATACTCGAGCAAGAAGAAGACAATCTCAACGCGTTGCAACTGCTTGGCGCCATTGCCATCGCCAGAGGGCATCATGACCAGGCGGTGGCATGGCTGCGCCGCGCCGCCCACGTCCTGCAGACGTTCGGTGAGCCTGCAGCACAGCACGCAACGTTGTACCACAATCTGGGCAATGCACTCGCCGCCGTTGGCTGCAGCGATGAAACCGTTGCCAACTATCGGCGCGGGCTGGAACTTGACCCCGACATGCCGGAACTCAGCGCGCGTCTCGGTGCGATTCTCGTCCAGCAGGGCGACCTTGCCGGCGCGGCCACCGATTATGAGACCGCACTGAGGCTGCGTCCCGATCATACCGGCTGGATGCAAGCCCTTGGCACGATCGAGGGCGCGCTGGACCGGACTGAGGCCGCCATCGAATGGTATCGCCGGGTGCTGGCGCGCGATCCGGACAATCATGAGGCGCTGCTGGCGCTTGGCCAACTGCTGCTGTCGGTGCGGCGCTCGGCCGATGCGATCGAACCGTTGCGGCGGCTGGCGGCGATCCGGCCGACCGATTCGTCGGTGCATCGCGCGCTGGGCCGCGCACATCTGGAAACGCAACAATGGGATGCCGCCGCGGTGGCGATCGAGTGCGCGTTGGCGTTGCGGCACGATGAGGCGGAGACGCATTGGCTGGCCGGTCGCCTGGCGGAGGCAAAGGGTTATTTCGACACGGCCGAGGCGGCGTTTCGCCGGGCGTTGGATCTGGCATCCCCGGGGGAGTCGTCGCTAACGAGCATCCTGTTCGACCTTGGCACCCTGCTCTACCGCGAACGGGAGGAACCGGCCGAGGCGATCGCGTTGTTCGAACGGCTGCTGGCGGTCACGCCCGATCACGTTGGGGTTCATTGCGCCCTAGGCAACGCGTACCGGGTGTTGCACCGCCCGGATCACGCGCTGCTGTCGTACCGTCGCTACCTGGCGCTGGAACCGAATTCGGCGCTGGCGCATCTGCGACTGGGCCAGGTGCTGGTCGAAATCGGAAAAACAGCGGAAGGCGTGGTGCATTTTACCCAGTCGCTCGAACGCGACGGCGGCCACAACCTTTCGTATCTCGCGCATGTCTCGCTGGGCAATGCGCTTGTGACGCTCGGGCAAGGGGCCGACGCGCTGAAGCAATTTCGCGCCGCGCTGCGGCTTGAGCCGCTGGCGAAACATCGTGCGGCAACGCCGCGGCCCGATTGCAGGGCGCTTCTGGTGCTGGCACCGGGCAGCTACAATACGCCGTACGAATATCTCATCGACCGGACAACCTTCGAATCACAAATTCTGCTGCTGCTGCCGGATCAGGAATACGACGCCGCGTTCCTGGCGTCGCACGCCGACGTCGTGGTCAATCTGGTTTCCGACGTCGATCAGGACAACGCGATGCTGCCGGTCGCGGAGCGACTGATCGACAGCCTGGGAAAGCCTGTGATCAATCACCCGCGGCATATCTATGCGACGGATCGCGAGGCGATCGCCGGACGTTTGTCGGGCATTCCGTCATGCCGCGTCGCCAGGGTGGAACGTCATGCCGGGGCGGCGTTGCTGGCACCCGGGTTTTTCACGCGCTACCAGGGAGCGGTGCCGTTCCTGGTGCGGCTGGCCGGCCGCCACGGGGGCGATGATTTCGAACGGATCGAAACCGAGGACGCACTGCAACGGCTGGTCGCCAAGGATTCGAACGCCGATTATTTCCTGCTGGACTATATCGACTATCGTTCCGATGACGGCTATTTCCGCAAATACCGCTTCTTCGTGCTGGGGGAGGCGATCCTACCCTATCACCTTGCCATCGGCGCGGACTGGAAGGTGCACCATTTCAGCACCGACATGGCAAACCAGGCGTGGATGCGGCGTGAGGAGGCAGCCTTTCTTCAAGCGCCCGAGGCGGTGTTCGCGCCGCGGCATTTCGCCGCTTTGCATGCGATCCGGGATGCCATGTCGCTTGATTTCTTTGGGGTTGACTGTGCGCTGGACCGCGTCGGGAATCTTGTGGTCTTCGAGGCCAATGCGACGATGCTGGTGCACGCCGACACGGGCGATTTTGCCTATAAGAACCCGCATGTCCGTCGCATCAAGTCGGCCTTTGCCGAAATGCTGGCGCGGGCGGCCGCGCTGGCCGATGGGCAACGGCCGTGATTGGGTATCGGCAGCGATCATGGCGATGAGGATACCGTGACCGATACGCCATTCGGGCTGGTCCCGTCCGATTCGCCGGAGCCAGGCACATTCCAGGCGATCTTCCAGGCGCTTGAGGAAAGTTCGCGGTCTTTGATCGGCCCGGCGCGTCCGCGGTTGCTTGTCATCCCGATCCGCGACGACGCCGGCTCTGTCGCGGGCGGCTTCTGGGGTGCGACGCTGTTTTGTTGGCTTCGGGTGGAAATGCTGTTCGTCCCCGAACCGTTGCGAGGGCTTGGTGTCGGCACCGCCTTGATGGCGCTGGCGGAACGGGACGCCCGTGACAGAGGCTGTGTCGGGGCGTATGTTGATACGTTCGACTTTCAGGCACCCGCGTTCTACACGAAACTTGGGTTCACCCCATTTGGTACGCTGGCTGGTTTTCCGCCGGGGTACAGCAGGGTGTATTTCCGCAAGTACTTCGACGCTGCATCCGCGTGACCGGCCGATGAGCGCAGCGCCCGCCGGTTGGCATGGGACGGGTTTTGTTCTCTGGCCCTGTCGGGGCGCGATCTGGCGGAAATGCAAGCGTGATAACGTTGCAAATTGTATGGCGAGCGAGATATGTAACGGGACAGCCATCGCTCCGTCGGGCGTCACTCCGTTACCGAGGTGCGTACTCTCATTGCGGATCGTCGTGCCGACCCGCCGGAGCATCTAATGGAACCCCCTGCTGGCAGCCTGCATCGCACACGATCGAAGCCCCGTCCTGGGCCAGCCGCCTCACGTCGTTTGACCGACGTTTCGCGCCCGCGGGCGGGTCAGGATGGCCGCGCGGAGACGGCGGATCCCGCCGCCTCGACCTCCGGTCCGAGCCCGGAGGCGCGCATGGCAGTCGGACCGGCCGCGGCCGGCGTTCGCCTGACATCGCCAACGGGATGGGATAGAACGACGCGCATGATAAACCGAATCGATTTGAGACCGATTCTGGTCGATCCGGCGGCGGCGGAGATCCTGCTCCTGGCGCGCGGCCAGCTGAACCGCGCGTTTCGCCGGCACGGCCTGGTCCCGCCGGACCCGCTGGTCCTGAGCGGTTTTGCGAGCGGCGACCCGATGGAGTTGGACGATCCCGCCGCGCAGGGCATCGAGCACGCGATGGCACGGTTTCAGGAAGACTTCACGACGTGGGCAACGGCGATGCCGGTGAAACTGGTCCCGCCCGTCATGGACATTCTGCGAAATGCGCACCAGACGTTGCTTGATCAGCAAAACGATTCCAGTCCGGCGGGCGTCGCGCTAGAAAAGGCCTGTGCTTTTCTGTCGGGATGCTTGCTCTCGGGCCCGGACCGGTAACACCTCAGGTACTTCATGCCCCGGGGCGACCCTCGGTGGACCGCGCCCATGGCGCTTGGAAGCAACGGCCACAGGCCGTCTACGTCGCAACGCTTTGCCTCGCGTTGATCGCCGCCGGCCGGCCGCGACGGGTAATGCGTGTCGGTCCGATCGCAAGCTGCTGATCCCGAAGAAACGTCGCCATGATTTCGGGATCGGACGTTGCCGAGGCACGTTCGATGGCGTCAACCAGGGCCGCGACTTCCATCTCCGCCGACTGGCGAACCGGCGCTTGGCCGTGTAGACCCACATTGGCCGGATCTCGCAACAAGGGTATCAAGGCGGCCGGAACATCGCGACGTCCGGGCCGTCGCCGATCGCGCGGCGCGCTGGCCGTCTCGATGTTCCGCCGAATCTGGTCCAGCCCGTCGACGCCGATCTGACGGATTCGCTCGCGTGACATCTGCAGCATGTCCGACAAGCGGTCGAGCTTCCATTTCGGACTTAGAAGATAGCGGGTCACCAGGATGAGGCGGTCGCGCGACGGCAGTTCCATCAACGCTTCACACACTGCATTCCAGCGATGTGTCGAAGCGAGCCGGCCCAGGATACCATCCTCTCCCTCGGCGCGTTCGTCGGGAACGACTTCGCCTCGCAGCATGCTGCCATCGCCGATCGGTTCGTCCAGCATCACGTCGCCGGCGGCGTGGACCAATGCTTCCTCGATTTCGCGTTCGGCGATGCCGAGAAAATCAGCGATGCGGCCGATGTCGGATGCGGTGAGCGGCAGGTGGATATCGAGTTTCTTGATCGCGAGGGGCAGGCTGAAAAGAGCTTTGCGCACTTTGGGATTCTTTGCCCGCACGATCATGCCGCGGCTCTCGATGACGCTGTCGGTCAGCAGGATCCGCATCCACCACATGGCATACGTTGCTAACCTGGAGGAACGAACCTCCTCGGGCGCCGGCTCCCTCGGTTGCGCACCAGCCGCGTCGCTTTCTTCCGCTGCCTGTTGCGCCAGTTCGTTCGCGTAGCGCGCGCCACTGGCATCGGACTTTTCGAATGACCACCGATTGATAGCGATCAGCAGGCCTTCTGTCGCGGTTTGCACGAGATCGTTGATGTCCACGCCCGGATTGCGTGCGCTTCCGCTGGCGACACGGAATATCATTGGCATATGAGAGCGGACAAGCTCATCCATTGCCGCCTTGTCCCGGTCGGCGTGATAGCGCATCAGAAGCTCCCGCTCCCGCTGCGGGCTGAGAATTCTGGAGTTTGAGAGGGCCTTTCGAAGCAAGGGCTGGACCCCAGGGCGCGGTGGCGAACGCATTACTAATCCCCACATTGTTTCACTATAAACATTTCATGATCGATTGAACTCCGAAACGGTGTTTCTTACCCGTCCAGATCAACAGATATCTTTTGTCAACCGTGCTGAAACCCAAGGTCCGATCGTTGGATTGTGCTGCAGTCTCCCGTGCGAAGGGATCGGGGGTCGAGTAGGAAGGGGGCCGCTTCGCCACAAGGGCTACTACGGAAAATCTATGTCATCCTGATTTCGAAAGCAACTATTCGTGACAATGGCCTACGGCGGGAAATTTTAGGCCGCGCGCATTCCATCGCCATAAAACCTGCAACGGTACCGATTTTTGGAATTTCTTTCGACCAACACCCGGGATTTTTGTCTCGCCCGTCGGATTCGTGCTAAACACGCGTTGGTAGACGCAAAAATTCGCCTGGTCTCTTTATAGAATCACCTTGCAGCCGCGATTTTTCCTCGCCGGCTGGGGTTGATCCCGCTCGGTTTGTCGCGTGCCGGTAACAGGTTACGCTCCGCACTGCGGTTTTTGAATTAGCGTCTGAATTTTCGAGTTGTTTTTTTGATCGAATCGTGCGGTGCGCGTTTCGTTGCAAATGCCGCTTGGGGCAAATCCTCTTGGGTGTGACGATTCTGCCAGGCCGATTGCGCCGCGGTCCGGTGCTTCCAGGCCCGGCGGAGCGAAATGGTACGTCTCCCGACAGCAATGAGCGAACCCGTTACGGGAAACGGCCTGATCCCATCTTGCGACCGGCCGACCCGACTCGGCCGTGTCGAACCTGTCAGATTGGCGCCTGTATCGCGGCAGCGGCCGTGGCCAAGCCTAGTCCGCTTCGGGCGACAACAGGACGTCGGGATTCAATTCTTGAATCGATCATCCGCTCGGCCGCCTCGCGGATGGCCCGGGTGCACTCTCTTTTATAGGGATAGATTTCCGGCGTGTCCCAGTCATGCACGATCATGCCGGTCTCGATCTCGAAAACCACAAGGCGACCGTCCCGCATGAGACCGCAATCAATCCCGAAATAGTCAAGGCCAACCCTCGCGGCGAGGGCGTGCAGCGCGCCCATCGCCCGTCCCGGGAAGACCTGCCGAATATCCTGCACGAAACGCGCTTCTTCCCGCCGCTTCCACGGATCGAGGTCCATTCGTGCGTTATAGTACCAGATGGCCCAATCGCTGTGGATGGCCAGATGATACGGCCAAGGGCAGCCATCGACGAAGATGATTCGATATTTGCGCCAAAGACCGTCATCGCTTTGATAATCAGCAAACGGCGCTATGTAAAACCTCTCTTCCGTCACGCGGTCCAGATAGTTTCCTAAGATCCCGGCATCATCGATGCGCGCCAGATCCTTCCCGGCGTGGGAGCGCGCTGGACGTATGATCAACGGGAATTCCAAGCTGGCGGCCTCGGCCAGCGATCCGCGCCCGACGAGCGTTTGATTGGGGACGACGGTGTCGGGCAAACCGCGCATCAGCTGAGCAGCGCCATGGCGTGAGACGGCGGCGATCCGACGGCCTTGGTTGATAACCGGCATGTTCAGCGCTTCGGCGACGCGATCAGCAGCCTCCAGCGCGCGGCGATGACGGGAGTCTTCGGCAATGGCAATGAATATGCAGTCAAATTGCGGTCGGCTGTCACCGAACACCGCAAAAGGATCTTTCAGCGCGACTTCGGGATCGACCAGCCACAATGTATGAAGTTCGGTATCGGGCGCACCCAGCAGCGCATCCAGCGGCAGGTTTGCCTGGAAGTCGCCGGGCACGGCAAGAACCAGAACCCGACGAACCGGGGCAGCGCAGGCGCGCACGGTGACCGGATCGTCCCGCAGGGCGGCGAGCAGATTGGCAATCGCCGCCTCGGGATCTCCGAGGATCTGGTAAACTTCCCAAAGCATGAACTGCGCCGCTCGTTTGCAGGACGGCACCGTCGCTGCCTGGTGCAGAATGTCCCGCGCCGCCACCCAGTCCTCGCGGGCTCCACAGTCCAAGGCACGCCGCAGACGAGGATCGGAAGGCGCGGCATGGGCATTCCTGGGGCCCAGTACCGAATAGACTAATGAATCCACGCAGTCCCCTTCTTCATAGATTATCGGCACGGGGCTCCGCCACGATGGCAGATCGGACTGTTCGATCAAGTCCCGCGGCAACGACAGCGCGGACGACCGCATCGACGTCGTCCTGGCTGGTGCGATGATTGACGAAGGCGGCGCGCAGCACCGTTCCACCCCGGATGGTTGTCGTCGACAAAACAGCGGCGCCACTTTCCTGCAGGTCGGCCGCGATCGCTGTCTGCATTGCATGATCTCCCGGCCAGTATCGGAAACATACGACGTTGAGCGGCACCGGTGCTGACAATTCCAGCAACGGTTCGATATCGATCGCCGTCGCAAACGAGCGGGCAAGGTTGCAACTTTGCTCTGTGACCTGTCCGATCTGATCGGCGCCATAGGTTTTCAGCGTCATCCAGACCTTGAGCGAACGGAAGCCACGCGAGAGCTCCGGCCCTAGATCGACCGGCCACGGTTCCCCCGCCGCGAGGCCGCGTGCCTCGCGCCGCAGGTACGCGACTTCGCGGGCAAAAGCTGCACGATGCGCGGCGGAATCGCGCACGACGATGCATCCCGCATCGTAGGGAACCTGTGCCCATTTATGAAAATCGAAGGCGACGGAATCGGCTCGTTCCATGCCTGCGAACAGACCGCGTAGTTTGGGCGACAGCATTGCGATCGCACCGAATGCCGCATCGACGTGAAACCACAGCCGCTCCACGGTGCAGAGATCGGCGATCGCGGTGAGATCGTCTATTGCGCCGGTGTCGACACTTCCAGCGGTGCCGACGACGACGAACGGCCGGAAGCCGGCCGCGCGGTCGGCGGCAATCGCGGCGCGCAAATGCGGCAGGCTCATGGTGTTGCTTGCGTTGCATGGGATCAGGCGCAACGCCCCCGCGCCCAGCCCGGCCATGTCGAAGGCTCGGGCGACGCACATATGCGCCCCGGCCGACGTGTATCCGGTCAATGGTGCGCTGGCGATCCCATCGCGCCGGACGCCGGCACCAAGCGCCGCCGTGCGCGCCACGATGACGGCGACGAAATTCGCCATCGAGGTGCCGCTCAACACAAGGCCGGATGAGTTCGGAGGTAAACCGAGCATTTCGGATGCCCAACGGATGACCTGGCGCTCGCACGCGATTGGGGCGTGGTCACGGCCGCCGCAGTTGGCGTTCAGTCCCGCCGCAAGCAATTCCGCCAGCATGCCAACGGCGGTCCCGCCGCCGTGGACCCAGCCTAGGAACTTCGGGTGCCGGTTGCCGACGCCGTACGGAGCGACGTGCTGCCGATAGAGGGTATACACGTCCTCCGCAGACATCGCGGCCCGCGGCAGGGCTTCATCCCACGACGCGCGCACCGCGTCGGGCATCGGGCGCCAGACCGGTTCCTCTTGGAGGCCGGCGAGGTCGTCGAAGACGTCGTCAAGCATCCGATGCCCCAGCGTCCGCAGCGCCGACCAATCTGACGGATCGAGCGACACATGATCCGGCCAGGCGTCGTCGTCCAGCGTCTGGTCAGCCGGCAGACGCTGGTAGAAGCCGTCTTTATCGAAGGCGGTGTCCGGCGGCACTAGAGGTACTTTGCCAGGTTCAGGCTGCTGACTTCTCCCAGTAACGTGTAACTGGTTTGCAACTGGTTGCTGACCGCCTGCAGGTTTGAGATCGCGGTGGGCATATCGACGTCGGTCAGACCGGTGAGCTGGGTCTGAAGCACGGTTTGCATCGAGGATTGTGAATTGGCCGCCGCGGTCATGGCATCCTGGGAGATGCCGATGTAACCGCTCTCTTGCGACAACGTGGTCCCGGCGGAGGTCAGCGTCTGGGACACGTTCTGCATCAGCGTCGAAAAATCCGGATTGGAAACCATGCCGCTCGTGCTGTTGGCGACCACCGCAAGACTACGCATGATGTCGCTGATCGCGTCACCCGTACCGCTAATGGACGGATCCGATACCGCACCGACATTCTGGTTGGCGGGCAGGTCCAGCGTGACCGACTGGGACGGCCCGATCTGAACCTGCACCGGCGCGGTGCTGCCCGAGGTCGCTCCCGCTCCGGTCAGGTAGCTGGAAAAGATAGTCGTTCCGGCGGCCGTGCTGGCCGCGATCGACACCGTGTTGGCGATCACCGTCGCGACAGGCGGTGTGGTCGGAACCGTCGCGAGCGCACTCACCTGCGCGCCGATCTGGGTGAACATCCCCGAACTGGTGATGCTGTCAGGCGACGGTATCGGCGGATTGGCCGTGTCGGCCCCAGAAAAAATGTAATCGCCGGCATAGGTTGTGTTCAGCAATGAGGCGATTTGCGACAGGTCGTCGGTTGCCTGCTGGGCCATGGCGGTCACGGTGCTGCCGGGCGTGCTGGCGGATACGGCGACGGCGCTTGCGGACATATTGCTGACAATGGTGCCGATCTGGGACAGTACATCCTGCATGGACGAAGCCTTGCCCTGGGCCTGCGTGATCGATTGTGTGTAGGCCGTGCCCTGGTTTATCGCCGCCGTCAGGTCCATCACCTGCGACGACACGGATGCCAGTCCCGCATAGTTTTGTGACACCAGGCCGGTGGCGGTTTGTTCCTCCAGTGTGGTGTACTGGTTGCGCAGGGAACTGGTCGACGCCAGTATCTGATCCAGCGAGCCGTATGAGGAAAAGCCGATCGCGCCGCTCATTATGCTGCCTCCCGGCTGGTTGGGGCCGGCGCGCCCTTCAGCACGGCATCCTCATGCAGAATGATCCGGCGAATCAGCTTCAATGCGTCGTAGCAACGGTCTTCGTCCACCGCACGCATGGCATCGTTCAAAATCTGCACCACCTGGCGGCTTGTGGTATGGCTGGCGAAGTCGGCGCAGAATGTTCGCGCCGCGACGCGGGCGTCCGGCCGCTCGCTGTCGTTGCCGATGTAAGCGGTCTGGATCGCATAGTAGATCCGGCGCGCCGGGGTGGTGTCGCCGCCCGGCGGCATGATCTGTTTGCCGAACAGGAAGCGCGCAGTTCCATTCAACTCGATAGAGGTTTTGTTGCGGACTCTCATTGGCGCTCCGTTGATAATCAGCATATCATTGGCTTTGAGCTCAAGGACCAGAGTGGACATTTTCGTTCGGATCCTATTGTCGCTACCCGACGGCCTGGACAAAGATTTCGGTGAGTGCAGTGAACATCTGAGCGGCTGTCGTGATCACCTGGGCGTTTGCCTGGTAAGCGTTCTGCAATTGGATCATCAGGCCCATCTGCTGGTCGACGTTGACGCCGGATCCGTTCGATAGCGCGGTCCCCACCGTGGTCTGGTACGCTGTCGCGTTGGTCAGGTTGGTGCCAACTTGTTCGGTGTCCGCCGATTGCTGCGATACGAAATTCTGTGCCTGTGTCTCCAGGCTGGGTGTCGTGCCCGTGCTGCCGAAGGTGGTATTCAGCACATTGTCGATCACGCCGGTGAAGCCGGCGGCACCGCCAGGGTTCGCCGAACCGGACGTTCCATCGCGAACCAATGACGGCGTGGCGGTCACGGCCGGGTTGACCTCGATCGCCGATGACAGCCCGGCGTAGCTGGTCAATGGCGTATTCCCGCTGCCGTCGGTGAACAGTTGCAGGCCCTGCGCGCTGAACTGATTCGCAAGATTGGCGGAAAAGGTGTCCAGGCTGGTCGTGTAAGCCGGCAGGGTGGTGTCGCGCAGCTGGATCAGCGACCCCAGCGAGCCGCCCGATATCTGTTCGGTCACGTCGACGGGCGGAATGTCGGGGTTGGAGGATTGCAGCAGGATGGGCGGAACCGAGGAGCCGCCGGGCGTGTAGGTGGAACCAGGAGACAACACCGCCGATTGTGTCGAGAAGGTACTGTCCAGCGGAATCGCAAGCCCGCCCGGGGTCGACAGGCTGATGTTGCCGTTCGGCTGCTCTGTGTATTGCAGGTTCATCGTGCTCGACAGCGTCTGCAAGGCGGAGTCGCGCTGATCCTCCAGCGCGGCGGTGCTGTTGCCCGAACCGGTGGCACTGATGATTTGTTGTGTCGTCGAATTCACCGTGGCCAGTGCGGCGTTCAGGGTGCTTACCTCCGATACGATCTGGCTCTGAACATCGTTGCGCTGCGCCGTTATCGTGTCGGCGGTGTTGTTGATGGTGCTGGCGAGGGTGTTGGCCGCCGCGACCACCGCCGATTGCCCGGTCTGGGACGATGGTTGCGCCTGCAAGTTCGTGAAGGCTGACTGTAGCGCGGTCACGACGTCGGCCAGGCTGGTGCCGTCGCCTGGTGTCCCTTGGGTATTGTTGATTGCCGTCAGCACCTGGGACTGAACGCTCAACCCAGCCACGCTGCTGGCTGCCGCCCAGGCGCTGGCCTCTAGCGCGGCGTTGACCGAGCGGGAGACAACGCCGGTTTGCACGCCGAACGTCTGGCCGCCGACATCGAAGCTGGATACATCCTGCGATTCCAGGCTGTAGCTTGTGACGCCGGCATTGGCGACGTTGTTGCTGATGACCGCGATGCCAGCTTTGGTTGCGGTCAGGCCGCTCTGCGCGTTGCTGATGATCGAACTGAGGGAGCCGCTCATGGTATTTGTTCCGGTTCCGCGCCATTTTGGCGCAATTCCGTTCGAAGGGACCTAAGGCCCATCGGAATCAGGGGTGGGCGGATACGGGGAGACGTCAGCCTTGAATCATGTTTACCGCGACCTGCAACATCGAATTGGCCGTGGTGATGACCTTGGAGTTGGCGGTATAGGCCTGTTGCGCAACGATCATCTGGGTGAACTGCGTCGCGATGTCGACGTTGGAGCCTTCCACCGAACCCGCGACCAGGGTGCCGGTGCCACCGGTTCCGGCGGTAACGACGTTCGCTACCCCGCTGGCCGTTGTTGCGGTGAAGGCCTGGCCGCTTTGCTGCTGCAGGGCGTTCGGGTCGGCGAAGTTCGCCAGTGGAACTTGGGCGATCGTCTGGGTGGCTCCGTTCGTGTAGTTGATCACGACCGCGCCCGAGGATTGGACTGTTACGCCAGCGTAGTTTCCCTGCGGCGAGCCGTTCTGGACCGGGGCCGAGGATTGCGCGTAGGTGGTGCCAGCGAACTGGGTGATTCCATTCGTCGAGCCAAACTGCCCCAGATTGAGCGCGATGTTCTGCGTGCCGGTGCCGAACGGCAGCGTCAGATTGACCGTTGCCGCATCGCCGGACGCCTGCGCTGTCGGAACGGTCCCCGCCGGACCGGTGATGCCGGTGATGGTGCCGGCCGTGGCCGGGGTGCTGCCGAACGTGACGATCATCGGGCCGGTCGTTGATGCGCCGGATGTGGCGGTCAGCGCCCACTCGTTCGGTATGGCCGGGTTGGCGGCAGTGATGGGATTGGTCGCGCTGACCGGCCCGGCTGCCGTGACCTGCGACCAGTTCAGGCTCAGGTTCTGCTGGTTGCCGGCCGGGTCATAGATCTGTACCGTGGAGGAATAACTTGTCGTGCCGGCCGGCGGCGTCGCCCCAAGGTTGCCGCTGACCGAGACGGTCGAGGTCGCCACCGGGGGTGACGGCGCTTCGCTGACCTGGATCGGCTGGAGCGTATTGGTGTTGAAAGCGGTCCCCGCCGCGTTCGCTGCGGGAAAGCCGTCCAGCACGTAGCCTTCGGAATTCTGCAGGTATCCCGCATTGTTCAGCGAGAAATCGCCGGCCTGCGTATAGTACTGTTCCGGGCTGAAAGTGGCCGCGCCGGCACCGGTGGTGCCGACCGGAAGCTGGACCGGGAAAAATCCAGCCCCCGACACGGCGAGCGACGTTGGATTGCTGACCTGTGTGGGGGTGCCCGCCAGCGAGTTCATGTACTGTGGCAGTGCAACCACAGAGCCAGGGGCCTGCGACGTGGCTGTGGATTGTGTGACGTAGTCAACGAATGATGTATCGGTCTCCTTATAGCCGACCGTCTGGCTGTTTGCGACATTGTTACTGATCGCGGACAGAGCGGCAGCCTGCGCGTCCATCCCGCTTACACCAGCATCCAAAGCACCTAGAACTGACATGGGACCCCCTTTGCCTGATTGGAAAAATAATGATGGAGGCGATGCGCGCCACCTCAGATGCAAAATATTCCCGCGATGCGATCATTTGATACAAAACTTCGTTGTGCCGAGATGTGGCGGTATTTTCCTTGCCCCGGCATGAATTGTCATGCGGCGGCAAATTCTACCCACATCGATACTGACCTGTGCTTGGGACCGTTATTTTCCCCGCGGTGGTCGTTCCGGTCTGCGTCGCCCGCGGCAAGCCGATCGCGCCACCGGGACCACGCCATCAAGAATGCAAAAAATCCCGGGCGGCTATATGTTCGGTATGAAGCTCGGTTTGGATCTGCTCCAGGATGATACCGGGGGACACGTCGGTGCCCCAATGCCGGTTGCCGCAATGCCGGCCGCCCAAACGCGGGCCGCTGCTGGCGGGATGGAACCACACCTAGGCCAGCTATTCACTTGTCATCGGTCAAATCGATCATGCTGAAGACATTATCGGCCGCCTCGGTACCGATACGATTCGCGCCCGTTCAATCCTCGTCCGGGCCGGCGTCCCAGGCACCATCGGGTTTTGGCGATGTGTTGGAAGCGGCGCAGCAGGCGCTGCCTCTGGCCAGCGGAACGGGCAAGGGATCACCCGTCCCGGCAGGCGGCCCGCAGGCGGCGATGCCCAAGCCACAGCCGGCGGCGGTCGCGCCAGACCCGGCCGCGCCGGCAGCGGCGCCTTTTTCACAGGCTGAAATGGTAACCGGGTGGGCCGGTATTCGTCTCGCGGGCGGGACGACCAGGCCGAACGTCAAGGACGCGCCGGAGGCGTCGTCGCAGACGAAATCAGCGTCCGACGTCCCCAGGGCTTCCAGCGGAGCCGTCGCCACGACCACGGCGGCCACGCCCGATGCGACTGCCGCCGCCATCGCGCAGGCTGAGGCGAGCCAGCCCGCAGCGCCGGGCATCCTTGTGGTCGAAACCAGCGCTGAGCCGCCGGCGCCCGCTGGCTCAGCCACGGGGCCGGCCACGGGACGCGATGGGTCGACGCCAGCCTCGGCGGCGGGCGCCGATGATGCTGGCGCCGCTGCTGATGCCACGGCCAAGCCTGGCCTCGCCGCGATCCGTCCTTCCGACATGGCGTCGGCAACGCAATCCCTGCTGCCAGAGATGTTGCAGCCGGCGATGATGATGGCGATGGGGGCGAACTCGGCGGCGGCCGCCCGCACGCCCGTCCCCTCCGATGGGGGCAGAGCGTCGGCTGGTGCGTCCGCAGCGGCGGCTGTCCAGGCCGCCGTGGCGAATGTTCCGGCGGCGGCATCCGGTGCGCCGACCGCATCGGCAGCCGGCCGGAACGGCGGATCGGCCGCGACAGGGCAACAAGCCGCGGGAAGCACCGCACCCACCCTGTCCATGCTGGTCGACACGATTCAGCGGACCACCGGGCTCGCGGTTGACCGGATCGCCGTTTCCCCAGGTTCCAGCCAGGCGGGCACCGATCTGCCGACCGCCGTCGATGGGGCGTCGCCCGCCGATCAGCCGCCGCTCGACGCCGTCGATCCGAATGCCGTTGCCGCGGTCACGGACGCGCGTGGTCCGTTGACGGATGCCGGGGCGGTTGGCGCCGGCTTGCTTGCGAGCGCGGCCGCTCCGGCGGCGCACCCCGACGCGCGTGAGGTGGCGTCCGCGCAAGGGCAGGATGCCAGCGCCGTCCGGTTGGGTGTCGATCAGCGTGTGGCTGACCCTCTGGCGGCTGGCCCTCTGGCGGTTGACCCTCTGGCGGCAGCGGCACATCCGGGCGATCCACAAACGATGCAGGTGAGCGGGGCAAGTGCCGCGCGGCCGCTGCCGGCCGCAGGCGGCGTTCCCCCTTCGGTGGTCAGTCAGGTCACTCCTGCCGTGGTTTCCCTGGCGCACGGCGGTGGCGCAGGGGGACGGCTGTCGCTTTCGATTACGCCCGAGCAACTGGGGCAGGTTCACATCACGGTGGAACGCGCGACCGATGGCACCACGTCCATCCATGTCGCGGCGGAACAACTCGGCACCCTGAATATCCTGCGGCACGACCAGGGGGAACTGACGCGCGCGCTCGACCAGGCGGGTGTCGGACAGGGTGGGCATAATCTCTCGTTTTCCTGGGAAGGCGGCGGGGGCGCGATGCAAGGCTGGGCCGGTCCCGGCGACCAGCGCGGCGAATACCGGCCGGCGCAGGGCTCGAAATCCTATCCCGTGGAATCGAGCGCGATCCCGTCCGCCACCGCCACCGCCACCGTCGCACGCGGCGGCATCGACCTCACCGCATGATAACCGATGCGCAACGAAAGCCGCCCGTCAAACACTCTTTAATCTGGAGCCACTCATGAGCATAGCAGCCACCTCCGCCACGAGTGCCAACGTAAGCAACAGCGGGACCAGCGCTTCGGACCCGTTGGCCTCGCTGGCCGGCAACTTTAACGACTTCCTGTCCTTGCTGACCACCCAGTTGCAGAATCAGGATCCAACCTCACCGATGGATACCAGTCAGTTCACCAGCCAATTGGTGGAGTTCACCGGGGTGGCCGAACAGATTACCGCCAACTCGACGCTCAGTTCGATCTTGTCGGTCAACCAGACGCAGCAGCTTACCCAGGCATCCGGCTTGGTCGGACAGCAGGTGGCGTTTACCGGGGGAACGCTGCCGCTGCAGAACGGTTCCGCCCAGGTCGATTTCCAGACGGCCAGCGCGGAACCGGTACAGATCACCGTAACGAACCCCAGTGGCATCATGGTCCAGTCGCAAAGCGTCAACGCCACAGCGGGTACGAATACCTGGCAGTGGAACGGCACGGACAGCAATGGAAGACAGCTACCGGACGGCAGCTATACCGTTTCGGTGACGTCGGGAGGCACCGCTTTGTCGTTCCAGTCCGTCGCCACCGTCACCGGCGCAGAGCAGGTGAACCAGGCTGTGCAATTACAGTTCGGAACCGCCTCGGTCCCATACAGTCAGGTCGTATCGATGGGTTCAACATAGCGACGCGTTTCCCGGCCGGCCGTCGGCGCATTTCGTTGGCAGTGAGCAAATCACCCTTATAACGGCAGGAAGCGGTCTCGCGCATCGGATAGATCCTCCGGGACCGTCATCATCCGGCTCCGCTGCGATCCATACCGTTGCGGCCAGTGCGATGGCGGCCAGCCGATATGCCGCCATGTCCGCAGGCGCATCAGGCGTCGGTTCGATTTCAGTTTTGCGCTGAGCCGCGCTTCGGTTTCCATATCCGACCACGGCGCGACGGGGTTCTGGCCGGCGACAGATCCCGCACCCCGTTCCTTCGCGCTCGTTGCGATACGAAGAAATTGCCTAGTGATGGCAAAAATCGCCCCTCGGCTGCCGGTAAACCGACCCGCGCCACCTATAAATCGTTGCAGCGGTATGAGGAGCACGACGGTGCAAGATGGGGACAGGCCGAAAATCGGTACTGACGAATTGTGCAGTCGGGGGCAGGGGGTACGGTGAAGCGGTTCCTGGAGAGCCTCAAGGCCCTGGGCGTCCCGCGCCTGCTCGGCATCGCCGGCGTCGGCGTCGTTGTCCTGGGAATCATCGGCTTCGTCGCGCTGCGGGGCGTCACCCAGCCGATGGCCTTGCTCTACAGCGATCTGGAGCTGCGGGATTCCGCCCAGGTCGCGGCCGCGCTGGACAAGATGCACATCACCTATCAACTAAAGGACAATGGAACCGAAATCCTGGTTCCTTCGGACGAAGTCGACCGGCTGCGTCTGGCGATGGCGCAAGACGGGCTGCCGACCGGCGGATCGGTTGGCTACGAAGTCTTCGACCGCAGCGACAGCCTGACGTCAAACCAGTTTCAGCAGCAAATGAACCAGCTCCGCGCGCTGGAAGGCGAGCTGGAACGCACCATCCGGACCATACGCGGGGTCCGCAATGCGCGTGTCCATCTGGTGATGGCCAAGCGGGAGCCGTTCGAGCGGGAACAGCAGGAGGCGAAGGCCTCGATCGTAATCGCGATGGCCGGTGCGCAACGGATGGGCGATGAGGAGGTGCAGGCCATCGTCAACCTCGTTTCGACCGCGGTGCCGGGCCTGAAGGCGCAGAACATCAGTGTCATCGACAGTCGCGGTGAGCTGCTGGCACGGCCCGGACGGACCGGGCCGGACGGCGTCGGGGTTGGTGGCACCGATCCGCGCCGAGAGGTCGAACAGCGGCTCGAGGCGTCGGTGGAGGAAATGCTGGGGCGCACGTTCGGTCCCGGTCACGTGCGCGCCGAGGCCACGGTCGAAATGGATTTCGATCGTAGCCATGAAACCCAGGAACTGTTCGATCCCGACAAGCAGGTCGTGCGCCATCAGCAGACGGTTACGGACGCAACCAAAAGCACCGAACCGCAGGCAAGTGTTTCCGTGCAGAACAACCTGCCGAATCCCGACACGCAGAACGGCAACGCCAGCGGAAGTTCGGGAAACCACCAGGAAGAAAATATTACCTACGAGATCGACAAAACGGTCCGGACGGTGGTGCACGATATTCCTTCCGTCAAGAAGATCAGCATGGCCGTGCTGGTCGATGGCACGACGACTTCAGGCCCGGACGGCAAGCCGGTGTGGCACGAACTGAGTTCGGCCGAACTCGACCGGATCGCGACGCTGGTCAAGTCGGCCGTGGGCTACGACGAGAAGCGCGGCGATCACGTCGACGTGGAGAATATGCGCTTCGCGACGGCCGACGACCTCGACAGCGCTGGATCTGCCTCGCCGTGGCTGCAGTTCGGGAAGGCGGACCTGATGTGGCTGATAACGCTCGGGATCATCGCCCTGGTTGCCCTGTTCTCCCTGGGGTTCGTGGTCCGGCCGATCGCGCTGAAGCTGGCGGTCGGGTTGTTGCCGGCGCCGGCGGCCGCGGCAAACCCCGCGGTTGCCGCATTGGCCGCACCGCAGAACGGTTTGGCCACGCCACTGCTTTCCAATGAAACCGGCGGCCAATCGGCGCTGCCTCTGGCGGGCACCGCACCGGCAATCACCGAAGAAAAGGAAACAATGCTGAACGTTGCCAACATCCAGGGCGAGATGCGGGCCTCTTCGCTTCGCCAGCTCACGCAAAAGGTAGAGGACCAGACGGACGCCTCGCTCATGGTCGTGCGCGGCTGGCTTGCCGGAAAGCCTGGTTGAGATGAGCGCTACCATTCAAAGCTACGCCAACCTGACCGGGCCACAGAAGGCGGCGATCCTGATCCTGGCCCTGGGCGACCAACAGGGCGGTAAGCTGTTTTCGTTGCTGCATGAGGATGAGATCCGGGAGGTTTCGCGGGCGTTGGTGCATCTCGGGCAAATACCGGCCGCGATCGTCGAGCAGCTCTGCGTCGAGTTCACCGAAAGCGTCAACAACGCAACCGGCCTGGTCGGCGGTATCGAGAGCACGGAACGGCTGCTGCTGATGTCGCTGCCGCCGGCCCGCGTCGCGCAGATCATGGAGGAGATCCACGGCCCGGCCGGCCGGACGATGTGGGACAAGCTGGGCAACGTCGATGAGGACCTCCTCGCAAGCTACCTGAAGAACGAATATCCCCAGACCGTTGCAGTGGTGATCTCCAAGCTTCGGCCCGTGCATGCCGCCAACGTGCTGGCGGAACTGCCTGAAAATTTTGCGACCGAAGTGGTCATGCGCCTGCTGTGCATGGAGACGGTACAGCCGGATGTCATTTCTGACGTGGAGCGTACCCTGCGGTCGGAGTTCATGTCCAACCTGGCCCGCACCGCCCGGACCGATCCGCACGAGCAGATGGCGACCATCTTCAATAACCTCGATCGCAGGACCGAACTGCGGTTTCTCGAGGCGCTGGAACGCCGCGACCAGGAGGCGGCGGACCGGATCCGCTCCTTGATGTTCACCTTCGATGACCTTGGACGGATTCCGGCCCAGGGGATCCAGGTCCTGCTGCGCACCGTGCAAAAAGACCGCATTGCCATGGCGCTGAAGGGTGCGGCCAACGAGATCAAGGATCTTTTCTTCAGAAACCTTTCCGAACGCGCCGCCAGGATGCTGCGCGAGGAACTCGAGGGCCTGGGTCCGGTGAAACTACGCCAGGTCGACGAAGCGCGCGCGGAACTGGTGCGCGTGGCCAAGGAACTCGCTGCCGAAGGCCGGATCGAAATCAAGCAGGCCAGTGAAGAGGAGGTCGTCTTTTAACGATGGACGACCATATCGCCTCGACAGCCTTCGAGCCGCACTGGATCCCGGCCGGTGACGGCGCTGACCGCGGGGGTGCCCGGCCGGCCGGCCGTGTGCCGACTGGAAGGGCCCCGACCGGACGGGCCCCGACCGGACGGGCCAGGGCACCGCAGTTCCTGCAACGCGACCTCAGCGACGAGGCGCTGCGGCAGCCCGTCGAACCTGTGTTCAGCCAGGCGGAACTGGCAGCCGCTCGACAGCAAGGCTTCGACGCGGGCCACGCCGCCGGCATCGCCGCCGCCACCGCTTCCCGCGCCGCTGCCTGCAAGGCCGCCGAGATCAAGGCGATCGGTGTGATCGCGTCCGCCATGGCCGATGCGCGGCAGGAATCAGCACGCGTCGCCGATCTCGCCGCCGAAGCGCTGGCCAGGACCGTGGTCGCCGCGATGGACGCCGTGATGCCCGATCTGATCCGGCGCTCCGCCCTGAACGAAGTGAGCGCCATGCTGGCCCTGGTGTTGCCCGGTCTGTCGCGCGAACCGGCGGTTCGTGTCGAGGTCGCGCAGGAGATCGCCGGCAGCATCAGCGCCACGCTCGGGTCGTTGCCGACGGAACTAAGTGACAAAATCACGGTGATCGGAATGAACGAGCTGCGGCCGGGCGATACGCGTGTCCATTGGAACGCTGGTTACGCCGGGCGGCAACCTGCCCAGGTCTGGCAGGCGGTCATGGATGCGCTTCAGCCGGCATTGCACGAACCCGAATTTGTTCATCCCGAATTGACCCGCCCCGAATTGGGGCACACGGAAGCGAAGGACAGCAGCAATGGCGATTGAGGACCTGGAAACGGCCGCGCCGAACCCGCCGGAAGCGCCTGTCGGCAATGCCGATCTCGAAGCGATCTACGATATCCCCGTTACGGTTTCGGCCGTGCTCGGCAAGGCCTCCATGCAGGTCTCGCAATTGCTGAAACTGGGCCGCGGCGCTGTCGTCGAACTCGATCGCAAGCTTGGGGAAGCCATTGATATTTACGTCAACAACCGTCTGGTCGCCCGGGGTGAGGTGGTGATGGTCGACGACGATCGCCTTGGCATCACCATGACCGAAATCGTCAAGTCCGATCGTGCCAACTGAGATGGACCAGGCACGGCGCGGGGCGGCGATCGTCGATCGCCTGGATGAGGCTCCCGGTGAGGAAGTTGTCGCACGCAACGATCACTGTGTCGGGGCCGATCACGCGATCGGCGCGACCGAAGCCGTGGGTGGACGTTTCATCGGTGACGGCCCGATCCGTGACGGGTTGACCCGCGTTTCCAGGCACGAACAGCCGACGATGGTGATTCGCGACCCCGCCATGGCAGCCCTGGTACGCCGGGTCGAACAGGTCGCACCGAGTGACGCCTCGGTTCTGATCGTCGGCGAGAGCGGCACCGGCAAGGAACTGATCGCCAGGCATTTGCATCGTTGCTCCGGGCGCCATGGCGGCGGCTTCATTGCGATCAACTGTGCCGGGATGCCCGACGTCCTGCTGGAAAGCGAACTGTTCGGTCACGAAAAAGGCGCCTTCTTCGGCGCCATGTCGCGCCGTATCGGCAGGTTTGAGGCGGCGAGTGGCGGGACGCTGCTGCTGGATGAAATCGGCGATATGGACCTGCGCATGCAGGCCAAGGTGCTGCGGGCGGTGCAGCAGCGCGAAATCGACCGTGTCGGCGGGAACCGGCCTGTTCCGGTCGATGTCCGGATCGTGGCCACCACGAACCGAAACCTGCCGCAGCAGGTGCGCCTGGGCCGCTTCCGCGAGGATCTGCTGTTCCGCCTGAATGTCCTTACGCTGAAGGTGCCCCCATTGCGGGAACGACCAGCCGACATCCCGGCCCTGGCGGATTTCTTCGCCCGAAAGTTCGCCCGGGCGAACGCCCGCTCGAACGGCGTGGTTTCACCCAAGGCAATGGCGCTGCTGGCGCAGCACACATGGCCAGGGAACGTCCGGGAACTGGAAAATGTCATGCACCGGGCCGTGCTGACCGAGACCGGGTCCTGCATCACCTCAGTCACGTTCGACGCCGACATGACTGGTCCGGCCGCGGAAGGCGTGGCCCATCCGGACGCCATGGACCTGCCGCCTCCATCCGGGTCCGCTGCCATCGGGGCAGGGGCTTGCCGCGGCGTGCTGCCGACGGCGGGCCGTACCATCGAAGCCGTCGAAAAAGACATGATTCTGGACACGCTCTGCCATAGCAAGGGGAATCGTTCCCACGCAGCCGCGGTGCTTGGCATCTCGATCCGCACGTTGCGGAACAAACTGCACGAATACGAGCGCAGCGGCACGCCAATTCCGCGGCCCGTCGTTGTCGGCGTGAGCTGAGACGATGACGGCCGCCAGCGCCCTCGGCCGCCTCGGGATCGACGCCAGGTCGCTGCGAATAGGCAGCGACCTCGGGTTGGCATTCGGGGTCATGGCCCTGCTGACCATCCTGGTTCTGCCGTTGCCGCCGTTCCTGCTCGATTTCGGGCTGTCGCTGTCGATCACGGCGAGCGTGCTGATCCTGATGGTGGGCCTGTTCATCGTCCGGCCATTGGACTTCACCAGCTTTCCGACGCTGCTGCTGATCAGCACCCTGCTGCGGCTGTCGCTGAACGTGGCCACCACGCGGCTCGTGCTGTCGCACGGGTTCGAAGGGCCGTTGGCGGCCGGGCACGTGGTCGCCGCGTTCGGCGGTTTCCTTATGGGCGGGGACGTGCTGATCGGCGTCATCGTGTTCTCGATCCTGCTGGTCGTGAACTTCATGGTGATCACCAAGGGGTCGGGTCGCATCGCGGAAGTCGCCGCCCGCTTCAGCCTGGATGCGATGCCCGGCAAGCAGATGGCGATCGATTCCGAAATGTCCGCCGGAATGATCAACGATGTCGAGGCGAAGCGGCGTCGCCGCGAACTGGAAGAGGAAAGCTCCTTCTACGGCGCGATGGACGGTGCGGCGAAGTTCGTTCGCGGGGATGCCATCGCCGGCCTGATCATTACGGTGATCAATATCGTCGGCGGGCTGACCATCGGCGTCTTTCGCCACGGCATGCCGGTGGCGGACGCGTTCGCCACCTTCACCACCCTGACCGTCGGGGACGGGCTGGTGTCGCAGATCCCGGCACTGCTGGTTTCCACGGCGGCGGGCATCGTGGTGACCAAGGGCGGTATCGAAGGAACCGCCGACAAGGCGATCGTCCGCCAGCTTGGCAACTCCCCGCAGGCATTGGCCGTCGCGTCCGGAGCCGCGGTTTTGCTGGCCGCGCTGCCCGGCCTGCCCGCGCTGCCGTTCCTCACGCTGGCGGGGCTTGCCGGCAGTGGCGCATGGGTCCGCCGGCGCAGCCAGATGCAGGCCGCGAAGGCGGTGGCACAAGGCATCAAGGCCGCCGAGGTCGTGGAACCGCCCGTTGCCCACGCCCTGCAGATCGACGCCCTGCGGCTGGAACTCGGTTTCGGGTTGCTCAGCCTGGCCAGCGGTGACGGCGCGCGGTTGACCCAACAGATCAGGGTGCTGCGCAAAACCTTCGCCACCGAAATGGGATTCATCCTGCCCCCGGTGCGGGTGCAGGACAACATGGAGCTTCCCCCGAACGCCTACTGCTTTCGGATCAAGGAACTGGAAGCCGGCAAGGGTGAACTACGGCCGGGAATGCTGCTGGCCATCAACCCCGCCGGCGGCTTCGCGGACGTGGAGGGAGAGCGGACCAATGAGCCAGCCTTCGGTCTTCCGGCGATATGGATCAGCGAACTCAAGCGCCAGGAAGCCATTCTGAAGGGTTGCACCGTCGTCGACCTGCCAAGCGTCCTGATCACCCACCTGACCGAACTCATCCGCGGCAACCTGGAAGAATTGCTGTCCTATGCCGAAACCCAGAAGCTGCTGGACGGCCTGCCGAAGGAGCATCAGCGACTGGTGACCGATCTGATCCCGTCGCTGATCTCGACCGGGGCCGTACAACGGGTGCTGCAGGGGCTGCTCGCGGAACGCGTTTCCATCCGCGATCTGCCCACCATTCTGGAGGGCATTCAGGAAGCCTGCAGCGGCGGCGCACGGACGATCCAGGCGATCCTGGCGCAGGTGCGCATCAAGTTGGCGCGGCAGATCAGCATGGCCAATACCGGACCGAACGGATACATCCCGGCGCTGCCCCTTTCGGCGGAATGGGAGGCGGAGTTCGCGGAATCGATCGTTCCGCAAGGGGAGGAACGGCAACTCGCGATCGCCCCGTCCCGGTTGCGCGAATTCGTCAAGAACCTGAATGCGGTGTTCGATGCGGTGCCGGGCGAAAATCCGGTTGTGGTCTGTTCTTCGCTGATCAGGCCACACGTTCGCTTGGTCATCGCGCGGTCCCGGCCAACAACCGCCGTGCTGGCGCAGCAGGAGATCCATGCCAAATCCCGCCTGCGTGCCCTCGGGAGCATTTGACCTCCCGGAGCATTTGACTTCCCGGAGCATCTGGCCTTCGGGAGCATCTGGCCTTCGGGAGCACCTGATGCCGGCGCATCGGAACCCGAACCGAAAGGGCTGCTTCAGGTCAACAGATCCAAGGCCTGGCCTTGCGACGCGGGATGGACCTGGCGGTAGCAGCGCAAGTGCGCGGCGCCATCGTATTGCAGGCTCGGGTGTGGCCCCGGCACGACAGCGGCCGTGTTCGGCAGCGGCTGCGGCAAGGTCGCCAGATGCGACCAGGTCAGGTTGTGCTTCGCGACGAAGGCGCTGGCGAGCAGTGCCGCGGTCGCGCGTTCGCTATCGAACGGCGAAGCCAGCCGCGAAAGGATGCCGGCGAGCCTCGTCCGCTCACCAGCGCTCAGTTCAGGCGGTTTGGCCGCTGTTTGGTCAGGGCGAACGGCCAACGTTGTCCTCCTCCGGCACCGCTGGGCCAACCGCTGTCGGCTGTTGTGCTGTTGGGAGGATCCGGCGAACGCACCGCCTTTCCCCGAAGCCAAGCCTCATTGCCGCGTCCCAAATGTTTCGTGGGTTGCAAAGCAGTTTCTGTGCCGCGGGAGAAAAATGAATAAATTCAGCGTCCGGCGTCGAACCGGTGGGTAGGCCAGACACAAACTGTAAAAATTTCCGACTGCCCGACCGGATGCCACGGGGTGGCCGTGACCGGTGACGCGCCGAGGGAAGCTGCCCGGACGATGAATTGCGCCGGCCGGTTGTCCGGCCGCGCGGGGGTCAGGAGTGGAAGCTCTGGACCAGGCTCCCGGAAACCAGGCGCCAACCGTCAACCAGGACGAAAAAGGTCAGTTTGAACGGCAGCGACACGACACTGGGCGGCAGCATCATCATGCCCATGCTCATCAGGATGCTTGCGACCACCATGTCGATGATCAGGAACGGCAGGAACAGCACGAAGCCCATTTCGAAGGCGCGGCTCAATTCCCCGACCATGAAGGCCGGCACGAGGACGCGCCATGGCATGTCTTCGGCGCGCGCGGGCGGCTTGAGCTTCGCAAGGTCGAGGAACGTCGACAGATCGGCCGAGCGCGCATTCAAAATCATGAACTTGTGAAACGGCTCCGCGGTCAGGCGGATCCCGTCGAGGTCGGAGGTTTCGCCCCGTGCCATCGGCAGCAAGCCGGTCGACCAGGCCTGCTCGAGCGTGGGCTGCATCACGAAGAACGTCAGGAACAGGGCCAAGCCGACGATCACGGTGTTCGGCGGGGTGCCCTGGGCGCCGATGCCGGAGCGCAGCAGTGACAGCACAATGACGATGCGGGTGAACGCCGTTACCATCACCAGCAGGCTCGGGGCCAGCGACAGGACGCCCATCAAGGCCGCGATCTGGATCAGTCGACTGGTCGTGCCCGCCTGCCCGCCCTGTCCGAGGTCGATGCTCAGGGACTGGCTCCAGGCGGGCCTTGACCAGGTAATGGCCGCGACGACGACGACGGCCACCGCGATATGGGTAGCCGCAAGCAAAACCCGCTTCTTCTTCATACGACGGCATCCGCGCTGTGCGGTGCGGGAAGGAGCGGGATGACCAGGTCGGCGGGGCCGCCGGTCAGCAACAGCACGCGCTGCTCCTCGCACCGGATCAGCACGAGGCGTCGCTTGGCATCCAGCGCACAGGTCTGCTCGATCGCCAGTCGTGGCGGCGTCGCGAGCCCGCCCCCCCGTCCGTCGATGCGCCACGGCAAGTCGATACGCCGCAATCGGATGGCCTGGACCAGTTTCGCCAGCACCACGAAGGCGGTGATGGTCGCCACAAGCATAACGAACGCATTGACATAGATAGACATTTTTTGACTTCCAGGACATGGCGGGATTTTCCCGCCGTTCTGTCAAAGTGCTTGGCGTATTCTCGAGTACTCGGGCCGATCGGCATTCCGTGGCATTTTGTCCGGCCGGATCGCCTGTCAGGGACTTTCCGTCTCATGGAGATTGTCCAGGAGCTGTCGCGTCTGCTGAATGTCCTCGAAGGCGCGTGGCAGGTCCGCCTCCTGCTGCACCGGTGGCGAGGTGAGCACCCGGAACAGCGCCGCTGAATGGCTCTTGGCCATGGTCGCGCCATAGGTTGCCGCAACCCGCTGGAGCGTGGGCGCGTCCGAACTGAGCGCGGCGGCCACAACCAGCCGCATCAGCATCGCTTGCTGGTGGTCGGTCAGGTTCGCGCCCGATACCGCTTTTTGTTCCCAAGCGGTGAGGGCGGAGACCGCTTTCGGCCAGTCCTTGCGGCCAGCGTAAATCTCGGCGCGCGCGGCGTCGGCCCTGGCGGTGCCCAGGGTGCCCAGCATGGCGAGCGCCGCGTCCTTATTGCCGCG
>DATARX010000342.1:0-11787 GCA_036263955.1 Rhodopila sp.
CTCACCGCCGGCACCTGGAACCGTTCCGAAAAGCAGATCGAGAAGATCCGCCCGGTCTCCGCCACCACCCGTTCCAGATCCGCCAACTGCGCCAGCGTGGTCACGCCCGGCTTGTCCGACATCACATCCTTGCCGTTCCGCATCGCCGTCACAGCGAGCGCCGCCCGATCCCGCGGACTGGCGCCAATCACGATGGCGTCGATCGACCGATCCTCCAGCAGCGCATCCCGATCGGCCACCGCCGCAATCCCCGGGAACCGCTTCCGGAACCCCGCCAGAACCCGCGGGTCGGACGTCTCCGGCCAATACCCCGCGCACGCCATGCCGGCGGCGATCAGTTCCTCGGTCATTTCATAGACGTGGCGGTGGTCGAGTCCGATGACGGCGAAACGATTCATCACGTTGCCTCCCCTGGCATGGCAGCCGGTGCTTCCTTGCCGATGCCGCCGCGGACCATGGTCAGCAGGATCAGCGCGCCAACCACCAGCAGGCTGCCGGTCAGCAGGAAGGCATTGTCGGAGTTCCGCGTAATAAGGCAAGGTGTGCCGGGGGTCTAATAGCGGTCTGATGCCAAACGCCGTTGACGCCGACTCTGGAAGGCCATCTGCGCTCCGTCCGTCGGTGCGCGGATTGCGCAAGAATGAAAACGGCAGCCGTCGCTATAACGCGGATGCGACGTATTTGGATTCGGTTGGGACCGCCCCAGCGCGCTGAAAGTTTGCCGAATCAGAATCGACATCTGTACAAACGATCATTTGTTGATCGAAAGGTCATCCTCGCCGCGCCCACGCGCCGCCTTGATCACCCGGCGAAAAACTGGCGCGGCATAAGACGGCTTCTCGCACAGCATCCACGTCTTCTCCGCGACGGGGCCGTAGGGATCATCTCGAATCGCGGCGATCAGCGGCGCCCAATCCGGCAACCGGCCCCGCGACAGAATGTCCTCGATCGCCGCGGTGGTGAACCCCTCATGCGTCAAATGCCGGTGCTTCATCTGGCCAGTCCCGGGAGTTTGCCTGGCGGCATCGCGTGGCCTTCCGCTCGCGCCTCCCGCCAGCCCTCGATACGGCTCCGCGCCTGACCAGCCGCCAGCGAAAGATCCGCCGCGAACGCCCGCAAGCAAGCATCCAGCAGCCGGTCCGAGAGCTTGCCGCAAACCGCCACCACGTGGCTCCACTGATCGAACGGCGGCCGCACGCCTTTGTACTCGCGCAGATCGACGCTATCCAGATCATACGGCGGAGGCGCCGCGAGTTGCATCACCAACTGGGTACGAACCGCCCAGACATCGCCGTTCTTCTGCGGATACAGCGCGTCCATGCACCACAGCGCCTCACAAGCGGCTTCGATTCCCATGTGTTCCGACAGCGCGGCGAGGTCGAGATAATCCCGCGTGGCATTCCGATCCAGGCACAGGAACGCCTTGATGCGCAGCACTTCCGGCAGTGTGGGCAGCACCGCGTCATGCTCACCCACCCGCATGACGGTGGTTTCCAGCGGTTGCTTTCGTCGCAACTGCCGCACCCCGGTCTCGACCCCATCCAATGAGCCGAGGATCAGAACCGGTCTCCGGACCCGCGCGGTTTCCCATCCGGCGACGGATTCCAATTGCTCCAGAACCGCATCGAATCGCTCGCGAAGGTCGGGCAGGACATGATCATGATCGAATGAGAACCGATGCCCGGCGTAAAGCGCCGACGCTGTCCCCCCCACGAGCACGGCATCCGGCAACACGGCCTGCAACCGGCAAAGCGATTCCAGCACGGCGTCCCATGCCTCGCGCGCTGCCTCCGGCTGCTTGTCGCCCTCGCTCATCAGAGCGACGATACCACAATCATCGCCAAAAGCGCGGTCCCCAGCGGCGGCCTTGCTTCACGATCAGTGAGGTCTCGCCAGCAGCCAATCTTATCGCTCGGGCACCCAGCTAACCGCCGGCTCAGGCGCCCCTCACTGGCAGCTCAGGCACTCCTCATAATCCTTCGCGTTCACCACGCCCGCCATCGCCACCAGCGCCAGCTTCCCCTGCTCGTCATTCGCGGCCGGCGGCGTCGCCCCCAGCATCATCCCGGTGAACGCCGCCGGCGCCACGCCACGATCGCTGACCGTATCCGCCCTGGCGATCGACAGGCTGCGGCAGTAGTACAGCGATTTCACGCCCTTCTTCCACGCCATGAAATGGATCTGATGCAGATCCCGCTTATGCACATTCGCCGGCAGGAACACATTCACCGACTGACTCTGGCAAATGAACGACGCCCGATCCGCCGCATGTTCGATAATCCAGCGCTGGTCCAGCTCGAACGCCGTCTTGTAGACCGCCTTCTCCTGCTCGTTCAGGAACGGCAGATGCTGCACGCTCCCTTTCGTGGTCGTAATCGACGACCACACCTCATCATTATCAAAACCCTTCTCCGCCAGCAGCTTCTGCAGATGCCGGTTGCGCACCGAGAAACTCCCCGACAGCGTCTTCTGCAGGAACACGTTGGCCGCGATCGGCTCGATCCCCGGCGAGGAATTCCCGGCGATGATCGAAATCGAAGCCGTCGGCGCGATCGATAGCTTGTGCGAAAACCGTTCGTTCACCCCGTACTCGAGCGCGTCCGGGCAAGCCCCCCGTTCTTCCGCCAGTTTCACCGACGCCGCATCCGCCTGCGCCCGAATATGGCGAAAAATCTTCTTGTTCCACACCTTCGCCACCACGCTCTCCCACGGCACATTCAACGCCTGAAGAAACGAGTGGAACCCCATCACGCCCAGCCCGACCGACCGTTCCCGCATCGCGGCGTACTTCGCCTTCTCCATCCCCGCCGGCGCCCGTGCGATGAAGTCGGACAGCACGTTGTCCAGGAACCGCATGATGTCTTCGATGAACGTCGGATGGCCTTCCCACTCCGCCCAGTTCTCCAAATTCAAACTGCACAAGCAACAAACCGCCGTGCGCTGGTTGCCAAGGTGGTCCTCGCCCGTCGGCAGCGTGATCTCGCTGCACAGGTTGGACGTCTTCACCTCCAGCCCCGCCAGCTTATGATGTTCCGGACGCGCATTGTTCACGTGGTCGGAGAACACCAGGTACGGCTCCCCGGTCTCGATCCGCGCCGTCAGGATCCGCACCCACAACGCCCGCGCCGAGATCGACCGCACCACCGATTTGTCCTTCGGCGACAGCAGTGCCCACTGCTCGTCGTTCTCCACCGCGCGCATGAACGCGTCGGGGATCTGGATGCCGTGGTGCAGGTTCAGCGCCTTGCGGTTCGGATCGCCGCCGGTCGGCCGGCGGATCTCCACGAACTCCTCGATCTCAGGGTGCCACACCGGTAGATACACCGCCGCCGACCCGCGCCGCAGCGACCCTTGCGAGATCGCCAGCGTCAACGAATCCATCACCCGGATGAACGGAATAACCCCCGAGGTCTTGCCAACCGCGCCAACCTTCTCTCCGATCGAGCGCAAATTCCCCCAGTACGATCCGATGCCACCACCCTTCGACGCCAGCCAGACGTTCTCGTTCCACAGACCCAGGATGCCATCCAGGCTGTCGGACGCCTCATTCAGGAAGCAGGAGATCGGCAGCCCGCGATTGGTGCCGCCATTCGACAGGATCGGCGTCGAGGGCATGAACCACAGCTTGCTCATATAATCGTACAGCCGCTGCGCATGCGCATGGTTGTCGCCGTATTGCGACGCCACCCGCGCGAACAGATCCTGGAATTCCTCGCCCGGCATCAGATACCGATCGGTCAGGGTCGCTCGGCCAAAATCGGTTAGCAAAGCGTCACGGGACCGGTCGACCCGAACCTGATAGCGACCTGTCATCTGAACGGCGTCGAGCACGGCGGTCTCCCCTGGCATCATCATATCGCGAATGATCTTTCTCCCACAGCGCTCTGGATTCGCAGCAAACTATATATGGTTGGATCTGCTATCGAACCCACAATATGGAGCATTTGTTGCCGGATTACCACGCATGATTCTCGGTAAACCAGAACGCGACTCTAACGGTTAAACGTCTCTCATCCCACTGGACATTTGCCCAGAACGGCGTTCTCCCCATGTTCCACAGGCCTGGGGACAAATGTCAAGCGAACCCGTCAAACCGCGAACCCGTCAAACCGCGAACCCGTCAAACCGCATGAACGATCGGGCAGGGGCCCGCACCGTCACCAGCCCGTTCTCCGCCGCATCCGGGTCGGCGTATCCCAGCGCCATGCCGCAAACGACTGTCTCCTCGTCCGCCAGCCCCAGCACCGGGCGGATCGCCCGATGATAGTGCGACCAGGCGGCCTGCGCGCAGGTGTCCAACCCCCGTCCGCGCGCGGCGATCATCACGTTCTCCAGGAACATCCCGTAGTCCAGCCACGACCCGGTCGCCAGCCGCCGGTCGATGGTAAAGAGCATCCCCACCGGCGCGTCGAAGAACTGGAAATTGCGGCGGTGCTGCGCCTTCATCTTCGCCGCCTCGCCGCGGAGGATGCCCAGCCGGCCGTACAGATCCCAGCCCACCGCCCGCCGGCGCCCCAGATAGGGCTCGAAGAATGCGTCCGGGTAGTACTGTACCTCCTGCGTGTGCCCGGGCTCCCCGGTATCGAACGCCGCCTGCACCGCCTTCACCAGCACCTGCTTCGCCGCCCCCGCCACCACATACCCCCGCCACGGCTGCATATTCGTCCCGCTCGGTGCGCGCGCCGCCACGTCCAGGATCGCCTCCACCGTCTCGGCCGGCACCGGCGTCGGCAGGAACCGCCTTATGGACCGGCGGGAGGTGATCGCGTCATCAACCAGGGTCATGCCGTCTCTTCCAACTTCTCGATAAACGCCCGCAGCGCCGGCGCCCATTTGCCGGCATCCACGCCCGACGCCAGATGGCCATGCTCGCTGTCGATTTCCACATACGCCGCCTCGACGCCAGCCGCGCGCAAACCCGCCATCACCCCCGGCGCCAGGGTCGGCGGAAACAGCGCATCGGTCCGCGACAGCACATACAGCACCGGCACCTTGATCCGCCCATAATCCTTCGCGACATCATACCGCGCCATCGCATCGCCCAGGATGAACAGGGAGTTCGCGTCGAATACATCCGCCCAGGCCGAGGCGATCCGCCGCAGTTCCGCATCCCGCGCCGCCGGATCCGGGAATCGCTCCGACAGGCTCGCCGCCAGCCCATACCGGGTCAACGTATCCATCCGCAGCGCCGTCAGCGTCTCGCGCACGCCGCCCTTGTCATAGTAGTCGCCGCCGCTCCAGTGCGGATCCTTCTCGAACCACGCCAGCAACGCCGCCACCCGGTCGGATTGCGGCGGCAAGGGGGAGGTCACAACCGGTACCACCCCGTCCATGAAATCCGGAAACGTCACCGCCCACTGAAACGCCTGGAACCCGCCGTAGGACGGCCCCACCACCGCCCGCAGATGCGCAACGCCCAGATGTGCCAGCAATCGCTTCTGTGCCGTTACGATATCAACGATCGCGATCTTCGGGAACGTCGACCCGTACGGCCTCCCCGAACGCGGATCGATCGAGGCCGCATTGGTCGATCCATAGCTCGATCCCAGCATGTTCGAGCACACGACGAAATAGCGGTCGGTGTCGATCGGCGCGCCGGGCCCGACCAGCGTGCTCCAGGCGCCTTCCGACGATGCCACGCCGGGTTCGATCATCCGCGGCCCGCTGGTATAGCCATGCGTCACCAGGATGGCGTTGCGCCCATCCGGCGCCAGGCGGCCGCGCGTGACATAGGCCAAGGTCACCTCCGGCAGCACGCCACCGCCGTCCAGCGCCATGTCGCGAAAAGTGAAACTGTCATAAACCATGTCGGTCATCCCACATTCCTTCCCGTTCCGGATCAGGTTGCCATCGACCGGGTTTACATGCGACTCAGCGCCGTATCGAAGGCGAGCAGAAGGGACACGATGCACCACCCCACCCGTACGACGCTCACGCTGCTGGCCATGGCCATCGCCATCACCATCGCCTGGCCCGCCATGGCCGCCAATATCACCGTCACCATGCGCAAGGTGACCCAGGCCGGAACCAGCGATACGCTTGGCACGGTCACCATCACGGCGTCCGATGCCGGCGCCATCTTCCAACTCGATCTGCACGGCCTGCCGCCCGGCCCGCATGGTTTCGAGGTGCATGAGAACGACAACTGTGGCCCAACCTTCATCAATGGCATCCGCATTCCCGGCGGCGCCGCCGGCGCCCCTTTCGACCCGGACCTCACCGGCAAGCACGCCGGTCCGACCGGCGACGGCGATCTGGGCGACCTGCCGGTCATGGACGTCGCCGCGAACGGCACCGCGACCCAAACCCTCACCGCGCCGCGCATCAAGGACATCAATGTCCTCAAGAAACATGGCCTGATCATCCATACCGGCGGCGACAACTACAGCGACTCGCCCAACCTCAACGGCGGCCAGGGTGGCCGTCTGGCCTGCGGTGGGGTAGAGTAGGGGGCATGCAATTCGGAATCGCCCTGGCCACCGCGGCGGATAGCTGGAAAACGGTCAAGCGGGCCGAGGAACTCGGCTTCTCCTACGCCTGGTTCTACGACACCCAGATGCTCTGCGCCGACTGCTTCGTCGCCATGGGCGCCGCCGCCGTCCACACCAGCCGCATCCGCCTTGGCACCGGCGTGCTGATCCCCACCAACCGCATCGCCCCCGTCACCGCCAACGCCTTCGCCACATTGAACGCGCTCGCCCCCGGCCGCATCGATTTCGGCGTCGGCACCGGCTTCACCGGCCGGCGCACCATGGGCCTCGGCGCGATGAAGCAGTCCGACATGGAAGAATACATCCGCGTCGTAATGGCCCTGCTGGACGGCGAAACCCCGGAATTCGAAGTCGAGGGCAAGCAGCAGAAAATCAAATTCCTCAATCCCGAACTGAAGCTGATCAACCTGCGCGATGAAGTGAAGCTGCACGTCTCGGCCTACGGCCCGCGCGGCCGAGCGCTGACCGCCCGCCTGGGCGCTGGCTGGCTGAACTTCGTGGGAGACGTCGCAAGTGGCGTCGCGGCGATGCGGGAAATGCAGCAAAGCTGGGACAAGGGCGGCAACGACATGTCCGACCTGACCGCCGTCGCCTTCGCCCTGGGCTGCGTCCTGCAACCGAATGAGGCCGCCGACAGCGACCGCGCGATGGCACAGGCCGGCCCGCGCGCCGCCGTCCTGCTGCACCGCGCCGCCGACGAGGCCCTGTCCGGCCTGCCCAACACCTCCCCCATCCCGCCGGATCTCGCCGACCCGATCGCCGCCTACATCGAACTCGCGAAAACCTTCAAGCCCGCCGATGCTCGCTACCTGACCAACCATCAGGGCCACCTGATGACCGTCAAGCCGATCGAGCGCCCCTTCGTCACCGCCGAGATGATCCGCCGGACTACCTTCACCGGCACCGAACCCGACCTGCTCGCCCGCATCGCCGCCCTGCGCGACGGCGGCTACACGCAGTTCACCATCCAGCTCACGCCCGGCCAGGAAGATGCCATCGAAGACTGGGCGCGGATCGCCAAAGCCATGGGATCCAATCGCCCAGGCGCCTGACCGCGAACGCCAGGCGCGCGAACGTCGACGTGGGAACGCCAGGCGCCCGAACGTCGATCGCCCGGACGCCAGGCGCGCAAACGTCGATCGCCCGAACGCCAGGCGTGTGAACGCCGACGTGGGAATGCCGACGTGGGAATGCCGACGTGGGAACGCCGACGTGGGAAGGCCTGAACCGCGTCTCAGACGACCGGTTCAGCCGGCTCGGTTTCGACGCCACGGCACGGCGCCACCACCGGCAGCCACAGCGCTACCGTCGTGCCATGGCCGGTCGCGCTCTCGATCGACAGCCACCCGCCGGACCGCTCCGCGAACGCGCGGGCCCCGCTCAACCCAAGGCCGGTTCCGCGGCCGCGCGACTTCGTGGTGAAGAACGGTTCCCCCGCCCGCGCGAGCACATGCGGCGGCATGCCGATCCCGGTATCGATGACCGAAATGCACACGTAACCGCCCTGCGCCGATTCGGGCGGGTTCGGTTCGCCGCCCGCCACCAAGCCGCCGATCCGGCTGGCCCCCCGGCTGGTCCCGCTACTGCCCAAGTCGGTCTCGCCGGTGGACGGATCGGCCCCCCGACTCGCCCCCCGACTGGCCCCCCGACTGGCCCCCCGACTGGTGCCCGGGGGGCCCATCGCGCCGTCGCCCGCCGGTTCCGCGGTCGCCCGGATCACCACCTCGCCACCGCCGGGCATCGCATCCCGCGCATTGATGGCAAGGTTCATCAGCGTAACCTCCAGTCCCGCGCGATCGCCGCGCACCGCCCCCGGGAGATCCGCTGACGCGATCTCGCAGCGCAACCGGTGCTGGCTGCCGAGCAGCCGGCAAAGCAGCTCATCGACCCGGCCCAGCACCTCCGCCGGGCTGACCAGGCCGTCCCCGCCCGTTTCCGGCTCGTCCTGGTGCGCCAGGTCAAGCATCCGTTGCGTCAGCGATGTCCCACGCTTTGCATCCTCATCCAGCCTGTCGGCCAGGAACCGCACCCGCTCGGGCTGCGCCGCCCGGTTCTTGATCAGCGTCAGCCCGTTCCGCATCGCCTGCAGGATATTGGCGAAGTCGTGCGCCGTTCCCGCGGCGACCTGGCCAAGCAGTTCCAGCCGCTTCGCCTGCAGCACCGCCTGCTCCAGCGTGGTGCGGCTGGCCCGTTCCTCCGCCAATCGGCGAGACTGCCTGATCGCGGCGAAGGCCAGAACGATCACCGCCAGCCCGGCCGCCAGCCCGGCGCCGCCAAAGATCGCCACGTGCCACCGCCACGGCGCCAGCACCGTCCGCACTGCCACGGTGTAGCTGATCAGCAGGGGATAATTCCCCAGCTTCCCATAGGCAAAGATCCGTTCCACCCCGTCGATCGAGGACACCGCCCGAAACGAACCCTCCCACGGCGCGGCGGCCAGATGCCGCATCAACGGACTGGCCTCCACGGTCAGGCGCCGCGGACCGCCACCGTCGGGAAACCGCGCCAGCAGTTCGCCGTCGTCGCGAACCAGCGAAATCGTCACCCCGTCCCACCCGGTCAGCGCCTGGGACCACAGCTCCGTAAAGTACGACGCCGCGACAACCACATGGACCGTGCCGTCGAACGATCCGTCCGCCGTGCCGCGTCGCCGGCTGATCCCGAAATCGAGCTGCTTCGTCAGCGGATCGACGAAGGCCGGGCTGATGTAAGTGCCCTGGTCGACGTCGCGTTGCGCCCGCCAGGCGTCCAGGTCGGCGATAGGGCCGTTCTGGTCGGCATCCGGCCGCGGCGACCGGACCCAGGTTTGGCCCTCGGCGTCCGTCAGGGCCATCATCGAAACCTGTGGCATGCCAGCGTGCATGGCTCGCATGTCCGCCGACAATTTCGGCGCCGATGCCCGTATCTCCTCCCACGTCATGCCCGCAATCCGGCGATCCATCGATCGGATCAGCAACTCGTGCGTCTCGATGGCCTCCAGCGCGTGCGCCCGCAACACCGCGATCGTTGCCGTGGCCTCGCGCTCCGCCGCGGCAAGGCGGCGCTGCCGCGCATCCCAGGTGCCTGTCGCCAGCAGAACGAATAGAACGCAGGCCGCGGCTGTCAGTCCGATCTTGATCTGATTCGACAGAGCGGCGGGCATGAACGGATACGCCTGCAAACAAATGAAGTGCGCAGCCGAACGTTTTACCGTCGGCTATCGCGAGAAGCACCTTACCATGGCATCGATCCAAAACCCACCGAATAATACCAGAAAAAAATCCAATTCGGCTTGTTTCCAAATTTTATCGCGAACCTATCGGCCATATTGAAGCATCGGCAACGGTTCGGGGGCAAAAGGGACATGCATGAAAAGCGTGACGACCGTTCGGCAATGAAGCTGAATCAAGGGTTGTGCTTCATTGCCGCGGCGAACAATCCTGTATTATAGCGTAACATGTCCAGGTAGGTGGCCGCCGGCCCGTTCGCCGGCGACAATGCATCGGAGTACACAGTTCCGCCCAATACCGCGCCGGTTTCGCGGGAAATCATTTCGGCCATCCGCGGACTGGTCATATTCTCGATAAACACAGCATGGATTCTCTCCCGCTTGATCTGGCGGACCAGCGTGTCGATCGCCTTCGCCGAGGGCTCGAATTCGGTGCTGATCCCCTCCGCCGACAGAAACTCGACCCCGTACCGCGCGCCGTAATATCCAAACGCGTCGTGCGTGGTGATGATCCGTCGCCGATCAGCGGGAATGGCAGCCATCGCCGCCGCGATCGACGCATCTTCCTGGGTGATCCGCCCCGCATAGCGTTCGGCGGCATCGCGATACAGCGCCGCGTTGGCGGGATCAGCCGAGGCCAACCCGGCGGCGATCGCCCGCACATACAGGACCGCGTTCCGCGGGTCCTGCCACGCATGCGGATCCGTGGTCAGCGCGCCGCCATCCGCCTGCATCGTCCGCGGCGTCACGCTCGCCGCCGCGACCACAACCTTGCCGCGGAAGTCGGCTGCACCGGTCAGCCGCTCCATCCAACCTTCCAACCCCAGGCCGTTCCGCACCAGCAGACCCGCCGCCATCAGCACCCGCAGGTCCCGCGGCCGTGGCTCGTACACATGCACGTCCTCATCCGGTCCGACCAACGTCTCCACCGAGACGGCACGGCCGCCGACCTGGCGCACCAGGTCACCAAGGATCGAGAAGCTCGCGACCACGCGAAGCGGACCCGCCGCAAGCGCCGGGACAGGGCGCACGCCCGCCGCGGCGAGAGAAACCACTGTCAGGGCTGAAAGGAAACCGCGCCGATGCATCGTCTCACCTGAAATGTTATAATATAACATCTAAAGTCAAGCGCGCCCCTGATCAAGCAGGTATCTTGTCGCGTTATCAGGAATCACCCCCACACCGCCGGCAACCGCGGCGCCCCCCGCGCTCCCGGCGCCCCCCGCGCCCCTGGCGCCCCCGACGCCCCCGACGCCCCCGGCGCCACGAACCACGATTGCCATGAATCCCTCCCGAATCCGCTCGAATCCCCATTGACGAATCGATCGGACCTCTGCGCATTCAGAAGCATGGACGATCTCCTGCCTGAGACGCTTGCCCTCCCCACCGGGTTGGCGCGCGTGGAATGGCGTCGCAGCAGCCGGGCTCGCCGGGTGTCTCTTCGGATCGACCCGACCGGAGGCGCCGTTGTCGTGACATTGCCCACCAGAGCGACCCGCAAGGCCGGTATGGCCCTGCTGATGGGCCATGCCGAGTGGGTCTCCAACCGCCTCGCTGCCCTCCCTGAGGCGGTCACCTTCACCGAAGGTGCCACCATCCCGATCGCCGGCATCCCGCACCGCATCCGCCACGCCCCGTCGGCCCGCGGCGGCGCCTTCCTGCTCGAGCAGGAACTGCATGTTACCGGCGCGCCCGAATTCCTGTCCCGCCGCGTCCGCGATTTTCTCCGTCAGGAGGCCCGCCGCCGCCTCGGCGCCCTGGTTTCCGCCAAGGCGGTCCTGATCGGGACCGTGCCGAAGCGCGTCACGATGAAGGACACCACCAGCCGCTGGGGCAGCTGCGCTCCCGACAAATCCCTCGCACTAAGCTGGCGCCTGGTGATGGCGCCGGCCTTCGTGCAGGACTACGTCGTGGCGCATGAGGTCGCCCATCTGCGCCACATGAACCATGGCCCGCAGTTCTGGGCGCTGGTCGATCAACTGACCCCGCACACCAAAGCCGCGATCCCCTGGCTGCGCGCCGAAGGCGTCCGCCTCCTGCGCATCGGCTAAACCGGGGTTCCATCCCGAAAATCGAGCCCGGAAAGCA
>DATARX010000395.1:0-1777 GCA_036263955.1 Rhodopila sp.
CCGCGACGCCACATCGCGGTTGATCGCCAGCGTCAGTTGCGGCGCGGCGGATTGCTGGTCGCTGGTCAGGTCGATGACCTGCGGCAGCTTGCCCAGCGCGTCCTGGATGATCGGCCCCCAGCGATTGAGCTCGCTCAGGTCGACGTCAGTCAGCGTGTATTGATACTGCGTCGCCGTCAGCCGGCCGCCGATATTGACGTCCTGCACCGGCTGCATGAACAGGTGTACCCCGCGCACGGCGCCCACCGCCCGGTTGAGCCTCGCCATCACCGTCATGATCGGCGGCCGCTCGGCCTCGGGCTTCAGGGCGAGGAAGATGCGGCCCTGGTTTTCGGTGGAGGTCGCGCCGCCGGCGCCGATATACGCGCCCGCGGTGGCCACCGCCGGATCCTTCAGCACGGTCTCGATAACCTGTTGCTGCAGGTCCGCCATGCCGGCGGGAGAGATATCCTGGGCCGCCTCGGTCACGCCCAGAATCAGCCCGGTGTCCTGCTCCGGAAAAAATCCCTTCGGTATCACAATGAACAGCCAGGCCGTCGCCACCACCGTCGCCAGCATCACCATCATCGTCACGCGACGGTGCCGAAGCGCCACCACCAGGCCGCGATCGTACAGCGCCAGCAGACCGTCGAAGCACCGTTCCAGCCCGCGCGACAGCCGGCCCTGCGCGTCTTGCGTCTCATGCCGCAGCAGCCGCGCGCCCATCATCGGCGTCAGCGTCAGCGACACCAACGCGGACACCGCGATGGAAACCGTCACGGTCACCGCAAACTCCTGGAACATGCGGCCCACCATGCCGCTCATCAATAGTAGCGGAATGAACACCGCGACCAACGACACGGAAATGGAAAGGATGGTGAAGCCGATCTCCCCCGCCCCATCCAGTGCCGCCTGCATTGGTGTCTTACCCATTTCGATATGACGCGCGATGTTCTCGACCATTACAATCGCGTCATCGACGACGAAGCCCACCGCGATTGACAGGCCCATCAACGACAGGTTGTCTAGACTATAGCCGAACACGTACATCATCCCGAACGTGCCGACGATGGAGATCGGCACCGCGATGCCGGGAATGACCGTCGCCCATACGCTGCGCAGGAACAGGAAGATCACCCCGACCACCAGGCCGATGGTCAGGATCAGTGTGAACTGCACATCGGCCACCGAAGCCCGGATGGTCGTGGTGCGGTCCGAGATGATCTGCAGCTTGATCGTCGGCGGAATCGCCGTCTCCAGTTTCGGCAGTGCCGCCTTGATCGCCTGAACCGTGCTGATCACGTTGGCCCCCGGCAACCGCTGGACCGCGACGACGATGCCTTTGTGCTGGTTCACCCAGCCCATCAGCGTCTCATCCTGCGGACCGGTGACGGCTGTGCCCACGTCGGAAACCCGGATCGGGCCGCCATTGCGATACGCGATGATCTGCTTGTTCCAGTCCGCGGGCGTCAGGATCTGGTCGTTAGTCTGCAGCGTGTTGGACTTCTCCGGCCCGTACAGGCTGCCCTTCGGCTGATCGACGCTGACATTGGTCAGCGCCGTCCGCACGTCTTCCATGTCCAGCCCGTTGGCCGCCAGCCGCGCCGGATTGAACTGGATGCGGATCGCCGGATGCTGCTCGCCGCCGATGGTGACAAGCCCGACCCCCGGCACCTGCGACAGCTTCTGCTCCAGGATGCTTTCGGCGTAGTCGTCCACCGTGGTGATCGGCAGCACGTCGGACGTCAGGCCGAGCACCAGGATCGGCGCGTCCGCCGGATTGGTCTCGTGGTAGGTC
>DATARX010000493.1:0-9865 GCA_036263955.1 Rhodopila sp.
GAACTCGGGGGGCAGCCGCTGGTGGATGTCATTCGCGAACGAACCCATACCTGCTATCTGGGCAACCGCACCGATCGTCATGACTGGGGATATGGCTGCGGAACCTGCCCGGCCTGCCTGCTGCGCGCCCAGGGATGGGAGCGTTGGGCAGCCGTATCACACGTCGAATAGAATTTATTGGAGATTACGCGATGAAGCGACTTCTGGCCCTTGCAATCGTGACACCCGTCCTGGCGTTAACCGGCGCGGCGTTTACGGACGGGGCGTTTACCGGTGCGATGGCGGCTCAGCCGCTGTCCCTCCGAGCCAACACGGCCGGCGACCTGGCGGAGAATTGCGGGGTCAATCCGCGTGAGCCGGCCGCGGACGCGAAGTTGAATTTCTGCGTCGGCTTTGCGCAGGGCGCGATCGATGTCGAAATGCACTACGCCGGCGACAAGAAGCCGTTCTGCATCCCCCGGCCGGCGCCGTCTCGCGAGGCGACCATGCGGGAATTCGCCAACTGGGTGCGGGCGATCCCGGACCGCCGCTCCCTTCCGGCGGCGCCTGGGCTGTTCAAGTTCATGGCCGAACGGTTTCCTTGCAAGCCAGGCTGATCGCCTGGCGGGGGGCGCGTCCGGCGGCGTGAGCCAGTGACATGAACCGGCGGCGCGCTTGGCACAAACGCGCCGCGGCGCTACACCAAGGGCATAAACGCGGTTTCAGGAAACGCCTCGCATGATCAACAAGATCGTCCAGACCATGGCCGACACGATGGCTGGCATCAAGGATGGCTCAACCGTGCTGCTGGGCGGTTTCGGGGCCGTCGGCCAGCCCAACGCGCTGATTGACGGCCTGATCGAGCATGGCGCCAAGGACCTGACAGTCGCCTGCAACAACGCCGGGGTCGGCCACACCGGACTGGCTCGGTTGATGGAGCTGGGGCGGGTGCGCAAGATCATCTGTTCCTTTCCTCGCAGTTCCGACCCGGTGGTGTTCGAGACGCTGTATCGCGCCGGCAAGATCGAACTGGAGATCGTCCCGCAGGGTACACTGGCCGAACGGATGCGCGCGGCCGGCGCGGGCGTGCCTGCCTTCTTCACCGCCACCGGCGTCGGCACCAAGATGGCGGTCGGCAAGGAACAGCGGGAGATCGATGGCCGGTCCTACATCCTGGAGCCGGCCCTGCCGGGCGATGTCGGGCTGGTGGAGGCGTGGGAGGCGGATCGCTGGGGCAACCTGACCTTCAGGCAGGCAGGCCGGAACTTCAACCCGATCGTCGCCATGGCCTCGGCGCTGACGCTGGTGCAATCCCAGCATATCCGCGAACTGGGCGAAATCGATCCCGATCACGTCGTGACGCCCGGCATCTTCGTGGACCGTGTACTGCACGTGCCTTACGGTGATCCGTCCGGCTTCTGAACAGGGCCTGATCGCGCGGCATCGTTTCTGCGCCGCCGTCAGATCCCCCTAACATGGAGACGTCCATTATGTCCGCCACCGAACTGTCCGCCTTCAGGCCCTTCACCCGCCAGCAGATGGCGCAACGCGCCGCCGGGGATATCCCCGAGGGCTGGTATGTCAACCTGGGCATCGGCATTCCAACCCTGATCGCCGACTATGTTCCGGCTGAACGGGAAGTGATCTTCCACTCCGAAAACGGCGTGTTGGGGATGGGGCCAGCACCGGAGAAAGACAAGATCGAGCCCTGGCTGATCAATGCCGGGAAGCAATACGTCACGCTGCGGCCCGGCGGCAGTTTCTGCCATCACGCGGACAGCTTCTCGATGATCCGCGGCGGGCATCTGGATCTTTGCGTGCTGGGTGCTTTCCAGGTGGCCGACAACGGGGACATTGCCAACTGGGCGACCAGCGAGAACGACACTGCCCCGGCGGTGGGCGGCGCAATGGACCTGGCGGCCGGCGCCAAGCGGCTGTGGGTGCTGATGGAGCACACCACGAAGGACGGCTCGCCCAAGCTGGTGACGAAGTGCAGCTATCCGCTGACCGCGCCGGGGGCGGTCAAGCGCGTGTACACCAATCTCGCGACGATCGACGTGACGGAGCGCGGTTTCGTGGTGCTGGACATGGCGCCAGGCCTGACGTTCGACGACCTGCAGGCGCGCACCGAGGCCAGGCTGCACCCGCCGGGCTGATCGCGGCGGGCAAGCGACGTCGAGGGCGCCCTGGGTCCGGGCCCGCAGCCAGCCTGCCCGAACCGGAATCGCTAGGCGTCCGTAACAAGAGGCCGGATATCCTGGGCCGGCAAGTCCGCGAGCAGCATGGCGGCGGTCCGGCCAAGAACAGGATGCACCCAATCCGGCGCTACATCGACGAGCGGTGCCAGGACGAAGGCCCGTAAATGGGCCCGCGGGTGCGGCAGGATGGGGTCCGGTTCGGCACGCGCCAGGCCGCCGATCGCAATGATATCCAGATCCAGGGTTCGCGCGGCGTTGGGAACGCTGCGTTCGCGCCCGCACGCGGCCTCTATCGCCATGAGGCGCGCGAGCAACACCGCGGGATCGACGGTCACGCCAGGGTCAACCATCAGCGATGCAACGGCGTTGACGTAGGGCGGTTGGCCGGACGGAGGGACCGGCGCCGAAAGGAACCATCGTGACAGGCCAGTCAGGTGCATTCCAGGGATCGTGTTCAGCATTGCAACGGCCCGCTTGCACGTATCGAGTGCGGGTCGCCCGTCGGGTCCAGGTAAATTGGCCCCCACACCGATCAACACTATACAATTCGGCAAGGTGGCTTTACCGTTTCGATGTTCACAAAATTGACTCTTGGTTATAGTGATCACTGTTCCGAATCCGACGATTTAGCGGGGCCGCTCCGTTTGCGTCGCAGCCCCACCTATTTGCAACCAGTATCGCAAGGTTAAGCCGATGCCTTTTTTACCCAACGAACGTGTCGCCCTTTTCATCGACGGTGCCAACCTTTACTCGGCGTCGCGCAATCTCGGGTTTGACGTCGATTACCGTAACCTACTGGAATACTTCAAGAAAAGATCGAACGTCATCCGGGCCTACTACTACTCCGCGGTGCTGGAGACGGAAGAGTATTCGCCGCTGAAGCCGTTGACCGACTGGCTGGCCTATAATGGCTATGCGCTGGTCACCAAGCCGGCCAAGGAATTCACCGATGCGGCGGGGCGCCGCCGGGTGAAGGGCAACATGGACATCGAAATCGCGGTGGACATGCTGGAACTGTCGGACAAGATTGATCACATCGTGTTGTTCAGCGGCGACTCGGACTTCCGCCGGCTGGTGGAGGCGGTGCAGCGCAAGGGCGTACGCGTGTCGGTGGTGTCATCGGTCCGTACCAGCCCGCCGATGGTGGCGGATGAACTGCGGCGCCAATGCGACCAGTTCCTGGAACTCGCGGAGATCGCGCCGGAATTCACCCGGCGGCAGACCGAACCGCGGCCGCGCAGCATCGGCATGCGCAGCACGCCGGCGGAACCGTACGCCGATCCGCACGAAGCGACCTGAGCCGAGGTTCGCGTGAGCTTTCAGACGCCGGCGGCGCAATGTCCGCTGTGTCCGCGGCTGGTCGCGTATCGGGACAGCAACCGGGCGGCCAATCCAGCTTGGTTCAATGGTGCGGTGCCGAGCTTTGGACCTTTGGACGCCCGATTTCTGGTTGTGGGGCTGGCGCCGGGGGTGCGTGGGGCGAACCGGACAGGACGGCCGTTCACCGGTGATTTTGCGGGGACACTCCTGTACCAGACGCTGATCAAGTTCGGGTTTGCCGAGGGGGTGTACCAGGCGGATCCGGCGGACGGGGTCGCGCTACGGGATTGCCGGGTAACCAATGCGGTGCGTTGCGTGCCGCCGGCCAACCTGCCAACGCCGGCGGAAATCACCGGCTGCAATCCGTTCCTGGCCCAGGAAATGGCGGCGATGCCACGGCTGCAGATTGTCCTGGCGCTGGGCGGTGTGTCGCACAAGGCGGTGTTGCGGGCCCGCGGGTTGCGGGCGAGCCATTCCGCGTTCGCGCATGGCGCAGTGCACACGCTGGGGGATGGGCTGGTGGTGGTGGACAGTTACCATGTCTCCCGGCTGAACACGAATACGGGACGACTGACGACACCGATGTTCGAGGCCGTGATCGCGGATATCGTTGCTCGTCTGATGTGACCGGTGGTGGCGCGCCTGGGCGCCGGCTTGATCGGAGGCGGACGCGATGCGGCTGACGAGCTTTTCCGATTATGCATTACGGGTGCTGATGTATCTGGCGCTGCATCCCGATCGGTTCGTCACCGTGCCGGAGATCGCGGCGGCATTCGGCATTTCCGCCAACCATCTGATGAAAGTGGCGCAGCACCTGGCGACGAACCGCGATGTGTTGACGCTGCGCGGGCCACGCGGCGGGTTGCGGCTGGCCCATCCCGCCTCCGCGATCCGCGTCGGCGATATCATTCGGAGCACCGAACCGGATATGGCACTGGTGGCGTGTGCGGGATGCGTTATTCAGCCGGGATGCGCGCTCCCTGCCATGCTGGACGAGGCGATGGCGGCGTTCATGGCGGTGCTGGATGGGTATAGCGTCGCGGATCTGGTGGCGTCGCCCGCGGTGTTGGTTGATTTGCTGAAGCGGCCTTCAGGCGAGACTGCCGATCCCGGCAATGGCATCACCGAGCCGTCGATGTTGACGTCACTCTTAGACTAGAGCAGATCCCGCTCAGATTGCATACCTGAGCGGGTGGAGATGCTCGCTAAAACAATGTGCCAGAGCCGATTCGGCGAGCCAATGCGAACGGAAAAGGCTCTGGACACGTGACTTACTTCATGGAGAGTGCCGGGCCGAGGGCCAGTCAACCGTACCCGACGATTTCGATCGGATGGGTAGCGTGGAGATCGAACATCTGTTCGGTGTCGAACCAGGGTGAGGCTGCTGGACGCTTATCGAGCGTAGCCGGACGGACGCTTATTCAGCCGTGCTGAAATTCTGGTTCATTGAATCATAATAGGCGCGCTTACTTTGGTACATGAGCATATCCGCCCGCTGGATCGTTGGCTCCATCCGTTCGCCCGCCTCGCATGTCGCACAGCCGACGGAGAAACGAACGGGCGTCGCCGTGGAATGATATTGGTTGTTCAGCTCTGTTAGTTTCATCAGGTTGTCCAGCACGGTTTGCGCCGCCGCCGCGCCCGTGCTCGGCAGCAGGATAACAAATTCATCACCGCCAATCCTGGCGACACAGCCAGGCCGATCCACCGTCTGCGCCAGGATCTCGCCGGCCCGCCTTAACACCGCATCGCCGGCGGCATGGCCAAAATTGTCATTCAGTGCCTTCAACCCGTTCAGATCCATCAGGATCACGCTCACCGGAAACGGCCCCTTGCGGTCCAGCCGGTGGATCTCATCGACAAAGAAGGCACGATTGTACAATCCCGTCAGGACATCGTGATTCCCCAGGTATTCAAGGTAAGCCTCGGCCTTCTTGCGCGCCGTGATATCGGTCAGCGCGACCAGAACCTTCCCCCAGTCATGCTCGTAGCCCGGCACAACGGAAAACTGCAGGATCAAATTCAACGGCTCGCCGGCCAGGGTATAATTCAGGACCTCGCGCTCGTGGCGCAGATGACCTTGCCAGAGGTCATTGAGTTGGTTGCTGAAATGCGCCCGCATCTCTTCGCGCAGCACATCGCCCAGCCGGCTCAACAACGTCGTCTTGTCCGGTGCCCGGAACAGTTTGAGTGTATGCCGGTTCACATCGATGACGTGGACTTCCTGCATGCATCGTTCGACAAATTCCGGATGGACGTCGATGAAGGTCAGGAAATCGGTAATGCCACGACTTCTGAGGCTATCGAGCAACGCCTTGATGGCGCTGAAATCCTCCACCCAGAGCGACGCCGGCGAGTCATCGAACAAAGATCGCGCATAGGTCTCGCTCAGGACAAGTCGCCGGCGCGCTTCTTCTTCCGGCGTAATGTCTTCGATCGATACTATCACGCGTGACCAATCGTCTTCGTGTCCTGGAAGTATGACCCCATTCAGCCTTATATCGATGCGTCGCCCGTCCAACGCATAGTTAATGGATTTTGTATGGAAGGCCGTCTTGCCTTCCCACAGTTGCAGCAACTCACTCATGTAGGCTGGAAGCGCATCATCACGCAGGATGACCGGCAAATTGCGGACCAGGTCCGCAAAATCGGCCGCCCCCAAAATCTCCAGTGCACGCCGGTTTACGCTTAATACACGGATCGACATCGCGCAGGCGGTCAGTCGTGCGGGGGCCGCATCCAGGTGTGCGCGGAGATCGGTCACCCCCGCGATCCGCCAACCATCGAAAATCTCTTTCAGCGCGCTGAAATCCTCGGTCCAAAGCGCAATCGGCGCATGCTCAAAGAGGTCGTCTGATTTGCTCATTGCAATAATTACCAACTGGTTGGGACCGCGTCATGCTCCCAACAATCGCAGACTGGGACTTACGGGTCAAAATGACTGTGGAACATACCTCATGGTCGTGCGGGCATGTGGCCGCGGTCGCCTGATACCGGCAGCCAGAGGGGGCTTGCGGATGCTCGCGAAGCTGGGCAGGTGTTCGATCTCGCGCGCTTGCGACGTCGCCGAACGCGCTATCGGCGAGCCGAAAAGAATGAAACGCACGCGTCCCATTCTCCGATTGCCACGTCGATCGGGTTTTGGTTGCCCGGAGGCGCGGCCCGGCCGACCGCGGCGTATCCGTCGATGAATCCGGCCCTCACGTCCCGGGCACGGTATCGCGTTGCTTCAGCCATACCGCTCTTCGAGCCACGGGTCGGCGTTGTTGTGGTAGCCGCGAACTTCCCAGAACCCGGGATGGTCGCTGATGGTGAAATGGATGCGGCGCAGCCACTTGGCTGATTTCCAGAGATAAAGTCGCGGCACCAGCATACGGACCGGACCGCCGTGCTCGCGGCTGATCGGCTTGCCCTCCCATTGGTGAACGAGGAACACGTCGGGCTGGTCAAACTGGTCCAGACGGATGTTCGTCGTGTACCCGTCATGAGCGGTGAAAATGACGTGGTTCACCTCTTGGCGGGGCTTGACGATTCCGAGGAGCGCCTGGGCGGAAACACCTTTCCAACGGTTGTCGTAGCGCGACCACTGCGTCACGCAATGCATGTCGGAGAGGCTTTCGCTCTGCGGCAGCGCCATGAATTCATCGAGCCGCAGGCTGAGCCGGTTTTCGACCGCGCCATCGATGTCGAGGCGGAACTTCTCCGCGGTCACATTCGGCTGGGCGCCAAGGTCGAGCACCGGCCACTCCTTCACCAGGCGTTGGCCGGGCGGGAGCCGGTCTTTCTCCGGGTCGGCGTGCGTGCCGGTCAGCAGACGGCCGTCGCGCGCCCAATCCCGCTTGCGCTCGATCAGCTTGTCCCGGATTTTGCCGGTTATCTCGACATCGTCTTCGGCCATGGCGCCCTCTCTCGTCGTTGTGGGCGAGTCTGGTTGGTTCGCGTTGGGTTGCAAGAGGTGGGTCAAAGCTGCTCGCGCGACCGGCCGGGGCCAAATACCCGCAGCACCCGCACGTTACCGGCAGTATCGTTACAGCCGGCGTCGGGTATGATCTCGTAGAGCACCCGGTAGCGGCCGCGATAGGGCATCGCTCGCACACCCGGATGGTCACCGACCGGATGGAGGCAAGGGGCCTGCTTCAGCCGCCGGATCGCGGGACCTGGTCGCTTTGACGCGCCGAACACCGCCCCCCGCCGAACCAGGTTGGGCCTGCCACTTATGCACAACATCAAGGTCGAAAAGCGCCCGGAGGGCGAAGCTCCGCTACGCGGCAAGCGCGTGACCAGTCAGCGGCGCTGCGAGGGAACTGTCACTTCGTGATCAGTACCAAGGCGATCGATCCAGGCATCGACCTCCGCCTCCCCGACAAACAAGCCGGCATCGGGTTCGGCGCGGGTCTCGACGATCCTCTCAGCCTCCCGCAAGCGCCGGCGTTTTCGGTCCGTCTCGGTCTCGCGGCGCGGCGTCCTGTCGTCCCCGGCTGACACCTGCAGAACCGGACGCTGGAATAGCGCCCCGGCTCCGTTCGCTGACCCGGTCCCTGCCGCACTCCCTGCCGTACTCCCTGCCGCGTTCAATGATTGACCGCCGCGCTCCACCGGACCAAAGATGCGCCGCCATGATCCTGCTCATCGACAATTACGACAGCTTCACCTTCAATCTCTATCACTTCCTGGGCGACGTTGGCGCGCGGGATGGCAAGTTCGACTGCGCGGTGTGGCGCAACGACAAGCTGTCGGTGGCCGAGGCGATGGCGATGCGGCCGGAAGCGATCGTGCTGTCGCCTGGCCCTTGTACCCCGACGGAAGCCGGGATCTGCCTGGCGTTGATCGAAGCCGCGGCCGGCAAGATCCCGCTGTTCGGGGTCTGCCTCGGCCACCAGGCGATCGGCCAGGCGTTCGGCGGCAAGGTGATCCGCGCGCCGGAGCCGATGCACGGCAAGGTTTCTGAAATCACCCATGCCGGTTCGGACATCCTGGCCGGCGTCCCCTCCCCGTTCCGCGCCACCCGTTACCATAGCCTGACGGTCGAGCGGGACACGCTTCCCGACTTGCTGGTTCCCACCGCGTGGACCGAGGACGGGATCATCATGGCGATGCGCCACCGCACGCTGCCGATCTACGGCGTGCAGTTTCATCCCGAAAGCATCGCCAGCGAGCACGGGCATGCCATCCTGGCCAATTTCCTGGCTCTCACGCGCGGCACGAATACGCCGGCTCGCGCCGCCTGAGCCATGTCCGCCACTCTGAAACCGTTCCTCGCCCGTCTGGCCGCCGGCGAATCCCTGTCGGACGACCAGGCGGAGGCCGCGTTCGACATCATCATGTCCGGCGAGGCTACCCCCGCGCAGATCGGCGCGTTGTTGATGGCGATGCGACTGCGGGGCGAGACCGTGGCCGAAATCACCGGGGCGGTGCGTGCGATGCGGGCGCGCATGACGTCGATCGAAGCGCCGGGCGACGCGATCGATGTCTGCGGCACCGGCGGCGATGGGGCGGGCACGCTGAACGTCTCCTCGGCGGTGACCTTCGTGGTCGCGGGGTGCGGGGTTCCGGTAGCCAAGCATGGCAACCGGGCGCTGTCCTCGCGCACCGGCGGGGCCGATGTCCTGACCGCGCTTGGCGTCAATGTTGATGCGCCGATGACCGCCCTGCCCGAGATCCTGACCGAGGCCGGCTGCGTGTTCCTGTTCGCGCCCCGCCACCATCCGTCGATGCGGCATGCCGCCGGGCCGCGCGTCGAACTTGGCACGCGCACCATCTTCAACCTGTTGGGACCGTTGGCCAATCCGGCGCGGGTGCGGCGGCAGCTTACGGGCGTGTTCGCCCCGGACTGGACGCGTCCGATGGCGGAAACGCTGGCGGCGCTGGGGCATGAGGCCGCATGGATCGTGCACGGCATGGGCCTCGACGAGCTGACCGTCGCCGGTCAGAACCACGTGACGGCACTGCAGGATGGCAACATCGCCAGCTTCATCGTCGAGCCGGAGGACGCCGGGCTGTCCCGCGCCCCGATTTCCGCGATCCAGGGCGGCGATGCCGGGTTCAACGCCGCGGCCCTGGAAGCCGTGCTTCAAGGGGCACCGGGCGCCTACCGCGACACCGTTCTGCTGAACGCCGCCGCGGCCCTGATCGTGGCCGGCCGAGCGGGCGAACTGCGCGAAGCTGTGTCCGTCGCGGCGCAATCCATCGCATCCGGAGCCGCCCTTGCCGCGTTGCAGACCCTGCGACGGATAAGTGCCGTAAATATATCCTGACTTGAGAGAGGCCTATGGCGAACGATGTTGGATCGATGCCGGATGTGCTCGCCCGTATCTGCACCGATGTCCGGGCCGAAGTTGCCGCCCGCAAGGCGAAGCGCGGGATCGACG
>DATARX010000030.1:0-9381 GCA_036263955.1 Rhodopila sp.
GTTCTGCGACGGCGGCGAATTCGGCTTCGGCGCGGAAATCGGCATCGCCACCGGCCACATCCACGCCCGCGGCCCGGTCGGATTGGAACAGCTGACCACGTATCGCTACGTGGTCCGTGGTTCGGGGCAAGTACGACCCTGATCTCCGCCCCGGACCAAGGCCAGCCCAGCGCCCGCCCCCCAAGACTGACCGCGGCCATACCGCGAGCCGCGTGGGCCGCCGCCGCACGCGGGCCCGCGTTCATGTTTCCGGCGCGCAGTCCCGCGCTCATGTTTGCGGCGCGCAGGCCCGCGTTCATGTTTCCGGCTCGGGGCACAGTCCGACCCCATGCCTGAGCCCGCCGATTCGATTCCCCGCTTCGGCGACCGGCGCCGGATGCGTGTCGGCCTGCTGGGCGGGTCGTTCAATCCCGCCCACGAAGGCCACCGCCACGTTGCCGAACTGGCGTTGCGGCGGTTGCGCCTCGATCAGGTCTGGCTGTTGGTCTCGCCCGGCAACCCATTGAAACCGCAAGCCGGAATGGCCGCCTTCGGCAAGCGCATGGCCGGCGCGGCGCGGATCGGCGACGGCCGCCGCGTCGTCGCCAGCGGGATCGAGGCCGCCTTCGGCACCCGCTACACCGTTGATACGCTGCGTGTTTTGCTGCGCCGGTTCCCGCGGGTGCGGTTCGTCTGGATCATGGGGGCGGACATCCTGGCGCAGCTTCCGGATTGGCGCCGCTGGACCGATATCGTCAGGCGACTGCCATTCGTGGTATTGCCGCGTCCCCGCTACACCAATCAGGCGCTTGCGGGACAGGCGGCCCATCGGCTACGGGCAGCGCGCCGGCCGGCGCGGGAAGCCCCCTTGCTGCCAGGCACCGCACCTGGGTGGGTGTTCCTGCCAGGCCCGCAGAACGCCGCCTCCGCTACCGCCATTCGTCAAGCCGCCAAAGGATCCGTGTTATAACCAAGCCGCCGAAGATCGCCGCCTCCCCCGCCAGGCACAAGCCGGCCCCGCGCAATACCGTCGCGCAGCCGAAGCTGCCGGAAGCCGGGGCGGTACCCGGCAGCCCGCGCAAGAAAACCATTGCCGCCGGCCCGAAGAAAGCCGCCGCGCCGCGGGTCAAGAAAGTAAAGGCCGAACCGTCGGAACTCGACCGGCTGCAGAAGGTCATCGTGACCAGCCTGGAGGACGACAAGGCCGAGAACGTCGTCACCATGGACCTCGCCGGCAAGGCCATGTTCTGCGACCGGATGGTGATCGCCTCCGGCCTGGCGGACCGCCAGATCAGCGCAATGGCGCAACATCTGAGCGAGAAACTGAAAGAAGCCGGCCTCAAGCGGGTGCAGGTCGAAGGCGCCGGCGGGTCCGAATGGGTGCTGATCGACGCCGGCGACATCGTCGTCCACCTGTTCAAGCCAGAGGCTCGGACCATGTACGCGCTGGAAAAAATGTGGGGCGACGACCTGGACGAGGCGGTTTAGCGCTTCGCCCGCGCCAGCTTGAAACCAGCTTCAGCCAGGGCGCCGCATGGAAGGCGCTCATCAGCCCGTACATCAGGACCATTCCACCCAACGGCGACGCGTCCTGCGCCGCGCCGCAGAACCCGTGCAGGGGGCCACCACCACGAACGCCGGTCAGCAGCGCCATGGCGGCGAACGTCGGCGCGGCCGCGAGGCATATCCAATCGTGCGCGCCACAAGCGCCCGCATCGTTCGACCGGGGACGTTGATCCCGATGCGGCACGCCCCCCTGGCCAGGTAAATCATTCTGCTCGGAGATCATCGCCGTGCTCTTCCCGTCATGCTTCAATACTGATCGTGCCGGCGCACCCACTGCATCGTGAATTGAAGGCCGTCCTCATCACGGCCTTTCGGCACAAGATCGAGGTAATGATACGCGCCATTGAGCATATCGACCCCCCGCCCGTAGCAGGAGTAGGTATGAAACACGGCGCCCTGCTCGTCTTTGTAAAAGACGCTGATCCCAACTTCATCCGACATCGTATTCTGCCGAACTTCATAGTTGTGGTAGGCATTGCCCTGGGCGATCTGCTCCGGCGTGAACGACACCTGGTAGTCGAAATTGAAATCGCTTCCGTATGACGAAACCCACGGGAAACTCCAGCCCAGGCGCCGCTTGTAAGCGTTGATTTTGGCCAACGGCGCCCGCGAAACGGCGGCGAATGTCACATCCCGATGATTCAGATGAATCGGGATGCCATTGAAATTGTCGGCCCAGAACGAACACGACGTGCACCCTTCCTCCCAATCCGGAGCGAACATGAAGTGATAGACGATCAACTGGGAGCGCCCGTCGAACAGATCCGCAAGCGAAAGGACGCCGTCCGTGCCCTCGAACCGGTAGGATTTCTCCACCCGCTCCCACGGCATCGCCATGCGCCGGCGCGTCAGCGCGTCGCGTTGGCGGGTGAACGCCTTCTCGGCGGCAAGCAGTTCAACGCGCGCCTTCAGCCACTCATTTCTCGAAACGACTTGATTCTGCACAGTGAACCTCCTGTTGGTCGTGTCCGGACAGGCAACGCTGGTCGTTGGTCGTAAGATAGATTAGGACCGGATATCGAATGCTGAGAGTGACAAGTGTGGCGCGATTCCAATGGACTCGCTGATCACCGCCGCGGCCCGCGCCCTCGCGACGGGTGACCCGATCGGTGCCCTGAATCGGGTCGCCCTGCGTGACGACGCGCCCGCCCTCGCGCTGCGCGGCATCGCCATGGCCCAACTCGGCGATCTCGTGCGCGCGAAGACCCTGCTGCGAAGCGCCGCACGAGCCTTCGGTCCAAGGGAAGCCGTCGCCCGCGCGCGATGCCTCGTCGCCGAGGCCGAAATCGCACTCGTTTCACGCGACCTGGGCTGGCCCGCCAAGGCGCTGGACACCGCCCGCGCGACGCTCGAAGCCCACGGCGATCGGGTGAATGCCGCGCACGCCCGCACGCTCGAGATCCGGCGCCTGCTGTTGATCGGCCGCCTCGATGACGTCGAGCAGGCCCTGGCCGCATTCGACCCCGCGCCCCTCACGCCCGCGCTGAAGGCCGCGCATGAACTGGTCGTTGCGGGCATCGCGATGCGGCGCCTGCGGACGGGTAGCGCGCGCGCCGCGCTCGTCCGCGCTGAACGCGCCGCCCGCGACGCTGGAATCCCCGCACTGACGGCGGAGGTCGAAAGCGCATCCCTCGTGCTGAACACCCCCGCCGCACGCCTGATCGCGCGTAACGAAAATCGCCTCCTGCTGCTCGGGGAGGTCGAGGCGGTACTGGAATCGAACGCTGTCGTCGTGGACGCCTGCCGCCATATCGTGCGTGACGCCCACACGGTGGTTTCGCTTGCAACGCGTCCGGTGCTGTTCACCCTGGCCCGCGCGTTGGCCGAGGCATGGCCATCAGACGTGCCCAGGGACGCCCTGGTGGCGCGGGCGTTCCGCGCGAAATCCGCCGATGAGTCCCACCGTGCCCGCCTGCGGGTCGAGATCGGGCGTCTTCGCACCATGCTGCGCCCACTGGCCGGCGTGAACGCGACGCAGCGCGGCTTCGCGCTGGCGCCCCGCCGCGCCGCCGAAATCGTCGTGCTGGCACGGCCGGTCGAAGAGGAAAACGCAGCCGTGCTGGCCGTCCTCGCCGACGGTGAGGCGTGGTCCAGTTCGGCCCTGGCGCTCGCGCTTGGCGCCAGCCAGCGCACCGTGCAGCGTGCACTCGACGCGCTCGCGGCGGCAGCCAAGGTCGAGTCCTTCGGCCGCGGACGGGCCCGCCGCTGGATCACCCGGCCCGTGCCGGGATTCACGACAACCTTGTTACTCCCCGGACCATTACCGAGCGACTAAGATTGACGCATGAAACAATCAACTGCCGAAATCCTTCACGAATACGGACCCTTTCCCGGTGTCGACCAGGTGCACGGCGTGACGTTTGACGGCCGGCACGTCTGGTTTGCCGCCGGCGACGCGCTGACCGCCTTCGATCCCGCGAGCGGGCGGCCCGTGCGCGCGATCGACGTCGCCGGGCATGCCGGCACCGCCTTCGACGGCCAGCATTTGTTTCAGATCGCCGAGGACCGCATCCGGAAAATCGACCCCAAGACCGGCCATGTGCTCGCCACGATCCCGGCCCCTGGTGGCGGCGGTGACTCCGGCCTCACCTGGGCCGAGGGGACGTTATGGGTGGGGCAGTATCGCGATCGCAAGATCCATCAAATCGACCCCGAAACAGGCACCATTCTCCGCACCATCGAATCGAACCGTTTCGTCACCGGCGTCACCTGGGTCGACGGCGACCTCTGGCACGGCACCTGGGAAGGGGACAGGAGTGACCTGCGACGAATCGATCCCGCAACGGGGGACGTGCTGGAGACGCTCGAAATGCCGCCCGGCATGGGCATCTCCGGCCTCGAATCGGATGGCGGCGACCGGTTCTTCTGCGGCGGCGGCAACACCGGCAAGGTAAGAACCGTCCGCCGGCCCAACCGACGCTCCGCGCCTTGACCGGCTCCGCCGACTGCTCCCCACCGTGACAAAGCTCATGAGGCCGGTCTGATCGCCGCCCGTCACGCGTTGGTTCCACCGTCAACGGTCAGGCTCGCGCCGGTGATGTAACCCGCCTCCGGGCTCGCAACAAACGCCACCATCGCGGCAATATCCTCAACGCGGCCATAGCGATTGAGCGCCGTGGCCGCGACCTGCGGCGCCGCCCAATCGCCCGCGGCAGGATTTAGATCCGTATCGATCGGACCCGGCTGAATATTATTCACCGTAATGTTCCGGTGTCCAACCTCGCGCGTCAGCCCCTGCGTGAACATCTTCACCGCGCCTTTCGTCGCCGCGTACGCAACCAGCCCCGGCGTCATTACACGCTCGCCGACGCAGGAGCCGATCATGATGATCCGGCCGCCGTCCCGCATATGCTTCAGCGCCGCCTGCGTCGCGATCATCGGGCCACGCACGTTGATGGCGATCACTCTATCGAGTTCCTCCAACGTCGTTTCCTCAAACGGCTTCGGATTGGCCGTGCCGGCATTGTTGACAAGCACATCAAGCCGCCCGAACGCCGCGACGGTCTTTTCAACCGCGGCCGTAACGGCCTTGGCGTCGGTGGCATCCGCTTCGATTGCGATGGCCCGTCCACCGACGCGTTCGATCTCTTTCACCACGGATGCGGCCGCGTCAGCCCCCTTGGTATAGGTAATCGCCACGCTCGCTCCGTCGGCCGCAAGCCGCCTGGCGATTCCGGCGCCAATCCCGCGGGAGCCGCCGGTGACCAGAGCGACTTTGTTGGTCAGGTTTGCCATCATGGATTCCCCCTCAGAACGCCGCTTCATCCATCGCCATCATCGCCGCTTTCCCGGCCTTGATCGCAACCAGCAGCCCACCAACCTGCGGCAGCACCCGCTCCATGTAGAACCGCGCCGTGGTCAGCTTCGCCTGGTAGAATCCCGCATCCGCATCGGGCCGCGCCAATTTCTCCACCGCAATGACAGCCGACCGCGCCCACATGAAGCCCAACGCCACCAGCCCGAACAGCCGCAGATACTCGGTCGCCGCCGCCCCCGCTTCCTCCGGGTCCGCCATCCCCTTTGCCGCGACCTGTGCCGTCGCCAGTTGTAGCGCCCCGAACGCCTTGCCCAGACCCTTCACCATCTCACCCAGTTGCTTATGGTCGCTGTTGCGCTCGATGAAATCGCTGACCGGATGGAAAAACGTCCGCAGCATCCGCCCCGCACCCTGAGGTAGTTTCCGACCCACCAGATCCAGCGCCTGGATACCGTTGGTCCCTTCATAGATCATGGAAATACGAGCATCGCGGACAAGTTGCTCCATGCCATGGTCACGGATGTAACCATGGCCGCCGTACACCTGCATCCCGATATTGGTGGCCTCGAACCCAAGGTCGGTGAACAGCGCCTTCACCACCGGCGTCATCAGTGCGGTAAAATCCTCCGCCCGCTTCCGCGCCTCCGGATCGTCCGACCGCTCCATCTCATCCAGTTCCCGCGCGACCCACCCGCCGAGCGCGCGGCAGCCCTCGGTATAGGACCGGATCGTCAGCAGCATCCGCCGCACATCGGGATGCACGATGATCGGATCGGCCGGCTTGTCCAAAGCCTTCGCCCCGCTCAGGCTGCGCCCCTGGATGCGCTCTCGCGCATAGGCCACCGCGCTCTGGTAACTTGTCTCCGCTGCGCCGAGTCCCTGGATCCCCACCGACAGCCGCTCGCTGTTCATCATCGTGAACATGCAGGCCAACCCGCGATGCGGCTCACCGACCAGCCAGCCGGTGGCATCCTCGAATGTCAACTGGCAGGTGGCGGACCCTTTGATCCCCATCTTGTGCTCCAGCGCCGTGCATACCACGCCGTTGCGTGACCCCGGCCGTCCATCCGCACTCGGAATGAACTTCGGCACCAGGAACAGGCTGATCCCGCGCGTCCCCGCCGGCGCATCCGGCATCCGCGCCAGTACCAGATGAATGATGTTCTCGGTCAGGTCATGCTCACCCGCACTGATAAAAATCTTAGACCCGCTCATGCGATAGCTGCCATCTGCCTGCGGCACCGCCCGCGTGCGCAACAAACCCAGATCGGTCCCGCAATGGGCCTCCGTCAGGCACATCGTGCCGGACCAGGTGCCATCAACCATCTTCGGCAGATAGGCATCCTTCAACGCATCCGTCGCATGACTGGCGATCGCCTGCACCGCGCCATGCGTCAGCCCCGGATACAGGCTGAACCCCAGGTTGGCGGAACAGATCATCTCCTCCACCAGCTTGTTCAAACTCTCCGGCAGGCCTTGCCCGCCATACCGCGGATCGGCCGACAGCGCCGTCCAGCCGCCTTCGCGGAACATGTCATAGGCACGCTTGAAACCATCCGGCGTGCGCACCACGCCGTTCTCCAGCACGCACCCGATCTCATCGCCCGGCGCGTTGGTCGGCAGCAGCACCTCTTCCGCCAGTTTCGCCGCTTCCTCGAGAATACTGTCCATCAGGTCGGGCGAAACATCCCCGAAACCATTCAGCTTCGTCAGCGCCTCGCTGTCATGCAACTCGTGCAGCACGAAACGCATGTCGCGAAGCGGCGCCTTGTAGGTCTGCATGATATTTCCTCCCACTTTCCCGATGTCCGGCGAAGGCCGACGACCCGTCCCAAACGCCCGTCCCAAACGCCCGTCCCACACGCCCGTCCCACACGCCCGTCCCACACGCCGGTCATGGTCGGCGAAGGCCGACGATCCGTCCTACACCCGTGTCATGGTCGGCGAAGGCCGACCACCCACGACTTACCACCGCATATCCACCCGCGCGGGCAGCCCATAACGCGCTAGTTGCGCAACGGCTTCCCCGTATCCAGCGTGTACTCAATCCGCGCCAGCGTCGGCGCCGTCCGCGCCAGCCGCATGAACGCGGCCCGTTCCAGGCCCAGCACCTGCTGTTCCGACATGGTATCAATAATGTCGGTGTCCCCACCCGTCACCACCTCGGCCAACGCATCGGCGACCACCAGGTCATGATCCGTCGCAATACCCCGCCGATGGAAACCTTCCGCCGCCGCGTTCAACCCAGCCCGCCCCGACGCCCCCGGCAACACAAACTCCGGCGGCTTCGGCGGCACATACCCCTCCACCAGCGCCAACGCCCGAGCCTTCGCATCCGCCAGCAACCGATCCCGGTTCATCGTGATCACATCCGTCACGCGCAGAAACTTCTTCTCCATCGCCTGATGCGCCGACTTCGACACATCCGCGGTGCTGATCCCCTCGAACACCTTCGCCGGCGCCGGCATCGGTCCATGCGGCAGTTTCGGATCCGCCCGCCACCGCGCCAGCATTTCCCCGCAACCGCCCCAGCCCGGGACCAGCCCCACCCCGCACTCCACCAGCCCGAGATAGGTCTCCGCGTGCGCCTGCACCGCATCGGCATGCAGCACGATCTCGCACCCGCCACCCAGCGCCATGCCGGCCGGCGCCGCGACGACAGGGAAGGGGGCATATTTCAGCGCCTTGTAGGTCTTCTGCCCCGCCACCAGCAGCTTTTCGATCTCCCCCCACGCCGCGATATTCGCCGCGAACAGCGCCAACCCCAGATTGGCACCCAGCGAGAAATTACTGCCCTCGTTATAAATCACCAGCGCTTTGAACCGCGCGCCCACCACCTCGATCGACTGCCCCAGCAACTCGATCGTCTTGTCATCCAGCGCATTCGACTTGGAGGTGAATTCGAAACACGCCACGCCATCGCCGACATCCCACAGCGCCGCCGATCCATTCCGCAGCACCGGCTTCGACGCCAGCTTGATATCCTCCAGCAGCAGCACCCCGGCCGCCCGCACCACGTCGTGGTACGCGCCATCAATCCCCAGGAACTGCCGCTTCCCCCCGTCCACCCGATAGAAGCCCTTACCGGCCGCATCCGCCAGCAGCTTCGGCACCGTCATCCCCTGCGCGCGTAGCCGCTCGACCAGCCACGCGACGCCGACTTTGTCCGCCAGCTCAAACGGCCCCCAGCGCCACGCGTAGCCAAGCCGCATCGCCTCATCGATATCCGCGATCGAGCCAGCCGCCTCCGGCACCAAGGTCGATGCATACGAAATCGTCTGCGCCAGCACCCGAAACGCATAGGTGCCGAACTTCCCAGGTGCCGACAGCAACCCCTGTAGCCCCGCCTCGATCTCCGGTATCACCGGCTTCCGCTCCGCCCGGTATTCGCCGGTCTTCAGATCGATCGCCAGCTTCGTCCGCGCCCCCTCGGATCGATCCAGCCGGTAGAACCCGCCTTTACCTTTCCGCCCCGTCAGCCCCTCGGCAATCATCCGGCCGATCAGCGGCACATCCCGGTTCGCCGCATGGAACGCATCCGACTTCGGCAACACCCCGCCCATCGAGGCGTTCACCTGCGGCATCAGATCGATCCCCACCAGGTCGAACAGCCCAAAGATCCCGGTCTTCGGAACCCCCATCGGCCGCCCGATAATCAGATCCGCCTCCTCAACGGTCAGATCCTGCTCGATCGCCTCCGTCAACCCCAGCTGCATCCAGTAGATACCCAGCCGGTTGGCGATGAACCCCGGACTGTCCTCGCAACGAACGATGCTCTTGCCCAGCGCCACATCGGCGAACTGCGTAATCGCCGCCACCGTGTCCGCCGCCGTCTCCGGCCCCGTCACGATCTCCAGCAGCCGCATATAGCGCGGCGGATTAAAGAAATGGGTGATCAGGAAGTCCCGCCGGAATGCTTCGCTCATGCCCTCCGTCAGCACCTGCAGCGCAATGGTAGACGTATTCGAACTGATCGCGCTGCCCGGCCGCCGCACCGTCTCCAGTTTGCGGTACAGCGCCTGCTTGATGTCGGTACGTTCCAGCACCGCCTCGACAATCCAGTCGCAGTCCGCGAGTTT
>DATARX010000050.1:0-10019 GCA_036263955.1 Rhodopila sp.
CCTGGAATACGGCATCATCGGCATCAACGAAGGCATCATCTCCACCGCCGAAGCCCCGTTCGGCGGCATGAAATCCTCCGGCCTCGGCCGCGAGGGATCTAAATACGGGATCGAGGACTACCTCGAGATCAAGTATCTGGCCATTGGCGGGATCGGCACTTAATCCGATCCGGCACCCCACAGCGCCTGCTCGGCGCCTGTGGGGTCGCGCTCGATCATCTCCAACACGGTTGTGCGCAATCCGATCGGGTTCGTTGCGGTACTGCTCCCAGTTCTGCCGCATATCGAGGCTGATACGATAGCGGGCTGCGAAATGCTCCTGACTGATCGATAGACGCTCCCGCGAGGCCTTCACGTCGATGGTCGGGCCAGAGAGCAACGCGACTTTCGCGCCCAGGCCCGCTGCACGCAGTTCAGCCTCCAAACGCCTTGCGTCTTCGACCTTCGGAACCGGAAGGTGGTTGCGCCCTTCATGCAGAACCGCCTCGATCGCACGCTTGGCCTTGAGCAGCGGCAGGTGACCCCGGACCAGCGATTCGATCGCCGCGATACTGCCGACCCGCTCAGCGCTGGGGTCAAGATCAGATCTCCACCCGCCGTGCCGCCAGCGCTGCCTCATTCACCACCAGTCCAAGCCCCGGACCCGAGGGCAGATGAAACAACCCATCGACCGGCACCGGCGGATTGTCGAACACCGCATGCGTACGGGGCGACGGATCGTTCCATTCCGCCGGTTTGGTTCCCTGCAGCAACGACGCCACCACGTGCAAATTCGCCGTGTGTCCGATCGTCGGCTGGGTCTGGTGCGGCACCAGTTCGACCCCATGCGCATGCGCCAACGCTGCGCACCGCAACAGACCGGTAATGCCGCCCATCTTGACGATATCCGGCTGCACCATCCGCACGCCCGCCCCGATCAGGTCCGCCAACGCCGCTAAAGTATAAGTTTGCTCGCCGGCCGAAACGGTGATGTCCAGCGCCCGGGCCACTTCGCCCGTCGCGCGCACATGGTAATGCTGCACCGGCTCCTCGAACCACCAATACCCCAGATCCTCCAGCGCTCGGCCGACCCGGATCGCCCCGCCGGATGTGTAACCATTATTCGCATCGAACGCCAACGGGAACGCATCGCCCACCAGCCTGCGAACAGCCTGCGCCTTGGCGATATCGCCCGGAACATCCGCATCCAGTCCCGTACGATTGTTATCAAATCGGATCTTTATCGCCGCCGGCCTGTCGCGCAGCCGCGCCTCCACCGCCCGCACCACGCCATCCACATCGCGGTCGCCATTGCCGCCGATCGAGGCATAGAACGGCAACGCCGTCCGCCACGCCCCGCCGATCAGCTTGTAAATCGGCAATCCGGTCAGTTTGCCCTTCAGATCCCATAGCGCAATATCCAGGGCCGCCAGCGCCCCGGTCAGCGCGCCCTCCGGCCCCAGCTTCACCAGCGTGTGCATCGCCCGGTCCAGCAGCACCGCGTGATCCAGCGGATCGTGCCCCACCAGCATCGGCGCCACGTCATGCACCACCATCCCAAGCGATGCCCGTCCGCCCTGCATGGGCGACGCCTCGCCAAGGCCGACCAGTCCCTCATCCGTGTGAACCCGCACGAAGGCGCTGCGCCGTGCCGACTTGTCCCCCGGCGCCCACTGCACCTGAAACGCTTCAACCTGCGTGATTTTCATGTCTCAACTCCCCGCCACATCCTGGCCTTCCGGAAAGAACATGTCCTTCCAGTTGTTCGGCGCGCGCTTCAACCGCCCCACCCGGCGCATGAACGCCGCGAATTCCATCACCTTCATCGGCACCGTCGTGTAGACCACATCGGGATCAGCCACCCAGCCGGCCATCTGCTCGATCGAACCCTTCTTGTCACCCGTCATCGCCAGGTAGATCTCCGCCGCCTGCCGAGGATTGGACCGAATGAAATCATTCGCCTCTTGCTGTGCCGCCAGCACCGCGGCGCAGATCTTCGGGTTGGCGTCATGATACGCCTTCGATGTCAGCATCACCCCGTTGGTATGCATCCCGCCCGTGACGTCATATGACTTGAAGACCTCATGCACGCCCGGCGCCGCCCGCTCATAGTAGTAGAACGGAGAACTGGCCAAATGACAGTCGATCTCCGACTGTCCGCCCAGCAGCGCCGCCATCGCGTCCGGATGCGACAGCGTAACCGTCAGGCTGTCCAGACGATCGTAGGACGCAAATCCCCATTCCCGAGCGGCAGCCATCTCCAGCGCCAGCGCGTGGCCGGTGATCTTCACGCCCGGCAGCGCGATCTTGTCCTGTTGCGTCAGATCGGCAATGGAATGAACAGCCGGGTTGCGGGTCATCAGCACGAACGGCATCGACTGCAGCGCCGACAGCGCGCGAATCTCCCGCGGCGTGCCGGCCGTCTTGTCCCACAGCGTTGCCAGCGTCGTCGAACCCGGCCCGACGAAGCCCACCTGCCCCGCCAGCAATGCGTCGATCTGCGGGCCCGGTCCGCCCAACACGGACCACTCCGTCGTCACGCCGGGAAGACCCTGTTTCGTCGCATGGCGCTCGACCAGATGCTCATGCTCCATGACCATCATCGACATGTAGCCGAGCCCGTATTGCTTGGAGATGCGAACAACGGAATCCTCCGCCCGCACACGCCGGCTGATGAACGGGCAGGCAAGCAAAGCCAGTCCCAGACCACGGCGGTTCAGCATCGTATCGTTCCCCCCAGGCCGGCCGGATCATTGCGCGTCCGGGCGTGCCGTCACGCCTAGCTTCCCCGGCATGACGGCAAAGGGCAACCCCCGGGCCATCTCCAGGCCAGGCACCATCGCCTTGCCCTTGGTTCCGGACTGAAGGACAGCGTGACGACGGAGCCGGCCAGGCCGCCCCAGCGACGAGCCACGTCAAATGCCAATTTCAGTCATGTCCCGGCCAATCTTGTGTCATCATTCCCCTGATCACACATTAGTGTGTCGCTCCCTGGGGTCGGTCGCATCATGCGCCGAACGCCGGGATTGCAGACCGGGCAGTCGACGCGCCCGGGGTCAATGCACCAGGGTCGCGGATCGGATGTTCGCCTGCTATGGCGGTTCGACGATACGGCTGCACGAGAATAGAGAAGGATCACGCGCATGGACTTCGACCTGTTTGTCATCGGCGGCGGTTCGGCCGGGGTCCGCTGCGCGCGCATTTCCGCCGGGCACGGCGCCCGGGTCGGCGTCGCCGAGGAACGCTTCTGGGGCGGCACCTGCGTCAACATCGGCTGCGTGCCGAAGAAGCTGCTGGTGCAGGCCGGCGAGTATGCCGGCTGGGCCGAGGATGCCGCCGGCTTCGGCTGGACCGTCGAAAAAGCCACCCACGACTGGTCCAGGCTGATCGCCGCCAAGGATCGTGAGATCACCCGCCTGGAAGGCATCTATCGCAAGCTGCTCGCCAACGCCGGCGCCACCGTGTTCGACGGCCGCGCCGTCCTGGTGGACCCCCACACCGTCGAGGTTGCCGGCAGGCGCGTCACCGCGGAAAACATCGTCATCGCCACCGGCGGCCATCCCGAACGCCCAGACATTCCGGGCGCGGATCTCGGCATCATCTCGGACGACGCGTTCTACCTGAAGACCATGCCGCGCCACGTCGTCATGGTCGGGTCCGGCTACATCTCGCTCGAATTCGCCGGCATCTTCCGCGCCCTCGGCGCCGAGGTGCATCTGGTCTACCGCCAACCCCTGCCGCTGCGCGGCTTCGACCACGACATCCGGGAAGCGATGCAGGAGGCACTGGCGGCCCAAGGCATCATCCTCCACCCCAACAGCGTGCCGGCGAAGCTTGAGGCCGACGGCGACCGTCGGGTCCTGACCCTGGGCGACGGCCGGACCATCACCAGTGACCTGGTGTTCTTCGCCACCGGCCGTCGCGCCAATGTCGAAGGCCTCGGGCTGGAGAAAGCCGGCGTCGAACTGAACGCCAAGGGCGCGGTCAAGGTCGACGACCAATTGCGCACCACCGTGCCGCACATCTACGCCATGGGCGACGTGACCGACCGGATAAACCTCACCCCCGTCGCGACCGCCGAGGGCCACGCTTTGGCGGACACGCTGTTCGGCAAAAACCCGCGCACGGTCTCCCTGTGGAACATCCCGTCCGCGGTGTTCACCACCCCGCCCGTCGCCACCGTCGGCCTGACCGAGGAACAAGCCGCCGCGCTCGGTCCCGTTGACATCTACCTGACGAAGTTCACCCCGATGCGCCACAGCCTGTCCGGCCGTGGCCGCAAGACCACCATGAAACTGATCGTCGACAAGACCACGCAAAAAGTCGTCGGCGTTCATATGATCGGCGAAGATGCGGCGGAGATCGTCCAGGGCATGGCGATCGCCGTCGTCATGGGTGCAACGAAAGCCGATTTCGACCGCACCATCGGCATTCACCCCACCGCGGCGGAGGAGTTCGTGACGCTGCGCACTCGGACCCGCACCATCGATCTGGCGAAGGCAGCGGAGTAATAGCCCCGTATCGCGAATGGAACCCGAACGTCGAGCGTAGCCGCGATCGCAAGGTGCACCATAGGTCAGAATTGCGCGTGCAGCCGTAGGCCAAACACAGAGACGGGACCGCGGTCGCGGTTGTACGCCGGGTCGTTGACAAACTGGTAGTCGGCGGTGACGTGGGCAAAGCTGAACACCGCCAGGCTGTAATATGTTTCGACGATCTGTTCCGGGCCGGCATTCGGCAGCTGGCCATCGCCAACGAGGATGCCGAGACCGCCGGCGGCGAAATACTGCTTGGCCTGGTGTGAGATCTGATTGGCGGCGAAACCCAGTCCCACCGTGTCGCCAGGACGCCCCCAGCGCGATCCAGCCAACGAAATTCCGCCCGATATGGACTGGCTGATATCGGTGAAGTCGTCCGCCTCCACGTCGCCCTGAGCGATGCTGGCGCGCAGGAACAGGCCAAGGGCGTTGGTAAGTTGCTGTTCGAGGTTCAATCCGATGCCGGCCTTGCTGCGATAGTTCCGGACAGCGGCGGTTGATGGCGTCTGGCCGGTTGCCGCGGCCAGCGCCAGTGCGTCGGTGTAGGTACCGAGATCGCCGCGGGTGAGCCAGTAGAGGACCTTGAGCTTGCCGGGCTGGTGCCACAGTTCATGGCGTTCCTCCAGTTCGGCGACGAACTGCGCCTGCGACAGGAGGCGGTTATCGAGATACTCGCTGTTCGGCGTGATCGACAGGTCGAACAGCCCGACCCTGACGGTCCACCAGTCCTGATACCATTCCGCCGCCGCGCCATAGGTATAGCCCCATGCGTTCGCCGCATAGTCGAAGCTGCCCATGTCGACGATCGACCAGTTCAGAAAATCGTTGCGCGGGTCGTGGGCATATTTGTTGTTGTCGAAGATATCGACGACGGAGAATTTGCCGACGGTGAACACCAGGCGGTTGGAGGTCGTGGTTCCGCCGAGCTGGTTCAGGTCGGAATCGAGCCGTTCGGTTTGGCCGCCCAGATCGATGGTCTGACGGAAGAATGCCCGCGGCATCACGTAATACGGCGCCGCCTCGCCGACCTTGTAGGCCTCGCCGCTGACAAATCCGGCGACGCCGACCGTATCGCTGAGACCAAAGCCCTGATCGATTTCCGGGTTGATCCAGATTTCAGCGCCCTGCCATGGCCGGAATCCGAGATAGAGGGTGACGTCAGTCGTTTCCCTGCCGTTGGCATCAGGCTTGAGGCTGAGCGGACCCTGGTACGGGGAGTGGAAGGCGGGCTGGAACATCGGCGTGAACGTCGCCTGACCATGGATCGCCCAGTTCTCCGGCGTCACCGGTTCGGTCTGTTCGGATGTGATCGGCACCCCCTCGGGTTGCGGCGTCGGACTTGCCGACTGGGCGTCGCAAAGGGTTGGCAGAAGACCGATCGTCACCAGGGCGGAGAGCGCACAGGCGGACGAATCGATTGCGTAACGTAGCCGCGCGCGGACACGCCTTGTGTGTTGAACGAGCATGGCTCGGGCCTTTGGCAAAATCCGGATGTTACACAGGCGAATCGGACTCGCGCTGGCGGAGCAGCCGAGGCCAGCATCGCAGCCCGCTTACGCTATTGTCCAGCAGCTATCTGAACGACCTTGACCGCGACCAGGACGACAGCGCCGACCAGATAGGCGCGCAGCAATGTCATCCACACCCGCTGGGCCAAGCCCATGCGGGGCGCCGGCAGTTCGCTCAATGGGGGCATGCGCCACGTCATCCGCGCTGCCGGCGTGGCCTCCCCGGCTTCCTCCCGCCGCCGCGTGGAGTCACGGCGGCCAACCTTGCGCAACGAGACGAGCACGGCGTAACCGGCGGCACCGATCACCGTGCCGCCGCCAAGCACCCCGACGATTGCGTCGCCCGAGATGCTGGGGAACACCGTCGCCGCGGTCAGGATGATCGACAGCATCAGCAGGATCCAGATGACCGCCCCGGTGAACAGGTTCAGCCAGCGTCCGTTCACCCACGGCCCAAGCACCGCCTCATCGTTGCACAGCAGCAGCAGGAAGACGGTGGCGGACGGCAGCAACACGCCGGCCAGGGTCTGCACCGCATTGGTCAGCAGTCCAAGCAGCGCATCGCTGCCGCACAGTACGAGGGCCGCGGCAACCGCGATCAGCCCGGCATAGACCAGATGGAAGCCCCACGCGTCGGTGGCCTTGCGATGCAGCGAGTGGTGCAGCGCCAGCACATCGCCGATCGCATACGCCGTCGCGAGCGACACGGCGGACGCGCCGATGATGCTGGCATCCAGCAGCGCGAGCGCGAACATCACCCCCGCGGCGCGGCCGGCATGCGCCTCCAGCGCTGCCGCGACCGCGCCGGCATCGGTGAAGTGGCCGAACCCCGCGGTGCCCGCGAAGGCCGCGGCGGCGAACGCCATCATCGCGACCGCGCCGACCACCACGGCGCCGATCCCGATGACCAGGTCCGCCTTGCCGTAGATCATGAAGCGCGGCGTGATGCGCTTGTCGATCACGTAGCTCTGCTGGAAGAACAGTTGCCACGGCGCGACCGTGGTGCCGACGATCGCGATCACCAGCAGCATCACATCCGACAACTTTGCCCCGGCAGGGAAGCGCGGCACCGCCAGATTGTGGGCGATTTCACCGATCGGCGGATGCACCATCAGAAAGATCGGTACCAGTAATACGCTGAAGAAGCACAGGGTCAGCGAGAACCGTTCGAAACGCCTGAAACTTCCGGTGCTGGCGGCCGCGATAATGATACCGGCCGCGACCAGTATGCCCCACACTCGCGGCACGCCGAGAAAACCGAGTGCCAGGTTGATGCCGATGAATTCAGTAACGATCGTCAGCCCGTTCAGGATGAACAGGTCGATGACGCTGAACGCGCCCCAGAATTTGCCGAAACGTTCCAGGATAAGACGCGCATGGCCGACGCCGGTCACCGCGCCGAGGCGCAGCACCATTTCCTGGTTCACGTACAGCACCGGAACAAGCAGCAGCAGGGTCCACAACAGTGCGGTCCCGTAGTCCTGGCCGGCCTGCGTGTAAGTGCTGAAGGCGCCGGCATCGTTGTCGCCGACCATGACGATCAGCCCTGGTCCGATAATCGCCAGCAGCGTGGCGATGCGTGTCTTCCAGGTTTTGCGGTGTCTTGTATCGCCCTGGTAGATCGTGCCGAGGGCCCCTTCAATGTCGCCGATATGGGCAGCATCGAGCACGGCGGTACGCGGTCCGGCGTTGTGGATTTTACGATTGGACATGGTGGCCTGCTTCCGGAATGGGGCCACGGTGCACGCCACCAGACGTGCAACCGCTCGGAGATCGAACAAGCTAAATGCGGCAGGCCCCGGTATCAGCGAGGCGGGGCCGCGACAGGCTCAATCAGGGGGAACGCCGAAAGCAGCGGACGTCTCGGATTCCCAGTGGCAGGTCAGATGACCGTCAGGCCTGACGCGCCAGCGCGCGACCAGAACCGGCCGGGAGCCGTTGGTCTGGCGATGCGGGACGGGCGCGGACGCAGCGCCGAACCCCGTGGGCGTGATCGCGGACACGGCGTGTGCCCGCAGAACGTCGATGTCGAGGATGGCGGTCATGGCCATCACCTCCGATTCAAGCGGTTGCTCGAACCCGGGGTGGCCTGGCCGCCCGGCCTTAGCGCATACGCGCGGCGGCCATCACGGATACATGCGCAACCCGGGTAGCGGTCCGGCCCGGCGGAGTTGTCACAGCAGGCGAGTGCCTACTGTCGCTCTCCGTGGGCTGGTTGGTAGATCGCGGGTTCATGTGGTCCCTTGCTGGTTACATCGATCCCGGCGTGAACCGGGGCAGGCGCAGGGCCGAGCCTCGGGTGAGGTCTCGTGTTCCTACTGGAGGGGCGATATACTCATACCCGGTATGGGATCAAGGGTAATGTCAGGCCGCGACCCAGAAAAAACCAAGCTGTTGAAGCGACTCGCTCGCATTCGCGGCCAGGTCGATGCGCTGCGGCGGGCGCTGGAGGACGAAGCCGGCTGCGCCGCGATCCTGCAGCAGGCAACCGCTTGTCGCGGCGCGCTGGACGGCTTCATCGCCGAGGTCATCGAAGACCACATCCGCGAACGCGTCGTCGATGCCAAGGATCGCGCCTCCGCCACGGTCGCGGCCGAGGAATTGATCGGGATCGTCCATTCCTACCTGACCTGATCGGTTGGCGTCGGGTCCGCCCATGATAAGGGCCAGGCTCTCGACACATCCCCCAACCCCAGGCAACACTCCCGCAAAAATCCTGGGAGGGAACATAATGAACCGCCGACACTTCCTCGCCGCCGCCGCGGCGACCGCCCTCGCACGCCCGGCCATCGCCAGCGCGGCGAAACCTTTAATCTTCGTGCCGCAAGCGAACCTGACCAGCCTCGATCCGGTCTGGACCACCGCCACCGTCACCCGCAACTTTGCCCTCATGGTCTACGACATGCTCTACGGCCGTGATCAGAACTACGTCCCGCGCCCGCAAATGGTCGAAGGCCACGTCATCGACGACGACGGCAAGCGCTGGACGATGAAACTGCGCGAGGGCCTCCTCTGGCACGACGGCACCAGGGTCCTCGCCCGTGACTGCCTCGCCAGCCTGCAGCGCTGGATGAAGCGCGATGCGGTCGGTGCCACCATCACCCTGCGCGTCGAGGCGATCGAGGCGCCGGACGACCGCACCCTGGTCTGGCGCCTGCGCAAGCCCTTCCCCCTGTTGCCGCACTTCCTGTCGAAAGTGCAGCCGCAACCCGTCATGATGCCGGAACGCATCGCCTCGACGGTCGATCCGTTCAAGCAAGTCACGGAAATCGTCGGCAGCGGACCGTTCCGGTTCCGCGAAAAGGAATATATCTCCGGCGCCTTCGTCGCGTTCGAGAAGTTCGACGGCTACGTGCCAAGAAACGAACCCGCCTCCTACACCGCCGGCGGCCACCACGTCCTGATCGAGCGCGTGGAGTGGAAAGTCATCCCCGACAGCGCCACCGCCGCCAACGCACTGACCGCCGGTGAGGTGGACTGGCTGGAGCTGCCGCAGCCTGATCTGCTGCCGATGCTGAAGCGCCAGGCGGGCATCACCACCGGCCTGCTCGATCTCTACGGCACCGTCGCCGTGCTGCGCCCCAACCACCTCAACGCCCCCACCAGCAACGTCGGCGTCCGCCGCGCCATGTTCGCCGCGATCGACCAGCGGGAGGCGATGCTGGCCACGATGGGCGAGGACCCGACCACGTGGCGCGCGCCGATGGGCTATTTCCTGCCGAACGCCAGGTCCGCCAACGACGCCGGGATGGATTTCGTGCGCAGACGACACAGCGTCGATGAGGTCAAGCGGATGCTCGACCAAGCGAAGTACGGGGGCGAGAAAATCGTCTACCTGCATCCCACCGACCAGCTCGCCTACAACGCCTTCAGCACCGTCGTGGTGGACTCGTTCCGCAAGGTCGGCCTGAACATCGATGAGCAGATGACTGACTGGGGCACCGTCGTGCAGCGCCGCCCGTCGAAGGAACCGCTGGACAAAGGCGGCTGGTCG
>DATARX010000111.1:0-4158 GCA_036263955.1 Rhodopila sp.
AGTTTCTTCGCGATGCCATCCGCCAGCGCAACCGCGTAGCCGAAACGCACCGCATCCATGAACGTTGGAAACGCAACGATCATGTCGATCCAGTTCCACGCCGGCGCCAGCGGCATTTCCAGCGCTGTGATCAGTCCGGTCGTCCCATAGGCGTGGTTGACCGCCTGTGCCTCGCCCTCGCGCAGTTCGATAATCCGGGGCTCCGCCTCCATCGTCACGACCCGGGCGGCTGCGACATTGCCGGGTTCGCGCAGGCCGCCCCATGTCACCGAACCGATGCCGCCGGAACCACCGGCGACGAAGCCGCCGATCGTGGCGGTGCGTTTTGTGGACGGATGCATCCGCAGTTCCCAGCCGTTCGGGCGGGTTTCACGGTCGATATCGATCAGTTTGCGGCCGGGACCGACGCGAATCATGCCGGGACGCTGCCATTCGATCGTATCGAGCGCGGTCATATCCAGCACCACACCGCCACGCAGCGGCACCGCCTGCCCGTAATTGCCGGTGCCGCCGCCCCGCGCCGTGATCGGCACCTTGTGCCGGTAACAGGCGGCGGCCACCCGGATCACCTCGGCCTCGTTACGGGGGCTGATGACCGCCTGGGCGCTGCAGTCGCGCAACTGCCGGTTCAACATCGGGCTGTACCAGAAGAAATCCCGCGATTTCTGGCGCACCAAAGCGGGTTCCGTCGTAAACGGTATATCGGCGAGTTCCGCCAGCAGCTTTTCCATTCTGTCCCCACACGGTTTGCGTGTGGTCTGACCCAAGCACATCGGATGCCAACATGATCCCTGCCTCTCTTCCCAACGATGTCTGGCTGCGCAACGCCACGGTTCCCGCCACGCTGACCGACGGCGCCCTAGCCGACGCCGAGGGATTGGCGCGCGTGGATCTGCGCCTGACCGCCGGCCGGATCACCGAGGTCGTTCCGTTCGGAACCGCCGACGGTGGCATCGACCTGGACCGCAGCCAGGTCTGGCCCTGCTTCGTCGATGGGCATGTGCATCTGGACAAGACGCAAACCTGGCCGCGCCAGCCCAATCTGGATGGCACCCATCCCGGCGCCAAGAACGCCGTCATCGCCGACCGCGGCAAGCACTATTCGGAAGCCGATATCGAACCCCGCTTCGAATTTGGCCTCCGCTGCGCCTACGCGCACGGCACCGCCGCGATCCGCACCCACCTCGACAGCTACTGGCCAAGCGCCAAGCCGCACTGGGCGGTGTTTCGGCGGCTCCGGGACGCCTGGGCCGGCCGCATCGACCTGCAGGCGGTCAGCATCTGTCCGCTTGAACGTTTCGCCGGCGACGACGGTGTTGCGCTGGCCAATGAGGTCGCAGAATCCGGCGACATCCTGGGCATGACCACGACGGGCGAGGGCGGCCAGGCCGGATCTCCCGAATTCCAGGCGTCGCTCGACCGTTTCTTCACCCTGGCCGAGGAACGTGGCCTCGCCCTGGACCTGCACCTCGACGAAAGCGGCGACCCGACCTCCCGCACCCTGGATGCCGTGGCCCGAACCGCCATCCGGCGGAACTTCAAGGCGCCGATCCAGGTCGGCCATGTCTGCTCCCTGTCTGTCCAGACAGAAACTGACGCTATGGCAACGATCCGGCTGTGTGCCGAAGCCGGCCTGCGAGTCATCAACCTGCCGATGTGCAACATGTACCTGCAAGGCCGCCAGGCCGGGCGGACGCCACGCTGGCGCGGGATCACCATGGTGCATGAATTCCGCGCCGCCGGTGTTCCCGTGTCTTTCGCGTCCGACAATTGTCGTGATCCCTTCTACGCGTATGGCGACTACGACATGATGGAAGTGTATCGCGAAGCGGTTCGCATCGCGCAGCTCGACCATCCATTCGGCACCTGGGCCGCATCGGTGACCGCCACCCCCGCATCGTCCTGCGGCTTCAATGAACCGCGTCGCATCGTGGCCGGCGCGGTCGCCGATCTGGTGCTGTTCAGGGCACGCTCGATGACCGAACTTCTGGCGCGCCCGCAGTCCGATCGCGTGGTCCTGCGTGGCGGCAAACGCATCGACACCACGTTGCCGGACTTCCGTGAGATGGACGCGGTCGTCGGCGCGCCGTGACGCGATCCCGAAATGACTGGCTGGTTTCGGGCGCGCATGCGGATCTGGTGCGCGCCTCGCGCGAGCCGATCCCGTTGCCGCTCACTGCTTTACCAAAACCAATCACCATCGACCTGGCCCGCACCGGCATTGTCGTGGTCGATATGCAGAATGATTTCTGCCACCCCGATGGCTGGCTTGCCTCCATCGGGGTGGAGATCGCGCCAGCCCGCGCACCAATTGCTCCGTTGAATGCCCTGCTGCCGAGGCTTCGTTCCGCCGGCGTGCCGGTCATCTGGGTCAGCTGGAGCACGCGTCCCGATCGGCAGAATCTCTCGCCGGCCCTGCGCCACGTCTATGATCCCACCGGCAATGGTCCCGGCCTGGGCGACAAACACCCGCGCACCGGATCGCCCATCCTTCAGGCCGGGAGTTGGTCGGCCCGGATCGTCGACGAGCTGACCCCGCCGGACACCGACATCCACGTCGGCAAGCATCGGATGAGCGGCTTCTGGGACACCCCGCTCGACTCCATTCTACGCAATCTTCGCCTGGATACGCTGCTGTTCGCCGGGGTGAACCTGGACCAGTGCGTGCTGCACACGCTCGCCGATGCGAACTTCCTCGGCTACGACACGATCCTGGTGGAAGACTGCGCCGCCACCACCAACCCCGACTTCTGCCGGGAGGCAACGTTGCTGAACATACGCCAGATCTTCGGCTTCACCGTGACATCGGCCGCATTGCTGGAAAGTCTGCCGGCATGATGTCGACCCCTTCCATCGCCAAGCGCGCGGCGGACCTGAAGGCCTTCCGTATCGCGCCGGCCGACAGCAACTACTTCGCCTGCATGCTGGATCCGCTGGCCGATGGCGTCTCCTTTACCCTCGTGGTGGAAATCTTCGAACCCGGCGGCAAGACCCCGCCGAACACCCACACCATCGCCGAGGAAGCGTTCTTCGTCATAGCCGGCACCGGCCGAGCGTCGGCGGCCGGAGAAACCCGCGATATCGGCCCCGGCGACGTGCTGGCCCTTCGCCCCGGCACCGAACACGTCGTGGAGAACACCGGACCAGGCAAACTCTATTGCCTGACGATGATGACGCCGAACGAAGGATTCGCCGAATTGATCCGTAACGGCATCCCTGTCGAACTGACGGCGGACGACCGCGCCGTGATCGCCGGTTCCGCTCGGTGCTAGTCGTCCTTTTGCGGGGGTACGCACCGGCGCCGAGGCCTACCTGATGCGGATCATGGTGATCTTTGCCCATCCGCTGGAGGACAGCTTCAACGCCGCGCTGCATCGCACCGTCGTCACCGCACTGCGCGAATCCGGCCACGAGGTCGATGATTGCGATCTGTATGCCGAAGGCTTCAATCCGGTCCTCTCCGCCGAGGAACGCCGCTACTACCACGATGAAACCCGCAATCGTGCGCCGGTCGCCGGCTACGTCGAACGGCTGATGGCTGCCGAAGCCCTGGTTCTGTGTCATCCAACCTGGTGCTTCGGGCTGCCGGCGATCCTCAAGGGCTTCCTCGATCGCGTCCTGATGCCGGGCGTCTCCTTCACGCTCGAAAACGGCAAGGCGCGGCCGGCGCTGACGCATATCAAGCATCTCGCCGCCGTCGTGACCTATGGGCGCCCGCGCTACATGGCACTGTGGATGGGCGATCCGCCGCGCCGAATCCTGACCCGATATTTGTATTGGCTGACCGGCAAGCGAGCGACCCGGACCTATCTGGCGCAGTACCACATGAACGTGGTGACGCCGCCGCAGTGCACGCGCTTCATCGCCCGCGTGGATCACGCGATGCGGCGGTTCGGACGCTGAACCGCCGCATTGCGCGGGCCAACGATCGACCATACCCTACCGACCAGTAGCGATCCGAGAAAAGCCTGGCGGGAAACGATGGCCGACGACAACGTGACGCAACCCCAAGCCGAACCGGCCCGAACCACCCAAGCAGGCTGGGAAGCCGAACTCGCGGAACTGCGCCACCGCCAGGCCCTCGCCCGGGAACTCGGGGGGCAAGACCGCGTCGCCCGCCAGCACGCCGGCGGCCGCCTCACCGTCCGCGAGCGGATC
>DATARX010000112.1:0-11216 GCA_036263955.1 Rhodopila sp.
TGACACGCATAGACAGATAGGGGATCCGGGAATGACAAAAGGTCTGGACACCAGGCGCATCGGACGGCGCGGACTGGCGGTAGCGGCGGGTTTTCTCCCTGCCATGGGGCTGATCGGGTCGGCCCGCGCAGAGTCCGCTTCGGAAAGCACGTTCGACCGCGTTCGCCGCACCGGCGTGCTGCGCATTGCCGTTCTGCCGGGCGAATTGCCCTATTTTCAGAAGGACCTCGCCACCGACGAATGGTCCGGCGCCGCGATCTCGATGGCGCAGGATGTCGCAAAAGTGTTCGACGCCAAGCTGGCCTATGTCGAGTCGACCTACGGCAACACGGTGCTGGACCTGCAGTCCAACAAGATCGACCTCGGCTTCGCGCTCAACCCGACGCCCGCGCGCGCGCTGTCGATCACCTTCACCCATCCGATGATCATCCATCCGTTCGGATGCCTGGCGAAAAAAGGCCTCGCACCCAAGATTTGGGACGACCTGAACAAGCCGGAACTCACGGTGGTGTTCGACATCGGCAGCCTGCACGAGACCGCCGCCCGGCGTTACTGCCCAAAAGCCAACCTTGTCGGCTACAAGACGCGCGACGAATGCACCCTGGCGCTGCAGTCCGGTCGTGCCGATGCCCACATCCAGGCCGCGTTGCTGGGCTTGTCGACGGTGGGGAAATTCCCCGCCATGGGCCCGTACTACCTGCTTACCGATCCCACCGTCGCGCTGCCGAGCAGCCTCGGCATCCAGCGCGAGCCGGATACACGCTTCCATGAGGTGATCGATGCGTGGCTGGACATGGCCCGCGGCACCGGTCAGATTCGCGAGTGGATGCTGCAGGGATTGGCGCAGAACCACGTCACCCGCGACCAGGTGCCCGCAGGATTGACGTTCTAAGTCGAAAAGGACGTCCCACATGCACTACCAGTGGGACTTCGTCTTCCTGCTGCGCTACGCTCCGCTGTTTTGGCGTGGGGTGCTGGTCACCCTGGCCTACACCGCGGCGACCATTTTCATCGGCCTGATCATCGGCCTGCTACTCGGCCTCGGGCGGCTGTCACGCTCCCGCCTGCTGAACATCCCCCTGATCGCGTTCATCGAGGCCTTCCGCTGCACCCCGCTGCTGGTGCAGATCGTCTGGTTCTACTACGCACTGCCGGTGCTGCTGGGCATCCAGATCCCGGCCTTCGTCGCCGGAGGCATGACCTTGTCGTGCTACACCGGCGCCTTCTACGCGGAGATCTTCCGTGGCGGCATCATCTCCATCGAGCAAGGCCAATGGGACGCCGCAAGGGCGCTCGGCCTTGGCCGCTGGCACGTCATGCGTCGGGTCATCCTGCCGCAGGCGATCCGCCGGATGATCCCGCCCTTCGTCAATCAGTCCATCACCCAGTTGAAAAACACCTCGCTGATCTCCACCATCGCGGTGCCGGACCTGCTCTACAACGGCACCCTGATCACCGCGGACACCTATCGCCCGCTGGAGGTTTACACCGTCGTCGCGTTGATCTACTTCGCCTTGCTGTTTCCCAGCACCTTGCTGGCCCAGGCCTATGAACGGCGGCTGGCGACGCGTCCACGGTAGAGGATCGAATGCCGAGCCATCTGCTGGAGACCATTGAAGGCCGGCGGCTGGCAGATCGTGTTGCCTGGCTGCAATGGGGCCCTTATCTCGCCGAACGGCAATGGGGCACGGTGCGGGAGGATTACTCGGCCACCGGCGACGCCTGGGACTATTTCCCATTCGATCACGCCCGCAGCAAAGCCTATCGCTGGGGTGAGGACGGAATCGCCGGGTTCACAGACGACCGGCTGCGTTGGTGCCTGTCGCTGGCGTTATGGAACGAACGCGATCCGTTCCTCAAGGAACGGCTTTTCGGCCTGACCAACGAACAGGGTAACCACGGCGAGGACGTCAAGGAACTTTATTACTTCCTCGATGGCACGCCCACCCATTCGTATATGCGGATGCTCTACAAATACCCGCAGGCGGCGTTTCCGTATGACGAACTGATCGCCAAGAATGCCGCCGCCGGCGTCGATAAACCGGAGTACGAACTGCTCGACACCGGGCTGTTCGACGAAAACCGCTATTTCGACGTCACCGTCGAGTATGCCAAGGCCACGCCGGACGACATCCTGATCAGGATCACCATCGATAATCGCGGCCCGGACGCCGCCACGCTTCATGTGCTGCCGCACCTGTGGGCGCGCAACACCTGGGACTGGCGACCGGGTATTCCCGTTCCCCAACTCAGCCTGCTCGATGGTGGCGTGCAGGCCTTGCACAACCGCATGCCCGAGCGCCGGCTGGATATCGACGCCGACGCAAGCTGGCTGTTTTGCCGTAACGAAACCAACACCAAACGCCTCTATGGCGAGGATACCCCCGGGCCGTTCAAGGACGGGATCAACGACTACGTCGTGAACGGGCAAACCAACGCCATCGACCACCAGCACGGCACCAAATGCGCGGCCCACGTGGTGCTGGCGCTGGCGCCCGGTGAACAGCATGTGATCCGCCTGCGCTGGCGCCCCGCCGGAATGGCGGAAAGCCCGTTCGCCGATCATGACGCGATCTTCGCCGCCCGCTTGGCCGAAGCCGATGCCTTCTACGACGCTTTGCAAACCTGCGTTGATGATCCCGACGCCAGGCGGGTGCAGCGCCAGGCGCTGGCCGGTATGCTGTGGTCGAAACAATTTTACCGCTACGACGTCCGCCGCTGGCTGATCGGCGATCCTTTGCAACCCAAGCCGCCACCGGAGCGACTGACCGGGCGCAACAGCGACTGGCAGCACCTTAATAATCGCGACATCATCACGATGCCGGATACCTGGGAATATCCCTGGTATGCATCCTGGGACCTGGCGTTTCAGGCGGTCACCTTCGCCCTGATCGATCCCGAGTTCGCCAAACAGCAACTCCTGCTGCTGACGCACGAATGGTTCATGCACCCGAACGGGTCGCTGCCCGCCTATGAATGGGCTTTCGGCGACGTCAATCCGCCGGTGCACGCCTGGGCCGCCTGGCGCGTGTTCCGCATGGATGCGGGACTGCGCGGCACAGCGGATTTTGAGTTCCTGGAGCGTATCTTCCACAAGCTGATGATCAACTTCACCGGTTGGGTGAATCGCCAGGACATCGAAGGGCGCAACGTCTTCCAGGGCGGTTTTCTCGGGCTGGACAACATCGGCGTGTTCGACCGCAGCCAGAAGCTGCCGGTGGCCGGACGGATCGACCAGTCGGACGGCACGTCATGGATGGCGATGTTCGCCCTCAACATGATGCGCATCTCGTTGGAACTCGCCACGCATAATCGTGTCTACGAGTCCACCGCGACCAAGTTCTTCGAGCATTTCCTGGCCATCGCCGAAGCCATGACGCGCCAGAACGGGCACCGCGGATTATGGGACGATTCGGACAAATTCTACCACAATGTCCTGCAGCGCCCGGACGGAACGGTCATTCCGCTGCGGTTGTTCTCCCTGGTCGGGCTGTTTCCGTTGTTCGCAGTCGAGGTGCTTGAACCCGCAACGGTTGCCCGCTGTCCGGAGTTCGCCGAACGCCTGCAATGGGTACTGGACCACCGTCCTGATCTCGCAGCCCTGGTCTCGCACTGGGATGTGGAGGGGCAGGGATCACGCCGGCTCTTGTCCCTCCTGCGCGGCAGCCGGATGAAGGCATTGCTGCGCCGGATGCTGGATGAAACGGCGTTTTTATCGCCCTACGGCATCCGCAGCGTGTCGCGCCAGCATCTCGAACACCCGTTCGAACTGGATCTCGACGGCCAGCATTTCGGCATCGGCTACGTCCCCGGCGATAGTAACAGCCGGGCCTTTGGCGGCAATTCGAATTGGCGGGGGCCGGTATGGATGCCGGTGAACTTCATGCTGATCGAAGCCCTGTACGGCTTCCACCATTACTACGGCGACGATTTTCAGGTGGAATACCCAACGGGCTCCGGTGAGACCCTGAGCCTGCGCCAGATCGGGGATGAACTCGCGGCCCGCCTGACCCGCCTGTTCCTGCGCGGTTCGGATGGCAACAGGCCTGCGTTCGGACCGTCACCGATCCAACAAACCGACCCGAACTTCCGCGATCACGTGCTGTTCTATGAATTTTTCCACGGCGACACCGGCCAGGGGCTTGGTGCATCCCATCAAACGGGTTGGACCGGACTGGTCGCGCTGCTGCTGCATGGACGGGAGGCGGACGATCCAACCCAGATGGATATGCCAACCGGATGACGGAGCCTACAGCTTGATATCCGCCATCACCGTCACCGCGCGCCCCTCGGGCGCCAGCAGATCCCGCAATGCCGCCAGCGCCGCCATCCCGCACAGCGTATCCTGTTCGCCGTTTCCGCCGCTCAGGCCGACGCCACCCACGACCTCATTGTCCACCACGATCGGAAACCCGCCGACAAACGCGGCGAATTTCCCATCGAAACTCCATTGGATCCCGAACGCCTCATTACCCGGCAACGCCGGCCCGTTCGGAACCCGGTTGAACAAATGCGTGGCGCGTTTATGCCCGGCCGCGGTGAACGCCTTGTTCCACGCGATCTGCGGCCCGGTGATCCGCGCGCCATCCATCCGTTCCAGCAACAACGGATGACCGCCTTCATCAGTGACGCATACCGCTTCCGGCACGCCGAGTTCGGCCGCCTTCGCAACCGCCGCGGCAACCATGCTACGGGCCTCACGCAACTCAAGTTTCAGCACGGATTTCATTTGGCCTCCCAGGAGATGCTGACGTCGCCACTGACAAAAGTCTGGCACGCCATGCGGTAGCCGGCCTCGATGTCAGCCTCTGACAGGTGCCGGCGCTCCTTGGGCTTGACCGCGTCGGCATATTCCCGCCCGGAATCGAAATGACACCGGCACGTGCCGCACAAGCCGGCCCCGCACTTTGCGTTGGCGCGTAGATGACATGAAGCTCCCAGTCTGGATGTGAGGACAACATCTCCTGCAGCTTTTGAAGCGGCGGATTCGCCTGTCCGGAGTGGGATTTGACTTCGAATTTCTGCACCAGCGCCCGCTCGACGTGCTTGTCGTCGACGTAGATATTTCGACGGACATCGGGCCTCAAACCAGTCAGAGCGGTGAGGCCCGAACGCTATCACTATTTCGTCAACAAGACGTCATCCCGCCTTCGCGAGTTGCTGCTCCACCAGCGTCGCCCACCACGACGCGCCGATCGGCAACAACTCATCGTTGAAGTCATACTTCGGGTGATGCAGCAGCGGATCGTCGCCGCCGCGCCCGCCGCCCAGCATCAGGTATGCGCCCTGCTTCGCATTCAGCATGAACGCGAAATCCTCGCCGCCCATCGTCGGCGCCCGCATTTCCTGCACCCGATCCGTTCCCGCGACCGCCCGCGCCGCGTCGCTCGCCAGCACCGTCGCCGCGTTGTCATTGATGGTTGCCGGGGCATGCCGGAAGAATCGGAGCGTCGCCGAGGCGCCGAAGCTTTCGGCAATCCCGTGTACCAACCGTTTCATCCCGGATTCGATCTGATCGCCGACCTCCGGCCGATACCACCGTGCCGTTCCCTTCATCACCACCCGTTCCGGTAGGATATTGTAAGCCTCGCCGCCGGAAATGCTACCGATTGAAACGACGCCACCTTCGATGGGTTCGATCGATCGAGAAATGATCGTCTGCAGCGCGCCGATGACCTGCGCCGACACCACGATCGGGTCGATGCCGTGATGGGGGGAGGCCCCATGGCCGCCGATGCCGGTAATGACGATGTCGAAAAACCCGACCGCCGCCATCACCGGTCCGGACCGCCACAGGAACGTTCCGGCAGGCGCCTCGGGCCAGTTGTGCAACCCGAACACCTTGTCCATTGGGCAACGCTGGAACAGCCCGTCCTTGACCATCCGGTCCGCGCCGCCTTCGAACTCCTCCGCCGGTTGAAAAATCAAATACACCGTGCCGTCGAAGTTGCGGGTTTCGGCAAGATACTTTGCCGCCCCGAGTAACATGGTCGTGTGACCATCATGTCCACACGCATGCATCACCCCATCGTTACGGCTGGCGTGCGGCAACCCGGTCTCCTCGCGAATCGGTAGCGCATCCATGTCCGCCCGCAAGCCTATGGCCCGGTCCGACGATCCCGCACGAATCACGCCCACAACACCATGGGTCGCCATGCCCGTGATGATTTCATCCACGCCAAATTCCGCTAGTTTCGCGCGCACCATCTCCGACGTGCGCACTTCCTGCATCGAAAGTTCCGGATGGGCATGCAGGTCGTGCCGCCAGGCCGTCATTTCGGGGTGCAGTGCCGCGATGCTGTTGATGATGGGCATTCCGGTGTCCTGTTGCGTTTTCCTATTCCTGGGGGCGCGCAAAGGTGAGTGCAAGCCCTTTCGTAAGTGAAACCGGTTCAATCCGCAACAAATCGCGCATCGGACCAATATCGAACTCCTTGTCTTCCAGCAGCCGCCTGATTTCTTCGGGCCGCACCGTCGGCAGCGCGGCGACATGTTTGGTCAGCCGCGCCGCCAGGATCAGCGGACCCGCCGGAAACGGGAGGATAAGCGGCTTGCGCGTGCCCGCCGCCGCCGCCACCGCGCGCACGAAATCAGCGTAGCGCACCGCCGCCGGACCGGCGACTACCAGGCTGCCGGGACCCTCCCACCGGCGCTCCAGCGCAGCTCGGATACTGCGCGTCACGTCGGATTGATGGATTGGTTGCACCAGGAACCGCCCGCCACCGGGCAGCGGCATGACCGGCAACCGTCGCAGCAGCGCCGCCAGCCGCTGCACGTTATCCTCGCCCTGGGCGCCATAAATCATCGTCGGATGCAGCATCACGCCTGGCCGGCCGGAGCCCAGCAGGGCCGCCTCGCCGGCCAGCACCCCGTCGCCATGCGCATCCGGCCATCGGGTGAACTTGCGCGTGCTGCCCAGCAGCACAAGCATCGCCGTCGCGGGCGCCGCCGCGACAATCGCCGCGGTATGGCGGGCATGCGCACAGGAAACCACCCGAGTCGCCCCGAACAACGCCGCCCGCAGCCCCTCGGGATCCCGCAGCTCCGCCACCCGTTCGGCGCCCGGCAAAACGCCGCCAGGCAGATCAGCCGCATGCCACTTCGCCGCGTTCCGTACCACAGGCACCACCGGAATGCCGTCCGCGAGCAGCGATCGGCAAAGCGCCAGTCCGGACCGGCCGGAGGCGCCTATCACATGAACAGGATCGGTCATCTCCGCTCAAACGCACATCCCGCACCGCCAGACAATCCCCTCGCACCCGCCGGCCGTTTCGCTTAGCCTGACGAAAATCAAACGGGAGGCAAACAACATGAAAATCCAACGACGTGCGCTACTGGGCACCGCCGCGGCCACGGCCATAACCCCGATCGCCCGCGCCCAAACCAGGCCGGTCATCAAGATCGGCGTGATGAACGACCAGTCCGGCCCGTATCGCGATGTGAACGGCCCGACCGGCGTCATTTGCACCCGCCAGGCGGTGGAGGAATTCGCCGCCGCTGACTTCGACGTCGAGGTCTTGTCCGCCGATCACCAGAACAAGCCCGACGTTGCCGTCTCCCTGGCGCGCGAGTGGTTCGACCAACGCGGCGTCGACATCGTCATCGACATCGCGGCCACCTCCTGCGCGCTCGCCCTGGCGTCGATCGTCAAAGAGAAAAACAAGATCATGATCGCCTGCAGCACCGCGTCGTCCGACGTCACCGGCAAGGCCTGCACGCCCAATTCGATGCACTGGGTGTTCGACACCTACATGGAGGCGAAATCGACCGGCGGCGCCATGGTCAAGGCCGGCGGCGACAGTTGGTATTTCATCACCCCCAACTACGCCTTTGGCGAAGCCACCCAGCGGGACACCACACGGTTCGTCGAGGCGGGCGGCGGCAAGGTCCTTGGGTCGCAACTTTACCCGTTCCCGGAAACCACCGATTTTTCGGCGTTCCTGGTCAAGGCGCACGCCTCCGGTGCGAAGATCCTGGGCATTTGCGGCGCGGGGGCGGACCTGATCAACATCATCAAGCAGGCGCACGAATTCGGCCTCACCAAGACCATGAAGCTCGCCGCGATGGTCGCCTACACCACCGACATGCACTCGATCGGGATCGAGATGGCCGCCGGCACCCGCCTGTCGGAAACCTACTACTGGGACTTCAACGACCGCACCCGAGCGTTCCAGAAGCGGATTCGGCCGAAGGTGACGCTATGGCCCAATATGGCGCAGGCGGGCGACTATTCCTGCACGCTGCACTACCTGAAGACCGTCAAGGCCATGGGTGCGGCCCAGGCCAGGCTCAGTGGCGCCGAGACCGTCGCCCGCATGAAGGCGATGCCGACCGACGATGATTGCTTTGGTCCGGGCAAAATCCGCGAGGACGGCCGCAAGATCCATCCGGCCTATCTGTTCGAGGTCAAACAGCCCACGGAAAGCAGGCATGAATGGGATTTGTACAAGCTGATCGGCACCACCCCGGCCGAAGACGCCTTCCGCCCGCTCTCGGACAATGCCTGCCCGATGGTGAAGGCCTGAATTTAGGTCCTTGGCCGGCCGTCCTGCCCCGAAGCGCGCCGCACGCCGCGGCGGATGCAGGGGACTAAGCAGGCCACTCGAATCGAGAACTGGGGCGGTGAGGCGAAGGGGCGCCGACGATGGTGAACGTCAGCTTCGCGACACTAACGCTCGACGTGGATCGGCGTCGTGCCGACGCTCATGTCGATGCGCTGGCGCGTCGCCGGGGCCTCGGCGACTTCTTCCGTCGTCTGCCACGGCCGCTCCGCCGCCGGCCGCAGATCCGACGGCACCGGATTGATCGCCGGCTGCGGCGCCGGCCGCGCGACGCTCGCGGTGACGATGCCGGTGTCCGGACGGTTATAAATGAAACCATAGGTCGGGTAGACCGACCCGAACGTGCCTTCGCGGCCCAGCTCGACCCGCACAGCCGACCAGTTATTCGCCTCCGAGACATCCACTACCGAGACATTATGCGACACGCCACCAATGCCGCCGCCGCTCGGCCAGTTCGCCTGGTCGACAATGATCTCGCGCGCGTTCACCACCTGGGTCACCACCGCCACATGGCCCAGCCGCATCCGACCATTCGCGCGGAAATTCAGCACGCTGCCCGGCTCCGGCCGGTCGCCGCGAGCATACCGCCCCGCCGCGTTGTCCCACCACTGCCACGCATTCCCCGCGACTTCGATGCCGGAAACCTGCCGCGCATAGGGAACGCATGAAATTCCGTAGCCCCGGAACGCGCCACGCCTGGCAAAATGCCCAGCATGTGAAGCCCGACCGCCAAGCGCCAGCGTCCCGTGCATGCGCGGCGAATGCGTTCTATACGTGGCCGTCGGCTTCAAGGCAGCGTGGCCATGCCGCTCATGCTGTGCAGCCTGAGCATTGTCGACCAGGAACGGACAACTGAGCAGCAGCGCTGAGCTCAGAAGCCAAGCTTTCGTTCCCATTCCGCCGACCCGCATCAGACTCGTCTCCCTCTATGACTGCCAGACAGAACGGGCGGTAACAGCAGGGTTGCAAAGCTGACAACCCTCTAGGAGCGCGATTCCGCATGTATCATTTCATTTCGCTGATTCCGGGTGGTGTTGATCTCACCAAAAAAGGAACATTTCCCCAAACACCAAGTGTTGATAATCACGGGACGAAGAAAATGTCACAGGTGTGATATTTGCGCATCGCTCCTGCATCGGCGATTTCGGTTCGATCCCGGTTGGGTTTGCCGGCCCCGCGACACGCTTCCAAGCGCTTGACCCAATGGCCAAGGCGGCCGAAACAGCAGCGATTCATTCGACCAAACGCGTTTCATCCGAAAGGGCACCCCGCATTCATGGACGTCGAGGCAACGCGCATCGTTCGGGTCGGCAACATTGAAATCGGAAATGACCGGCCCTTCGTGCTGATCGCCGGCCCCTGCCAGATCGAGTCGCGGGCTCATGCGCTGGAGGTCGCCCACGCCCTGCGCGAGATCTCCGGGCGAACCGGCGTGCCGGTCATTTACAAGTCCAGCTACGACAAGGCCAATCGCACCAGCGCCGCCGCCGCCCGCGGGATCGGGATGGAGATCGGATTATCGATTCTGAGTGATGTTCGCGCCGCGACGGGCCTGCCGGTTCTGACCGACGTCCACGCGCCGGATCAATGCGCCCTGGCCGCCCAGGCCGTCGATGTGCTGCAGATCCCCGCCTTCCTCTGCCGCCAGACCGACCTGCTGCTGGCCGCCGGTGAAACCGGACGCGCGATCAACGTGAAGAAGGGCCAGTTCCTGGCGCCGTGGGACATGGTGAACGTCGCGGCCAAGATTGCCGGCACCGGCAACCAGAACATCCTGCTGTGTGAGCGTGGGGCCAGCTTCGGCTACAACACCCTGGTCAGCGACATGCGCAGCCTGCCGATCATGGCCAGCACCGGCTATCCGGTGGTCTTCGACGCCACCCATTCGGTGCAGCAGCCGGGCGGGCAGGGGACCTCATCCGGCGGCCAGCGGGAGTTCGCGCCCGTCCTGGCCCGAGCCGCCCTTGCCGTCGGGGTCGCCGCGGTCTTCATCGAAACCCACGAAGACCCCGATCGCGCCCCCAGTGACGGCCCCAACATGATCCCGCTCGACCGGATGGAGGCCCTTGTCACCCGCCTCGCCGCCTTCGACCGCTTGGCCAAGCAGACGATCTGACCGAGGGCGCGCGGCGGAAAGCATCGAATCCGGCCGAATTGGGTCTCGCCGTGCGATCAGTTCACGGGCGGTTCCCCCATCGGTTGTCCTCCGACGGGGGATTGCCGAACGCGCTGCCCTAATGCGCAAGCCGATCTTCAGTGGGCGGGTTGACCCTGATCCGATGGCGGCGGAGCCGGCGGGGGAGAGGAGGGTTCGCTGAACGGCTGCGTCGCCGCTGGCGATCCATTCGGCGGTGCCCCATTCGGTTGCTGCGATTGCGCCGCCTGCACCTGCCGGGTCAGATCCCGCACGCAGCGTCCGAAGGCATCGCTGATCGCCGTGGAACCGACCAGCGACACCGTCCAGGGCGGCTCGTTGCCGTCTGGGAAGGTCAGCGTCATCGACGAAGCGCCGCGAAACTGCTGGTCGAAGGTCTGCATCGCACCCGGATCCAGCGTCCAGTCGATGCTGTGGTCGTGGCCGGTCGCCTGCGAGGTCCAAGGCGTGTTCAAGCCGATCTGCATCACGACCGTGATATGCGTGTTGGGCGGGATCGA
>DATARX010000116.1:0-3341 GCA_036263955.1 Rhodopila sp.
CCGGCGGCGCCGGCGACGGTCGGCGCCTACCTCGCCAGCCTGGCGGAGAGCCACGCGCCGACGACGATCCGCCGGCGGCTGTCCGCATTGGGAAAAATGCACCGGTTCAACGACCTGCCGTGGAACCCGGCGCATCGCGACATCCAGGGCCCGCTGCAGGGCGCGCTGCGCACCCACGCCCGCCCGGTGCAGAAGGCGGCCGCGTTGTCGCTCGCCATGCTGCGGCAAATTCTCCTCACCTGTGACCAGACCGCGCGTGGCCGGCGCGACCGCGCCTTGCTGCTGTTCGGCTTCGTCGGCGCCCTGCGCCGCTCCGAGATCGTTGCTCTGCACGTGGAAGACGTCGCCATCGTCCCCGGCGGGCTGCGGCTGCGTATCCGTCGCGGAAAAACCGACCAGACCGGGCAGGGGGCGGAGATCGGCCTGCCGCGCGGGCGCTACGTCGAAACCTGTCCGGTGCGGGCGTTCGAGGCGTGGCAGGCGGTGGCGCGGCGCAAAGCCGGGCCGTTGTTTCGAAAAATCAGCACCGGGGATGGGATCGGCGACACCGCGCTGCATCCCGACGCGGTGCGCCATATTTTTGCCCATCGCGTGCAGATGGCGGGGATTTCTGTCGATGGCTTCGACCGGCTCAGCGCGCATGCGCTGCGCGTCGGCTTTATCACCGCAGCCTACGACAAAGGGGTCCGGGATGAGGACATTATGCGCCATACCCGCCATCGCGACCTGCGCACCATGCGCGGCTACGTCCAGCGCGCCGGGCTGGTGACGGAAAGCCCGGCCGGCCAGCTCGATCTGTGAGTTTTTTCCGCTATCCCTGGGACACCGCACCCGCACCGCAACCGCCGCCGGCCATCAGCGAGCTGGATCCCGATGGTGCCGAAAAGCAACCGAAACGACGCGGCCGGCGGGCGGCTTCCGTTCTGCGGGCGCGGATCCGGGGCGACGGCGCGGCGGACTGGCTGTTTCATCATCTGACCGTCAGCGGGCCGGCGGTGATTCTCGAACAATTCGCGGCGGCGGCGCGCGGAGCGGGGGTAACGCCCTGGCAGCTCGATTTTGCCGCCATCGAGGCAGATGTTTTTGCGCGCGCCGTCGCGCAGCCGGGGCGCCAGCGCACCCTGAGCGTCGACGGCTGCCGGATCCTGGCGCGGCAATTTCGTGAACGGGTGGAAATGCGCCAGGCCCGGGCATTCGAAATGGTCGGAACGAGTGTCGCCTGTCCGTTCGACCTGCACGCGCTGCTGCCGGTGCCGGGCCCGATCCTGCAACTGGGACCGAGCCACCCCGACGCGCTGGCCTGGCTGGCGGAGCACTGGGGCATCACCGACCGGCTGCGCCAGGTGGTGATTCGCGAACGGGCGACGATGGGACGGCGGCTGCCGAAACACCACGCGGTGATCGGCTACGGCTTCTTCACCGATGGCGAAACGCCGCACGCCGCGGTCGCCTGTTTGGAAAAGCGTTGGCCGGCGCTGCGGTTTTTGCTCGTGCCGCGGCCGGCGGACTGAGCCGCGCGGGATGGACCAACATGCAGCGACACGGGCGGGCGAACCGGATGCGGCCTGCATCGACGAAACGGTGTCGGTGCTGGCGGCAGAGGACGGGCAGGCGGGCAGGGAAGGGGGGTCGCCGCATCTCACGCTGAACGGCTTCACCGGCCCCCTGGAGACCCTGCTGACCCTCGCACGCGCCCAACGAATCAATCTGGCCGCAATCTCACTGACCGCGCTGCTCGACCAACTGACCGCCGCCTTGCAGCAGGCGCCGAAAAGAATCCCGCTGGGGCAACAGGGCGACTGGGTGGTGATGGCGGCCTGGCTGGTGCAACTGCGCACGCGCCTGCTGCTGCCGGCGGATGCGCCGGCCCAGCAGGACGCCGTGGTCGAGGCCGACGCGTTCCGCACCCGCCTGGTCGCCCTGGAAGACATGCAGGCACTGGCCGGTTGGCTGGAGCGCCGGCCGCAACGCGGTCACGACGTATTTGGTCGTGGCCAGCCGGAATTTTTCGGCAACGCCGTCGCAGCCGGCCAGGCGATCGATGTCGTGGAATTCCTCTGGGCCAGCCTGGCGCTGTTCGACGACGCAACCACGGTCGACACGACCGAAGTCTACCGGGCGCGGCCGTTCGAGCTCTACGCCATTGCCGAGGCCCGCGCGCGCATCCTCCGCCTGCTGGCGGAAACTTCCGAAGGGGCACCATTGGAACGATTTCTGCCGGATCCGGCGGGGGATCCGGCGAGCGAGAAATTGGGAAAATTGCGGCGGCGGTCGGGGTGGGCTTCGACGTTTATGGCTGGGTTGGAGTTGGCGAAGCAAGGCGATGTGGTGCTGGGGCAGGGGGGCGATTTCGAGCCCATTCATGTTGCTCGGGCGTCTGCCGGGGCGCCCGCTTGAGGCACAGGCCTCCGCCTGGCGCGTGCCTTGAGCAATCCTCTATAGTTGGTGGCGCTTGCCGCAGAAACCGGACCTTCTTCCACCGTAGTTCCGCGCTGAAAGGGAGGAGACGATCGCCCGCACCAATGACATTGCCCAGCAGATCGCGACGCTGCAAAGCCGACTGATCGCCCTCGACGAGGAGCGGGCGGAGGTCAACAAGCGGTTGCAAGGTCTGGAGCAGGCTTGGACGGAAGAGGATCCGGCGGATCCGGTTCATGCGACAGCTGTTGTCTCAATGCGCTCCTCCACCGAGGCCAAGATCGCGCTTTTCCAGAGCCTGTTTCGCGGACGGACGGACGTTATCCCGCGCCGGTGGGAAAACCCGAAAACCGGGAAGGCTGGTTACGCACCGATGTGCCGCAACGAGTGGGTCCGCGGCGTTTGCGGAAAGCCACAGATCAAGTGCGGCGCATGCCCTAACCAAGCCTTCATTCCGGTGACCGACGAGGTTATCCGATCACATCTTGTCGGCAAGGCATCAGGTGGTTCGGCGGACTTCACGGCTGGCGTCTATCCGATGCTAACCGACGAGACGTGTTGGTTCCTGGCGGCCGATTTCGACAAGAAGTCCTGGATGCAGGACGTTGCCGCTTTTCGTGACACGGCGCGGGCGAGAGGTGTGCCGATCGTGATCGAACGCTCCCGCTCCGGTAACGGCGCCCACGCCTGGATTTTTTTCGCCGAAGCGTTGCCCGCGACCGACGCGAGGCGATTAGGCGCACTGCTTGTCACGGCGACGATGGATGGTTATCCCGACGTAGGCTTCGATTCCTATGATCGGTTCTTTCCGAGTCAGGACACCATGCCAGCCGGCGGGTTCGGCAACCTGATCGCCCTACCGCTGCAGAACCGGCCCCGCGCGACAGCGTTCGCAAGGTCATGCATGTCTTCCAGGGCGAGCG
>DATARX010000151.1:0-2552 GCA_036263955.1 Rhodopila sp.
CGCTTGATCTCCGCCAGTGCCGGCGCGTCATGCGTATCGATTTCCAGCCAGGTCAGCCCCACCGGCGCCACCGCGTCGGCGATCCGCTTGAACCCTTCGGTCTTAAAGTTGAAGTTGATATCGAGGTGGATTCCCATATCGGGCCCCACCGCCTCGCGGACCACACGCAACTGCTCCGCCACGCCGCGCACCAACCGGTTGTCCCAGTTCAGTTCCGGCCAGCCCACCGAACGTCCGAATCCCGGCACGTAGGACGACAGCCGCCCATCTGCCATCGGCAGAATATTCGTCTTCAGCGCTCGGAATCCCCGATCCCGCACCTCGACCGCATGCCGGGCGAGATCGTCGTACGAGCGCAATTCCGGCACGCCCAGCAGTGCCGCATTGCGCACCCGATACGTCCCGAAATGCGACCAGTAAACCGGGATGCGGTCGCGGATCGGGCCGCCGAACAGCGCCGCCACCGGCACCCCGTAGGCCTTCCCGGCGATATCCAGCAGCGCATTCTCGATCGCCGCGATCGCCTGCTGGTTCAGCCCGCCGCGCGCTTGCCGGGTCAGCACATGCAGATGCTGCGTCACCGTTTCAAACTGGCGCGGGTCGCGGCCGATCAGCACGGGCGATAGCCCGTTGATCACATCCGACAGGCCGGTGCTGCCAAAACTTTCATTGAACTCAGACCAGCCGATGATGCCGTCGCTGGTGGTGATTTTCAGGAAAGAGAACATTCGCCAGCCGGCATCCGCCTGCAGCGTTTCGACCCGTGTGATCTTCATGCCCGTGTGATCTTCATGACTGCCCCGCGCGTTTCCCCATGGCGTGATGATTGCGCTATCACGCTTCTGATGAATTCCAAGCACGGCCGGCCGTCAGGGGCAAGCCTCAGGGCGGCAGATCCCAGAACGGTGGCACCCCGTAATGAGCATACACATCGCGACCCCACGCCTCGTCGTGCCAGGATGCTGTCGCCGTGTCGCTGTAGGATGGCGCGCCTTCCAGCGTCTCGCGGTCGACATCCGCGATGTAGCCGCCGATCTCCGTGTTATAGGCCAGCTTTTCCCATGGCAGCGGATAATACCGGTCGCCGATCCCCAGGAAGCCGCCGAAACTCAAGATCGCGTAGGCGATGCGGCCGCTCGCCTTGTCGATCATGATGTCTTCAAGCGTCCCCAGCTTTTCCAGCGCCGTGTTATAGACGCTGGCACCCTGAACCTGGTGTGCCGCGATCAGGCTCCCTGAAGTATTGGTGGTGTCGTCGAGACTGGCCATGTGCGACTCCCTTCGCCGAAACAGCCTGGAACGCACGGCCCGTCTGGAGGTTACCCTCGACAATCCTCAACAGGAGACGACCATGCCATTGCCTCGATTTGCTGTCCCGACCATCGCTGGCCTTGTCATCGCCGGCCTGGTTCTGGGCGGCTGCACATCAAACCCGAACGCCCCGGTCAATCAGAGTTTTCCGGTCCGGCAGATGGATCAATTCTTTGGTTCGCGTCCGCCGCCGCCGCCGGACTATACCCGCCAGCCCGGGTACGCGCCCGCCTATCCGCCCTACTGAAACCGGGCCGCCCTACTGAAACCGGGCCGCCTTACTGGAACCGCGCCGGCCGTTTCTCCAGGAACGCGCGCGTGCCTTCGGCGAAGTCGGCCGACCGTCCGGCCTCCCCCTGCAGGCGCGCTTCGAGGTCGAGCTGATCATGCAACGAATTATCCGCCGCCCCGGCAAACAGCGTCTTGATCCCGGCCAGCGCACCGGCAGGGGATTGCGCCAGCCGCAGCGCCAGCGCCTCGGCCTCACCGGCCAGCGCCGCGTCGTCCACCGCTTTCCAGATCATGCCCCAGCGTTCGGCCGTCGCCGCATCGATCGGATCACCCAGCATGGCCAGCGCCCTGGCCCGAGCGTCGCCGACCAGATGGGAAAGGAAGAACGTGGCCCCGCTGTCGGGCACCAGGCCGATCCGGATAAACGCCTGCACGAACGTCGCCGACCGTGCGGCCAGCACGATATCCCCGGCCAGCGCGAAACTTGCCCCGGCGCCGGCAGCAACCCCGTTCACCGCGCAAATGAACGGCAGGCGGGAGCCGCGGATGCGCCGTATCACCTCGTGATGGTAACGATCCGCCAGCTTTTGCAGGTCGGGAGGTCCGTCCGGCCCCGGCATGAATGCGGCACCCACTTCCTGGCCGGCGCAGAACCCGCGTCCTTCCCCGGTCAACACCACCGCTCTGCAGGACGCATCCGCTTCGGCCGCGTCGATCGCCGCCAGCAATGCGTCGATCATGTCCATCGTCAACGCATTCAGCTTCTCCGGCCGGTTCAACACCAGCCGGCGCCAGCCCGCATGCGTTTCGACCCGGATCAATCCCCCGATCCCTGTGCCAACCGGAACGCCGCCATCGGATAAACCCCTAGCACCCGCATCTCGGTCGAGAAAAACGACAGTTCCTCCAGCGCGCGCCGCAACGCCGGCTGCTCCGGATGGCCCTCGACGTCGCACAGGAACTGGGTGGCGGTAAACCGGCCGCCAATCATATAGCTTTCCAGCTTGGTC
>DATARX010000173.1:0-12934 GCA_036263955.1 Rhodopila sp.
CGGCGGTAGGGCGTCACATCCGCCGATCCCATCATAGCGGGCTTTTGCCGGCGGCGGGACTCGAATCCCAAGGTACGGGTTGACTCCGTAACGGAATTCCTGCTTCATTATTGACATTGTGGAAGAAAATCGCCCGGCCACAATATCGCAAATTTGTGGTGATCCTAGCAACCAGCCATTCGGGTGATAGCAAAAAAGCTATGACATGGTAAGGTTCCTGTGCTATCATGGCGACCCGGGCTTCGATGAGATTGAAACGTGGTACGAAGCGCAGACTGCCGATGTGCAGGGCGCGATCTATGCCGTCCTGGAGACGCTGTATCCGAGAAGTGCCGATCGCTGGCGAAGAAAACCCTATGCCCCGCTCCGGGGCCACGTTTGTGTTGGACTGGGGGAACTGCGGATCGAGCAACCGCGTGGCACGCACTACCGGATTCTAGGCTTTTTCAACGAAGCGCGAACCGCCTTTATCCTATTATATCCTTTCAACAAGGCATGCGACCCGGACTATCGAACCGCATGTCCCGAGGCCCAGAGGCGCAAAGCCAATGTTGAACGAAACCACGAACATGCAGTCGAATGCAGACTTGGCGCGCCTCGCCGAGCGGGCTGACTTATCCGTTGATCCGGCCTTTCGCGCTGCCTACATGGCGCACCACTTGCGCGCCTTTTTAGCGGATCAAATCCGTGCGCTGCGTGGCGATCTCTCCCAAAGGGAATTCGGCCTCCTGATCGATAAGCCGCAGAGCGTCGTCTCTCGTTTGGAAGGTGAGAATTACGGGAAGCACACCCTTCAAACGCTTCTAGACATCGCCACAAAACTGGATATCGGGCTTCTCGTCAGATTTGTTGATTTCGCGACATTCCTCAGGACGACGAATGATTTGTCCGAGGAAGCCCTTCATCCCTCACCCTACGACGCGGCTGCCATCAGCAGCATGCTAAGCGGCCAGACGCCGCAAGAGAAGCCGTCAAAGGCGCTTGCCGCATTTCTTTCGACGTCATACGACCAAAGGCCACTGAGGGCGGCGGCCAATTCTGCAAACGCGGGAGTTCCAGGGGCTTTGGCAGCGCTATCAGAGCCCCAAAGCGAGCAGTTGGTGTCCAAGGTCGTTCAAGTCGAAAACGGCCTTGCGGAAGCTGCGGCATGAAACTCATCGGAAGCGAACTTGGGCGCGTTGTCCACCTCGTGGTCACCGACGAAGTGCGTCCAGAACGGGGTTTTGATTTACCCACCCTCTTCAAGGCGGCTGCCGAGCGATATCAGTTTACCAAAGTGCCCACGAGTCTGGATGGCTTTTTCCAGCCCTCTGGAGTCAAGTTCGAAATCGGACGTTTCTCTGCCCCGGGCCTGCGTGGATCCGTTCCGATCTTGGAAATGTCCCTGTTCAACGACGGCGTCATCGCGGCCTGCGCCGATACAAACCTTGCCGATCGCCTTTTGGACGATTTCTTTGAATGGGCTGGTACTGCAGGCCTGCTCCGTCGGCCAGTGACCGCAAGACCAAGAACATATTCGAGCAATGTGGTAGCTCAATTTGAGCGCCTACCTTCGGATAAATTCGAACACATGTTCAGAACGACGAGCAGGTTTAACGATGCGCTGCGGATTCAATATGGCTGGAACTTTCCAACGAGTTTGAGTCGGTTATCTTTTTCGCCGGACCCGATGCAACTCCCCCAGCACCGGTCTGCCCTTTTCACGATAGAGCGCCGGGGCAATGTGGGTTACAATCAAAACTATTTTTGGTCTGCCGCACCACTGCCCCTGGAATTGCATCTAGGTCTTTTGGAAGGCATGGAAGACGACCTAGTGGTATTTTAGGGCAACGCAACTGCAGACTTCAAACGATAATGAGGGTAAAAGCGAACGTCACCGATCTGGGACCGTTCGATATAGGTATCCTAAGCCCGCACCAACATTGTCCCATGCGACGCGAGCGCGCGGTGCAGCATGAATAGCGGGATGGCCACCGCCGCGAGGGCGGATGCGGCCAGAAGGGCACCCTCCGGCCGACCAGTGTAGTCCGCGGCTATACCACACAACGCGGGGGCGAAAGTTCCACCCAGATAGTAGATCGTGTAGAACAGGCCCATCCCGACCGCCCGGTTTTCCGGCCGCGCGGACAGCGTGCCGATCGCCATGGTCACGCCCGGCTGGATCGACCCGACCACGCCCAGCAGCGCGGCCCAGGCGACCGGCCAGCCGGTCAACGCACTGCCGGCCATGCCGATCGACAGGGCCAGCGAGCCGATCATGAAAATCCGGAACCCGCCGAACCGAGCCGCGAGGTCGCCGCCGGCCAGGGTTCCCGGCACGTTGCCCCAGGTGGCGACAGTCATCACCACGGCGATCAATCCCATGCCATAGCCGCGCAGCGACAGGCTGCTCGGCAGATAGGCGGCGTAGGCGGAAAAGCCGGCGGTGTAGACCGTCCAGGCGCCACCGGCGATCAACAGCAGCAGGCATTCCCGCGCGCTGGGCAGGGTGAACGACCGAGTCGGCGGGACCGCATGCGGCGACCGACGGTAACTGCCTAGGAACAGCAGGAGGGCCATTCCCGCGGGGAGTGCGCCGCTCAGCAGGGCGGCGTGCAACCCGCCCTGCGCCAGAATCGGCGGCACGGCGATCTGCGCCAAGCCCATGCCGATCGGAAACGAGCAAACCGAGACGCTGATCCCGATCATGAACCGGGCGCCGCTGAACCAGTCGGCGATGACCTTGCCCTGCAGCACGATCATGGCGACCGCCCCGAACCCGGCGGCGGCACGTCCGGCGGCAATTCCGGAGATCGTGTCGGCCCAGGCGCCGAAACAGGTGCCGCCGGTCATCAGCGCCAGCCCGGCCCCAAGCACCCAGCGATCGCCGAAGCGGCGTCCCAGCAGACCCAGCGGCAGCGCGGCGAACACGCCGAACAGGTTGTAGATCCCGATCAGGCTGCCAAGCCGCGCGTAGCTCAGGGCGAATCGGTCGACCAGCGCCGTGCCGACCGTGGCGATCGACTGGAACTGATACCCGAAGGCGATCCGGGCAAGCGCCAGGGAGGCGAGAATGATCCAGGGGCGAATCGGCATCCGTTTCCTCAACAACCAGGCCGGTTCGTCGCCGGATTCTCGGCGTGTTAGCCTAATGGCGCCTTGCCTGACCACCGGCGATAACGCAACCCGGGCAGGATCGGTCGTACCTGGGTAGCGGCCCTGGGTAGCGGCATGGCTCTGAGATGCCTATCTTGCGGCGATGTCCGAAACGCCAGCTTTCCTTGATAGCGGCCGCCCGCCGGTGCCCGATCTTGTTGTGCCACGAGGCGTCCTGCCGTTCTTCCTGCCGCAGCGGCCGGTGCGCGGGCGCCTCGTGCGCCTGGGCCCGCTCGCCGATGCGCTGCTGACCCGCCACGACAACCATCCGGAGGTGACCAAGCTGGTCGGCCAGGCCCTGGCGCTCGCCGCCGGCCTGTCGACCGCGCTGAAGTTCCGCGGATCGTTCAGTCTGCAGGCCAAGGGCGACGGCCCGATCTCCATGCTGCTGGCCGATTGCACCGATGCCGGGGAGTTGCGCGGCCACGCGCTGGCCAACAAGGTGAAGCTCGAGGCGTTGCTGGGCGAGGACCCCTCGCCTTCCGCCGAGGCGTTGCTGGGCAGCGGCTACCTGGCGTTTACCGTCGACCAGGGCGGCGAGCAGAACCGGCATCAGGGTATCGTCGCGATCCAGGGTGGCTCGCTGGCGGAAATGGCACTGCACTACTTCGAGACCAGCGAGCAACTGCGCTGCCAGGTGCATCTGGCCTGTGCGCGGACCGCCTCCGGCTGGCGGGCCGGGGCGCTGATCCTGGAGAAGGTGGCCGGCGCCGGCGGGATCGACCCGGCGTTGAGCGAGGACGCACAGGCGGACAGTTGGCAGACCGCGACGACGCTGGCGGCGACGCTGACCGACGCGGAACTGCTGGACGACGACCTGCCGCCCGACCGCCTGCTCTATCGGCTGTTCCACACCGAAGGCGTTGCCGTCGACCGCGCCCGGGCGCTGTCGTTCGGCTGCCGCTGCTCCCGCGCCCGTCTTGCCAGCATCCTGGAAGGGTTTTCGGCGGAGGACCTGGATCACATGGCGGTCGATGACGATATCGTCATGACCTGTGAATTCTGCAATTATGATTTCCGGTTCCCGCGCCAGGACGTGCATGGACAAGCGTCCGGATCCAAGGGGGCAACCTCTGATTGACCACGCCAACAAGGAACGCTTCACCTCAATGCAAGCTGGATTTCTGACGCGTCGCCATGCGCTTTTGCTTCCGCTCGCCCTCGCCGCCTGTGGTGGGCCGCCGGAGCCGGTGTTCGATCCGTTGCGCTACAACTACCTGCCGCCGATTCAGTTGAATGTGGCGTCGATCGCGGTGGAGCAGCGCTTTATCCCGGCGGGCGTCCCCCCCGACGTCAGCAACCGCGATCCGGTGTCCCCGATCGCGGCGCTGACGTCGATGGCGCATGACCGGTTGCAGGCGTTCGGCACCGCCAACAAGGCGGTTTTCGCCATCCTCGACGCGTCCCTGATGCGGCAGAACGACGTGGTGACCGGGTCGTTCGAGGTGTCGTTGACGATACTGGACGATGGTGGCACGCAGCTTGGTTTCGCGCAGGCGCAGGTGCAAAGCCGCCACACCGGGGAAATCGACGACATCAGGACGGTGCTGTACGACATGACCAAGTCGATGATGGCCGACATGAACGTCGAGTTCGAGTACCAGATCCGGCGCAACCTGAAGAACTGGCTAACGGACAGCGCTGCGCCGGCGGCCCCGGTGGAGCAGGCCCCGCTGGATCAGCCGCCGCCGAGCTAAGGTGCAAACGATTTTGGATCCGGCGCGGCGTGCTGCCTCCGGCGGGCGCGCAGTCGCGACGCGTCAGGGTCCGATGCGTTTCCAGAATATGACCGTTGCGTGGTCGGTGCCATCGCTGTTGCGCGCATAGCCGGGAATGCGGCCGGCTTCCTGCCAGGCTTCGGTGCGATACAACGCCTCCCCCGCGTCGTCCGCACGCGTGTCCAAAGTGAGGAGCGACCGGCTACGCGTGCGGGCTGCGTGTTCGAGCGCGCGCAGGATCTGACGGCCCCAACCGGCGCGTCGAGCGGAGGGGTCCACCAGGATTTTCTGGACATCGGCGCGATGGGGCTGGTTTTCCGGGGTATCGAGGTCGAGCGAACCGGTTCCCACCAGGATCCCGTCTCGCCACGCCGCCAGGATCACCCGTTTCCCCGCACCGACGTCCGACGCGGCGCGTTGCCAGTAGGATCGGGCCTTGTCTGGCGATAGCGGCTTCAGGAAAGAGACGGCCGCGCCCTGCTCAACGCAGTTGACCAGGATTTGCGTCAGGCGGGCGATGGCGGAGGTCGCCGCCGCGATGTCGAGCGTTTCGGTCCCGTTGACGGGTTTGGCGTAGCCGAACTCCAAGGAGTGGGAGATGTCGTTCAAGACCCGTACCGCGCCGTGCCGGACGTAGGAGCGTTTCTCGTAGAACCGATGCGCGCGGTCGAAGCGCGTATCGCTCCAGAGCAGCAAGCGGTCGGCGCCGGCGGTTATGGCATGGCGTTCGGACTGATCGAGCAAAGCGTGGCCGAGGCCAGTGCCGTGCAGCGCCGGGTCGACGTAGACGCGACAGATTTCCCAGTTGGCGTTTTCGGACGGGCGGGTTGCGACCATGCCGGACACCGCGCCGTCGGTTTCGGCGACCCAAAGCGCGCCGCCTTGGCTGGCGTAGTAGGTGGCGAGGGCATGGAGTTCCGGCATCTCCCGGTCCACGTCCATGCGAATGCCGGGGTAGGCGCGCCAGCAGGACCAAATCAGCGCGATCAGCGCCGGACCGTCGGTGTCACGGCCCGGTCGGAGGTGCCATTTTGCTGGTTCCAAAGGCCGGTCTCCATCCGGGGCGGGCCGGCCCGCGAACGAACTGGCCCGGCCCCCTACCGCTTCTTGATGATAATCTTGGCTGTTATAGTCACTATCGCCAACGATAACAGCATGAGGGCGATGTCCTCAATCATCTCCACCTTCCAATGTTAAGCTGGCGGGATCATTCCGACAGGCTTTTCCATTTCGGCGGCAATAGATGAATGAATGGTTGGCGCTAACGTCTCAGGCTTCGGATCAGCCCATACAGGCTGATCGTCCCCCAGAAGCACTCCAGCACGACCGAGGGCAGATTCCACGCGTCAATCAGCGACACCAGGACCAGCATCGCGCCCAATAGATTGATCGCCGGGAAGCGCCAGTCGGTGGGCGACAACCATTCCTGGAGGGTGGCGAAATAGCTGGCGATGAAGCAACCGGCCCCAACGATGCCACAAACGGTATACGGATCGAATCCCATCGTGCCGAACCTAGCGGACGTTGCGGCCGCGCCGCTATAGTCCGAGATCGGGATGCAGACCGGATGGAAATGCGCGTGTGACTGACCTGATCGTCATTGGTGGTGGCCTGGTTGGCGGGGCCATTGCCTGGGGGGCTCAGTCCAAGGGCGCCGACGTTGTTCTGCTCGACGAGGGCGATATCGCGTTCAGGGCCGCTCGGGGTAATTTCGGGCTGGTCTGGGTGCAGAGCAAGGGCGCGGGGATGCCGCCCTATGCGCAATGGACTCGCCAATCGGCCGCGCTGTGGCCGAACCTGGCGGCGCGGCTGGGGGCGGACACGGCCTTGCGGCAGCCGGGCGGGCTGGCGTTCTGCCTGTCCGATCAGGAATACGCGGATCGGGAATCGCTGGTCCGCCGCATGCACAACGAAAGCGGCGATATCGGCACGCGGATGCTGTCGCGCGAGGACGTGCGCGCGATGGTGCCGAACCTTGGCGACGCGGTGACCGGCGCCAGTTTCTGCCCGATCGACGGGCATGCCAGTCCGCTGCATCTGTTGCGCGCGCTGCATCAGGATGTGCCGTACCGGCCGAACCGCAAAGTGACCCGGATCGACGCGGCACCGAACCGTTTTTCCGTCCATGCTGGTGGCGAAATATTTTCCGCGCCCCGGGTGGTGATCGCGGCGGGGCTGGGCAGCCGGGACCTGGCGCCGCTGGTGGGATTGCACATGCCGGTTTCTCCGTTACAGGGCCAGATCATTGTGACGGAGCGGATTCGCCCGTTACTCGACTATCCGACCCATCTGCTGCGGCAGACGGCGGAGGGCACCGTCATGCTGGGGGACAGCCAGGAAGATGTCGGTTTCGATATCACCACCAAGGTCTCGGTGCTGAGGAAAATCGCTGATCGAAACACGCGTATTTTCCCGGCGCTGAAGGATGCCTCGATCATCCGCATGTGGGCCGCGCTGCGGGTGATGTCGCCGGACGGGTTCCCGATCTATGAGCAATCCGAACGGTTTCCGGGGGCGTTCGCGGCGACGTGCCATAGCGGCGTGACGTTGGCCGGTGCGCATGCGCTGGCGCTGGCACCGGCCATTCTGGAGGGGGCGTTACCGGACTCGCTGGCGGCGTTCAGCAGCGGTCGGTTTATTACTTCATCATGACGAACGTTTGATGGCCAGCGGGCCTGGCGCCTGGCAGGTCGGCATGATTTCCATCCGGTTGACGTTCATGTGTGCCGGCAGGTTGATCACCCAGGATGCCGCTTCGGCGATGTCGTCGGCGGTCAGCGGGACCGTGCCGGCGTAGACCGCCCCGGCGCGGGCCGTGTCGCCACCGAACCGGTTGACGCTGAATTCGGTGCCGCCGACCAGACCGGGTTCCAGGTCGGTGACCCGCACCGACAGGCCGACCAGATCGGCGCGCAAATTGAGGCTGAACTGGGTGACGAAGGCCTTGGAGGCGCCGTAGACGTGGCCGCCGGGATAGGGGTAGGTCGCGGCGGTGCTGCTGAGGTTGACGATGTGGCCGCGATTGCGTTGCACCATGCCGGGCAGCAGCGCGTGGGTCATGTGCATCATTCCGGATACGTTCACCGCGACCATGCGGTTCCAGTCATTGATGTCCGCCTTGTGGGCGGGGTCAAGACCGAGCGCTATGCCGGCGTTGTTGATGAGTACGTCGACGTCTTTCCAATCCGCGGGCAGACTGTCGGGGAGCGCTGCGACGGCGGCTTCGTCGGTTACGTCCAGTGGCAGCGGCAGTACGGCCGAACCGATTTCGTTACGTAGTTGCTGCAGACGGTCCGTGCGTCGTGCCGCGGCGATGACGCGGTGGCCGTCGCGGACGAAGCGGCGTGTCATTGCGGCACCGAAGCCGGCGGTGGCGCCGGTTACCAGAATTGTCAAAGCCATGGGCGGTTATTCCTCTGTTCTCGGGTCATGCACGGTTGAGCGAAGTGCGGGACGGACCTCGGACGATAGCAATTCGAGCGTTCATTTGAAGCCTCCCGTGGTGCGCTTCGTGTATTGTCAGAGTTTTGCGCCGGACGTCCGCCAACCTTGGACGAGGTCGTCCCGCGCCGCTTTGAGATCAACCGGCAGCAGGCTTCCGGTCCGGTTTCAGATCGATCAGCGGCGTGCCGTCGAGGCAGTCCAGTCCGCGAACATGCAGCGTGGTGCCGTCGACCCCAACCAACGCGACGATCGACGATGCGATCGGATTGGGCCGCACCGGGGAGCGCAAGGCGAAGCTGCCGGTGGTCCGCCGGGTGCGTATCGGGGTCTGCAAGACCAGGTCGCGACGCGCCCGGTGCATCCAGTACAGCACCTGAAGCCGGGGATGATCGCCGATATCCGTGAGGGCCTGGCGCCAGCGTTCATCCACCACGATGCTGCAGACCGGACCATCGAGGTCACCGCGTTTGGGGCACTCGCCGCGGACGCGCCATGGGGTGTGGATGGTGCCGATAAAATAGACGCCGGCGTCCGTTCCCGGGGGAAGCGGGACAACGATTTCTCCGGGACGCGGGTCGTCATCATAAACGTCGGCCATGGTTCAGCGTGCCATCCGATGCAGGGGGGGTGCAAGCGGTTTCGGGTCCGCGGTTCGTTCAGGCTTGGCAGACGCGGCTGATTAGGCCATTGTCGCTATGTCCATTTGTATATTACGGAGCGGCGCCGATCAAGGCACACCGTTATATCCGAATGGGGTGATCGGACAGCAGAAGGCGAGGTCATGGGCGCGGCAGGGCTTTCCATCGCGATCGGCAACACGGCGAAACCCCTCGCGCGATCCACAACGCTGGACCTCGGCGCGATCCCGCCGGCCTTGACCAAGCGTGAGGCCGCGCCGCGGCGGACGAAAATCTGGGAATTCAACACCAACCTGCATTGCTCGATCATCGGCACATGCCTGTCGACGGGCGAATTGCGCCAGGTGTTGCGGAAGTTCAGCCTGGCGACCCACGAATGCAGCGATCACGATCTGCACCGCACCGCGGTGACCCTGGCGGGGCGGCATGACGAAGCGGCTCGCCAGTTGCACAAGGCGCTGGACCGACGCCACAAGCTGGTGGTCAGCCAGTTTGATAAAGCAACAACGGAGGAGGCGGTGTACGCCCTGTGGCGCGATTCGGTGCGGCGGGGCGACATCCCCGGGGCGTATTGGGCGACGCTGACCCACCCGCTCACGACCCAGGCGATGATCCGCGAGGCCTTTGGCGAGGTGCACATGTTGTCGCACCTGGTCGGATCGGCGAACCGGGCCGATATCAGGCGGCTGTGCGCACTGGAGTCGGAAAAGACCGAGCTTGAGGCCAGGCTGGAGCGTCAGCAACAGGCGATCCATACTGCCGTGGCTACACGGGATGCGCAGATCCAGGCGTTACGCTCGGCGCTGACGGCGCGGATCGCCGCGGAGCCGGTGATGCCGGAGGCGGATGGAGCCCTGCGCGGACTCGTCGCGGATCTGGAACGGCGGCTGGCGGCGGAAACCAGGCGCCGCACCACTCTCGAGGAACGCCTTGCCGCCGCCCAAACCGACCGCGACACCGAACGCGCTGCTCGGTTTTTCGCCGAACGGGAGCGTGACGCGATGCGGCTGGAATTGGAGTGCGTTGAATCGTCGCTGTCGCTGCCTGATGATTCCACGGATGCGCAGGCTGCGCGGCTGGATGGCGTCGTACTGCTCTATGTCGGCGGGCGGCCCAACCAGGTGACGCACATGCGGGCCGTGGTCGAGCGCCTCGGGGCTACTTTTCTGCATCACGATGGCGGCGTGGAGAACCATCCGAACCTGCTCCCGGGCCTGACGAGCCGATCCGGGCTTGTGCTGTTTCCGGTTGATTGCATCAGCCACGACGCGGCAAACGCGGTGAAATCGCTCTGCCGGCAGGGAGGGAAGCGGTTCATCCCTCTGCGGTCCGCCAGCGTGACCTGCCTGCTGAGCGCGCTGCAAACCAAGGCGGTGATGGGCTTGGCCGATGCCGCCGATTGAGCGCCGCCATTCCCGTTGCGCCGGCTTGCCATATCCTGTTGGGTGTCGCCACCGAAATTGGACGAGAGCTTTGCCCTGATGAACGTATCCTTCGATCCGACCTCCATGACATCCGGCAAATTCGCCATCGGGCAGCCGGTTTCCCGCATGGAGGACCCTGTGCTGCTGCGTGGCGAAGGTCGGTACACCGATGACCTGAATCGGCCGAACCAGCTTTACGCGGTGATGGTGCGCAGCCGGATGGCGCATGGCGAAATCCGTGCAATCGACGCCGATGCGGCGCGTGCGATGCCGGGCGTGCGTGCGGTCATCCTCGCCGCCGACCTGGATGCGGCGGGCATTGGCAACATGCCGGCGTCGGCCGGAAAGAATCGTGACGGATCGGCAACGCCGCGGCCGGTGCAGCGTCCATTGGCGACCGGTCGCGTGCGCTATGTCGGCGAACCGATCGCCATGGTGGTGGCGGAAACCGCCAAACTGGCGAAGGACGCGGCCGAAGCGGTGTTCGCCGATATCGACCCGCTGCCGGCGGTGACGACCGCGGGTGAGGCCGTGGCGGATGGGGCGCCGCTGCTGCACGCCGAGGCGCCGGGAAATCTGGGCATGGATTTCCATTTCGGCGACAGCGAGAAAGTCGCCGCGGCGTTCGCGAGCGCCGCTCATGTCACACGCCTGTCGCTACGCAACAACCGGGTCGTGGTCTGCCCGATGGAGCCCCGCTCCGCCATCGGCGAATATGACGCGGAAAAGGACCGGCTGGTGCTGCGGGTGGGATGCCAGGGGGTGTTCGGCCAGCGCGCGCTGCTGGGCGGCATCATGGGTGTGCCGGTGGAAAAACTGCATATCCTGACGGGCAATGTTGGTGGCTCGTTCGGCATGAAGGCGTCCGCCTATCCGGAATATGTCTGCCTGCTGCACGCCGCGCGCCTGTTGGGCCAGCCGGTGAAATGGACGGATGAGCGATCGGAAAGTTTCATGTCCGACAGCCATGGGCGCGACCATGAGATGCTGGCGGAACTGGCGCTGGATGCGGCGGGTACATTCCTGGCGCTGCGGGTTACCGGCTACGGCAACCTGGGCGCCTGGCTGAGCAATGCGACGACGATTCCGCCGACGATAAACACGGTGAAGAACATCATCGGCGTCTATGCCACGCCGCTGATCGAGGTCTCCACCCGTTGCGTGTTCAGCAATACCACGCCGGTTGGCGCGTATCGCGGGGCTGGTCGCCCCGAAGGCAACTACTACATGGAGCGGCTGGTCGAAACGGCGGCGCGTGAGATGGGCATCGACCCGGTGGCGTTGCGGCGGCGGAACCATATCCAGCCGGAGCAGATGCCGTATCGCGCGCCATCGGGCATGATGTATGACAGCGGCGAGTTCCCGGCCATCATGGAAGAGGCGCTGCGCGCCGCCAAATGGGACCTCTATGCGGAACGTCAGGCCGAATCCCGAGCGCGCGGCAAGATCCGCGGGCGTGGCATGGGGCATTACCTGGAGGTGACGGCGGACGCCGGTAACGAAATGGGTGGCATCCGTTTCGAACCCGACGGCAGCGTGACGATCATCACCGGAACGCTGGATTACGGTCAGGGCCATGCCTCCCCGTTCACCCAGGTGCTGTCCGACCAGCTGGGTATTCCTTTCGAGAAGATCAAGTTGCTGCAAGGTGATTCCGATGAGTTGCTGGCCGGCGGCGTGACCGGTGGCTCACGCTCGATGATGCAGAGCGGCGGCGCGATCGTGGAGGCGAGCGGTCTGGTGATCGAACGCGGCAAGCAGGCGGCGTCGCTGATGCTGGAGGCCGCGGTTGCCGACATCGAGTTCGAGCGTGGGCGGTTCTCGATCGCGGGAACCGATCGCGGCGTCGACATCATCGAACTGGCGGCATGGTTGCGGACGCAACCAAATCTGCCGGAGGGCATGTCGAACACTCTGGACGTCAGCCATGTTTTCAAGGGGGTGCCGTCGGCGTTTCCGAACGGTTGCCATATCGCCGAGATCGAACTGGATCCGGACACCGGCGTGGTGGAAGTCGTCAGCTATGCCACGGTCAATGATTTCGGTGTGCTGGTCAATCCGCTGCTGGTCGCCGGCCAGGCCCATGGCGGCGTCGCGCAGGGCATCGGACAGGCACTGATGGAGATGGTGGTGTATGACGACGACGGGCAGTTGGTGACGGGGTCGTACATGGACTACGCGCTGCCGCGGGCGAATGATTTTCCCGGCCTGGGGTTCGAGAGCCATCCGGTGCCGGCGCGGACCAATCCGTTGGGCGCGAAGGGCTGCGGCGAGGCCGGATGTGCGGGTTCGCTTCCGGCGGTGATGAACGCCGTGGTCGATGCGTTGTCGGAATTCGGCATCACCCATATCGACATGCCGGCGACACCCTATCGGATCTGGCAGGCGATCGAGGCCACTCGGACGTGACCCGGCAGCCGGACATCGATGCGGCCGACGATCGCGGCGTATGGCGGCGATGCCGGGCCGACGCGAACGGTTCATTGAAGCATTTCCAGGCGGGTTTCACCGCCTGGAAATGTTCGATCTCGGATGGCGCGATACGTCGTGTTGCGCCTGCCGTATCCGCTTCACG
>DATARX010000186.1:0-8404 GCA_036263955.1 Rhodopila sp.
TCGCAGCACAACGCCGCGTCTTCGCCTGTCGCGATGCCCTTCAGGATCAATGGAATGCTGTGCTTGTCCTTGAAGTGCTTGACGTTGTCCCAGGTGAAGCCGGCCTGGTAGCTCTGGCCCGTCGCGACAGCGCGCCAGGGCTTGACGAAACGCCCGGCAATGTCCCGCTCGCGGCGGGAATAGGCCGCGGTATCGACGGTGATGGCAAACGCGTCATAGCCCGCGTCGACCGCCCGCTTTACCACATCATCCATCCAGGCTTTGTCGCCGCGGACATAAAGCTGGAAAATCTTCGGCCCGGTCGCCGCGGCGGCGGCTTCCTCCAGGCCCGGATGCGTCACCGAACTCACCATGATCGGCACGCCGAAGGCCGACGCCGCCCGCCCCGCGGTTGCCGCGCCACCGGGATGAAACGATTCCAGCGAACCGACAGGGGCCAGGATCACCGGCATCCGCAGTTTACGCCCAAACAACGTCGTGCCCAGTTCCACTTTCGACACATCGACGCAAACCCGAGGGCGAAGCGCCAGCGAATCGATGGCGAGGCGGTTCCGCCGAAGCGTGGTTTCGGTCTCCGTCGCACCGACCAGATAGCCCCAGATATGGTCCGACAGCTTGGCCCGCGCCGCCGGAATGAACTCGTGCAGGCATTGAAAGTCGCCCGTCGGTTCAAAGAGATGCTTGGCCTCTGCCTGATCCATGGTTTCCCCCTTCGCGAAATGTCCGGCGGGCATCAGGCCCCGGCGCGTGGGAACACGCAAGGGCGGTTCAGGCCGTCAGGGTTGCTTTCTGTGCATCGCGCCCCCGCGTTCGCCTCGGCGCCGGCCGGGTTTCCGGCATGGCGATCCAAAGCAGTCCCGTCGCCACGGTACCGGCCCCGGCCAGGCACAGGAACATCACCTGGGCACCAAAGCGGCTGTCAATCCAACCAGCAATGACGGTGCTGAAGGTCGCCCCCAGGCCCGCGGCCAATCCGAGCGCACCAATCGCCAGGTTCAGATAACCGGTTCGCTTCGTCAGATCGGCGGCGATCAGCGGCAGCATCAACCCGAACACCGCGGCGCTGACACCATCTAACGCCTGGAAGGCGGCCAGCGGCAGCGCGCTCGGCAACAGGGCGAATAACAACCCACGTACCGGGACCGCGGCAAACCCCACGATCAGCACTGGCCGCCGGCCGATTTTCTGGGTCAGCCTGCCGATCCACGGTGCGATCGCCGCCGTAATCACTTGCGGCACGATGATGGTCGCGGACACCAGGAAACCGGGTGCGTCGTGTCGTCGTGTCAGTTCATTCAGCGCCAGCGGCAGCAGCGCGGCATTGGCGAGTTGGAACAGCACCACGGCGATGGCAAAAACATGCAGGGCGGGTTCGGCGAAGATCTGCCACGGCCAATGCTCACGCGCCTTCGGATGCTTCAGCGCCGGATGGTCGTCCTCGATGTCGTCGGATGGCCGGATCATGAACACGGCCACCAGAGCCGGAACCACCAGCGCGGCGGTGACCCAGAAAACCGAGCCCTGGGAAATATACGACGCGGCTGCACCCAGCACGGCCGCCGCCCCCGCGTTACCGAGGGCCGCATAGCGCGTATTGCTGCCGAGCCGTTCGCCGAACGTGTCGTGTCCGCAAACCGACAAAGTCAACGCGGCGATGGCCGGCGTCATGACGCAGCTGGCAAGGGCATGGCCGATCTCCGCCCCCCACACGACCGGTACGGACGGGGCCAGGCAGAGCGCAACGGCCGAGAGTCCCATGACCACCAGGGCGCCGGCGGCGGCGTAGCGCTTGGCATGGACCTGGTCCACCAGCATTCCGCCCGGCAACTGGCCGAGCAAAGCCGCGAAGGTCCCGATCGAAAGCGCCAGCCCCAGGGCAGACACCCGCCAGCCCTGCTGGGTGAGCCAGACGGCAATGAACGGTCCAAACCCGGCCTGAACCGCCGCGGTAAAGAAATTCAACCCATTGAGGCCGAACCGGCTACGCATGGAACTGACCACCAACCGAGAGGCCGGGGCGTGCCGTCCCTCGCCGTTGAACGGGCAGCCCCGAACCAGCGAAGGGCCGGCGGCCACTCGATCCCATTAATGAACGGTGCACCGTAAGGGATCAACCGCGCCGGCTGTCCCAGTCGGCGATCGACGTTGGTGAACGGTTACGATGCCGGAAGTGAGGAATTTTCGGTATCGATACACATCAATACATTTGTGGCACTTGAAAGCCCGATTCGGCTGAATAGTTAGGATCCTATCTATCAGGCTCCTACCTTACCATGGTTCGCAGACAAACGTTTTCCGCCGTCGATTTCGGCCGGCGCTTATATCGCCTGGGACAAAACTGGCGGCGCCAGGTAGACGGCCGAGTGCGTCAATTCGGTCTGACCGACGCGACATGGCGGCCCCTGCTGCATCTCGGCCGCTTCGGCGACGGCGTGCGCCAGACGGATCTCGCCGCCTCGCTTGCGATCGAAGGGCCATCCCTGGTTCGTCTGTTGGATGCGCTGGAGCGGACCGGCCTGCTGGAACGACAAGAGGACGCCGATGACCGGCGATCCAAAACGCTCCGGCTAACCAGCGCCGGTCTCGAGATCTACCAAAAGATCGCTGTCGAATACGAAGCGATCGGCCGCGCTCTTTTAAAGGACATTACGACTGCGGACATCGGGGTCTGTGAGCGCGTATTCGATCGGATCGAACGCAACGTGGCCCGCGTCACGGCGGCCCGCGACGGGGATGCATCGTGACCGCGGCAATTCTTCGCGCACGAACACGCTGGCTGCTGCCGTATCTTCCATCGAACACGACCTTTGTCCTCCGCACCCTGCTGGCCTTTGCGATTGCCGTTTACGTCTCTTACCAGCTCGAACTGGACAGCCCGTACTCGTCAGGCACAACGGTCCTCATCGTCGCCGCCAATGCCCGCGGCGCGATACTTTCGAAAAGTTTCTGGCGCATCATGGGCAGCGTCGCGGGGGTGGCGGCCTCGATCGTCCTCATCGCGGGCTTCGTTCAGTCGCCCGTCCTGTTCATCTTCATGCTGGCGATCTGGTTCGGTTTTTGCACCTTCGTTTCCTCGATGCTGCGTTACTTCCGCAGCTACGGCGCGGTGCTCGCGGGATACACCGTCACACTTGTTGCCGTCCCCGCGGTATCCGACCCGGACCACATATTCGAGCTGGCAACGGCACGCCTCTCGCTCGTCGTCATCGGCGTGCTGGCCACCGCCCTGGTCTTCCTGATCACCGACCACGGCCCCGATCCAAACCGGCTGCGTTATCAGGCTGCCAGCCTCTGCGCCGACGTGGCCAAGTTTATTCGGGCTGCCCTGATGGGAACCGACGTCACCACGCGGTCCGGCGTTCGCGATCGCATCGCCGCCGGCCTGATGGCGCTCGACCAGGCCGTCGAATTCACCGCGGCCGAAGATGCCGTGTTCCGCCGCCGCGCCTCCGATCCGCGTATCGCCGCCGCGGCGTTGCTCGCCGCGCTGACCGGCGCGGAACGTGTCTGCCAGTTGCTGCGGGACCCGGCGCGCGCGGCGGACGGGCGCGTCACGTCCGCGCGGGAGGCGGTGCGAGACCTGGCGGATTTTCTTGCCCAACCAGCGCATGGTCCTGGCGGATTTGCATCACGAAGGGCCAGGATCGACACCGTTCGCCGGCGCGTCGCGGAAGAGGCCGCGTCCTGCCGGGACATTCCGGTACTGGCCGTGCTGGACCAGACGATCGATCTGCTGGATCAGCTTCGCCTCGCGGCCGATCGTTTCGCCACCCTGGACGGGCAACAAAGCCTCAGCCCTATGCTACGACTGCCCGTCTACGCCAATCCGGTCACCGCGTTGCGCAACGGCATGCGGGGCGCCCTCGCGGTCGCCATCGCCGGACTGTTCTGGATCATCAGCCAATGGCCCTCGGGCGGCGCGATGCTGGCCCTGCTCGGACCCGTCTGCGGCCTGCTCGCGCAATCCGAAAGTGCCGCCGCCGCCAGCGTGGCATTCCTGAAAGGGACGGCGTTGAGCTCGGTCGCCGCGTTCGTCGTCACCTTCGGGATCCTGCCGCAGACAACCGGCTTCCCCCTGCTGACGGTTGCGTTCATGCCGTTCCTCGCCGTCGCGCTGTTCGGCAGCCTGCGCCCCGGCAACACCGGCCTGATGTGGATCGCCTTTCTGATTTTTTTCGTGACCCAGGTCGGGCCCAATAATCCGATGCACTATGATCTCGCCGCATCGCTGAACACCTACCTGGCCTACGACATCGGCGCGGCGTGCGGCGTGCTCGCCTTCCGGGTCCTGCTGCCGCCCAACCCACGGCGGGAGGCGATGGTGCTGATGCGTTCCATCCGCCATGGGGTCGCCCGTGCCGCGCGCGACCCGGTGTCGCTCCCGATCACCTGGGAACATCTGCAACATCAGAAGCTGATCCGGCTGTCGCGACGGCTGGCCACGGCGCCGATCGATCGGGTCATGGCGCTGGAGCAATCAATCACCGCCGTGCTGGTCGGCCGAGCGCTGCTGCGGCTGCGCGATTTGCTGGCCCGCCCGGAGGCCGGACCGACGGCGAGCGCGGCGACCACGGACGCCCGCGTGGCGCTGCGCCGTCTGCACATCGATCCGTTGACCGCCGCGACAGCCGCCCGGAAAACCGCGGAAACATTGGTTCGGCAAGACGATGCGCCGGCAGTTATCCGGCACATCGCGGCGACGCTGCACGAACTCACCGCACTGCTGTCCGCCGATGCCGATTTCTTCGCGACGCGCAGTCAAACAGCCGAGGATCCTTGATGCTCCACGAAGTGGATATTGCCGGACTGCTTGTGGCCCCTATCTCGGTCTACGCGTTCGCCGCGGTCCTGGTGGTGCTGGCACTCCGCTACGTGCTGATCGGCACGGGGCTGCTTCGTCGCGCCTGGCACCCCGCCCTGCTGGAAGTCGCTCTCTACGTCTCGGTTCTTTCGCTTCTCATTCTCTTCGTCTAGGCCCTCATGCGCTACGTTCGATATCTTTTCCGGGTCGCGATCACCTTGTCGATGGTGGCTATCGCCGGCGTCCTCCTGGTCGCGCTCTGGCGCACCTACATGCTGGCGCCATGGACACGCGACGGGCGCGTCATGGCGCAGGTCGTGGACGTCGCGCCGGAGGTGGCCGGCACCGTCGTCAAGGTTGCCGTGTCCGACAACCAGGTGCTGCACAAGGGCGATCTGCTGTTCGCCATCGATCCCGTTCGTTTCCAGCTTGCGATCTCCGAGGCACAGGCCCGTGTCGACGCGGCCCAGCAGGAGTTGAAGCTGCGCACGTCGGATGCAAGGCGCCGGCAAGGCCTGACAGGCGTCGTGTCGGCGGAAGAACAGGAGCAATTCGCCAACACCGCCGCCGTCGCGCGCGCGACACTCGCGGGTGCGCAGGCAGCGCTCGACGTCGCCAAGTTGAACCTCACCCGCTCGGAACTAAACGCGCCAGCGAATGGCTACGTGACCCATTTGCGTCTGCGCGTGGGTGACTACGCCAATGTCGGCCAGCCGCGGGTTGCCATTGTCGATTCTGATTCCTTTTGGGTCACCGGATATTTCGAGGAAACCAAACTTCGGCGCATTCACGTCGGCGATCCCGCCCGGATCAGGCTGATGGCCTATGATGCCCCGGTGCTGGGGCATGTCGAGAGCATCGGACGCGGCATCAGCGATCCAAACGATCAGATCAGTAGCCGCGGCCTGCCAACGGTAAGCCCAATCTTTACCTGGGTTCGCCTTGCCCAACGCGTTCCGGTGAGGATCGTCATCGACCAGATCCCGCCAGGGATCGAACTCGTGGCCGGCCTGACCGCGTCAATCTCGCTCGGCACCGACGCCACACCGCAGCAAACACCACAGGGCCGGCTGCTGACCTGGCTGGAAGACAATCTCTGATGCGGGCGCGCCGAATCAGCCTCGTCCTGATGATGTCGTCGCTGCTGACCGCCTGCGAAGTCGGTCCCGACTATGTAAAGCCGAACATGCGGATGCCGTCGGGCTGGACCGAACAGAGCGTCAGTCTCGCCAAGGCCCAGGCGAGCGCCCCGAAATTGCGCGCCTGGTGGACGACCTTCAACGATCCGGTGCTCACGCATCTCGTCGATACCGCGATCGCCGGCGATTATGACCTGAAAATCGCGCGTCAGCGGCTGATCGCCGCCCGCGCCGAACGCGTCGTCGCCGGCTCCGCGAACGCCCCCCAGGTCAGCTTCGGGTCGACCGATTTCCTGGCCAATTCCAGCACCACATTGCAGTGGCCGCCCGGCAATGGCTTTTATCGCAACTATTCGCTCGGTTTTGACGCATCGTGGGAACTCGATATCTTCGGTGGGACGCGCCGTTCGGAGGAAGCCGCCGACGCCGAAATCGGCGCGGCCATCGAGGACCGGCGGGCCATTCTCGTCAGCATCCTGGCCGAACTGGCCACCGATTATGCGACCCTGCGGGCCACCCAGGTGCGCATCGACATCGCCGAACGCAACATCGGCGTGGCACGCCAGGCACTCGATCTGGCGACAACGGCGTTCAGCCGCGGACTGACCAACAACCTGGCGACCGCGCAGGCGCAGGCGCAGCTCGACACGGCTCAGTCGACATTGCCGCCCTTGCACGCACAGGTCGCCCAGATGACGCACGCCATCGCCGTGCTGCTGGGACAATCGCCGGGCACACTGGAAGCGGACCTTTCCCGACCCGCCCCGGCGGTGCCGACCCCACCGGATTTGCCCGTCACGCTGCCATCCGAGGTTGTGGCCAACCGTCCGGATATCAGACGGGCCGAACGCCAGTTTGCCGCTTCCAGCGCCCGCATCGGCGCCGCCGTGGCGCAGCTGTATCCGCACTTCACCATCCCGCTGGTGCTGACGCCGACCACCAGCTACCTCAACGAGACATTCCAGGCGGCAAGCCTGGTGTGGAGTGCCGGATTGACCCTGACCCAGACCGTTTACGACGGCGGCAGGCGGTCGGCGTGGGTGAGCGAGGCGCGCGCCGCCGCCGAAGCGAACCGCCTGGCTTACGAGCAAACCGTGCTTCAGGCGTTGCGGGAAGTGGAAGACGCGCTGGTCGCCTACAACACCGAAACGCAGCGCGACCAGACATTGCACAAGGCCATCGTCGACAACCGGACAGCCCATGATCGCGCCAGCATGCTTTACGCCGCGGGCCTGACCGACTTCCTCAATGTCCTGGCCACGGAGCGCGCGCTTTACGCGGCCGAAGACGAAACCGCTCTAAGCGACCTGACCCGGGTCCGCGAGGTGATCGCCCTGTACAAAGCCCTGGGCGGCGGATGGCAGGCAATCAGCTTCGGAGACGAAAATGAGATCGCAACGCGGCCAACCGCGGCCGGACACGCCCCCGGGCCCCAACTCATCCGCTCGGTTGCCTCGCCTGACGCAACCAATGCCCTGCGCGGCGCGCCCTAGGGCAGATCCCGCTCAGATTGCATACCTGAGCGGGTGAAGATGCTCGCTAAAACAATGTGCTAGAGCCGATTCGGCGAGCCAATGCGAACGGAAAAAGCTCTAGCGCCGTCCCCAGCAGACGAAATGCGGATTGTCCCACCCCGCCTTGCCATACCGCAAAGGCCGCCCGTCCAGCGTCTCCACCGATCCGCCCGCCGCCTCCAGCACCGCTTGCGGCGAGCACGTATCCCACTCCATCGTCCGGCCAAACCGCGGATACACATCGGCCAGCCCCTCCGCCACACGGCAGAACTTCAGGCTCGAGCCAAAATTGACCACCGCCGCCACAACCCGCCCGCCCAGGAACGCATCCAGTTGCGCCTGATCCCCATGGTGCCGGCTGGCTACCACCGTCAGCCCCTCCGGCGGCACCGCGCGCGCCGAGATACCCGAACGTATCCCATCAACCTGTCGCCACGCCCCGACACCGACGATCCCACCATAGATCGCCCCGGTCGCCGGCACCCCGACCACCCCCAGCACCGGCCGCCCATCCCGCACCAGCCCGATATTCACCGCGAAATCATTGCCGCCGCCGCTGAACTCGCGCGTCCCGTCCAGCGGATCGACCAGCCAGAACTCCGCCGTCGCCGCCCCGCCTTCTCCCGCCCCAATCTTGCCCGCCCCAATCTTTCCCGCCCCAATCTTTCCCGCGGCGACCTCCTCCTCGGCGACCACGACGCAACCCGGCAGCGCCGCGCGCAGCCCGGCCAGAATGATCGCCTCCGCCGCATGGTCCGCTTCGGTCACCACCGACCGGTCCGCCTTGTGCTCCACCCGGAAACCCCGCTCGCGGATCGCCAGGATTGTCGCCCCGGCTTGCGCCGCCAGTTCCGTCGCCAGGTCCAGCAACCCTTGATCGTCCATCACGCAGGCTCCGAAACGCGCGGCCGCCGCCCAGGCTTCGCACGCGCCAACACCTTGGCTTTCCC
>DATARX010000220.1:0-13753 GCA_036263955.1 Rhodopila sp.
CGACGGCGGTATTACGACACGTCTGGACAGCGTGCCCTACAGCGTGCTGGTCAACCGTAACGGCGACCGGTTTTACGATGAAGGCGAGGATGTCTGGCCGAAACGGTACGCCATCTGGGGCCGCCTGATCGCCCAGCAGCCGGGACAGATCGCCTATTCCATTTGCGACTCGAAAGCCTTCCCGCTGTTCATGCCGTCGGTGTTCCCGGCGTTCAAGGCGGACACGCTGGAAGAACTCGCCGTGAAGATGAAGCTGGACCCGGCGCAAATCCGTGCAACGATCGACGGCTTCAACAAGGCGGTGAAGCCCGGCCAGGTGTTCGACAACCTGAAACTCGATGGCAACACCACCGAAGGCCTGACACCAAACAAAACCAACTGGGCGCGTGTCGTGGACAAGCCGCCGTTCTACGGCTACCCGCTGCGACCCGGCATCACTTTCACCTACCTGAGCGTCAAGGTGAATGAAAAGGCGCAGGTGCTGATGGACAACGGCCAGCCCACCAGCAACCTGTTCGCATCGGGCGAAATCATGTCAGGCAACATCCTCGGCAAGGGTTATCTCGCCGGGTTCGGAATGACGATCGGAACCGTGTTCGGTCGGATCGCAGGCCAGGAGGCAGCGCGTCGTGCAAGAAACTGATGCCGTCAAAAATGCGCGGCGGGAAATGGAGATCTGCAACGCCTGCCGCTACTGCGAAGGCTTTTGCGCGGTTTTCCCGGCCGTGGAGTTACGCCGCGAATTCTCCGCCGGGGACCTGAGCTACCTCGCCAACCTCTGCCACAACTGCCGCGGCTGCTACTACGCCTGCCAATACAGCCCGCCACACGAATGGGGCATCAACGTGCCCCGGACGCTGGCCGAGGTGCGCGCCGAGAGCTACGCCGAATACGCCTGGCCGAAACCGCTGGCCTCGATGTTTAACCGCAACGGCACCGTCGTCTCCCTGATCGCCGCGCTGGGCATCGCCGTGGTGCTGATCCTGAGCATGCTGCTGAACGCACCCGGAAACTTCTTCGGCGCCCACGGTACGGAAGCGGAGTCGTTCTATCAGATCATTCCGCTCTGGGCGCTGCAGGTCGTGGCCATCGCGACATTCGGCTATTCGTTGGTGGCGCTGGCGATGGGGGCGCGGAACTTCTGGCGGGATGCAGGACCAAGCGGCCGGATCGGCCCGATTTCCGTGTCGATCGCGCTGTGGGATGTGCTGACGCTGAAAAACCTCGGCGGCGCCGGTAACGGATGCAACGATAATTCCGAGGCGTTTTCAATGCGCCGGCGTTATCTGCACCACGCGATGTTCTACGGCTTCCTGCTGTGCTTTGCCGCCACCACCGTCGGGTTCATCTATCATGCCTTCCTCGGCTGGCCCGCACCTTATCCGTTCGTCAGCGTTCCGGTCCTGCTGGGCACCACGGGCGGCGTCCTGATGATCGTCGGGACAATCGGCCTGACGGCAATGAAGTTCGTCGACGATCCGCTGCCCAACGCAAGCCGCCTGCTGGGTGGCGACATCGCCCTGCTGCTGCTGCTGGCGATGATCGCGCTGACCGGCCTGCTGCTGCTGGCGGTCCGCGCCACCGGTGCCATGGGCCTGGCGATGGCGGTGCACCTGGGCTTCATCCTGGCGTTCTTCCTGGTGCTGCCGTACTCCAAGATGGTGCACGGCGTTTACCGCTCCGCCGCGCTGTTGCGCCGGGCGATCGAACGCAACATGAAGCCGCTGGGAGGGGAGTAGGTTGCCGCAGCCGGCAAACCGCGGATGGCCGGGATCGCACCCGGCCATCACACACTGGCTTACCCCGCCCAGGTCGTAACAAAGTCCTTGGTAACCGGCCGCGGAACCGGCGACGATCCGCCCGTCCGCGTGCCGATATACAGAAACCCGATGATGTCATCGACGGCGCTCAACCCCAGTGCCGTCTTCACCGCCGGGTCGTACGCCGGCGCGCCGGTTTTCCACACCGCGCCATACCCCAGTGCCGGCGCCGCCAGCATGATGGTCTGCGCGGCGGCCGAGGCGGACGCCACCTGCTCGATCTCGGGGATCTTGTGGCCGCGCTGCACCTTCGCCGCCACCACCACGATCACCGGCGAACGGAACGCCTTGTCCCGTTCCCGCTGCAACTCGGAATCGCTCGCCGCCGGGTCGCGCCGCCGCAGCGACTCGGCCATCAGCGCCCCGAACGCCGCCCGCTGCCCCTCCGGGATCACCACGAAATGCCAGGGCCGCAGCCGCCCATGATCCGGCGCGCGAACCGCGCCGGCGAACATCCGGTCCAGTTCCTCGGCCGAGGGGCCAGGGGCCTCCAGTTTCAGGGCCGACTCTCGGGTCAGCATCAACTCAAGTGCGTCCATCAGGATCCTCCATCCGTCACAACGTAGGCGTGAAGCGGCATTTCGCCAACCAACGCCGCCGCGCCCATGCTATCCCGCCAAACAGGCAAGGACCGGCCCCTGGACAAGCGCACGACCAGCACAAGCTCAATAGGCGGCCCAGCAGCCTACTTCGGTTTGCGAATAATCCTGGTTTTTATTACCAAGATCATCACAATCCGCCGCAGGTGGCTTCGATGGTGGTGCATCGTGTCCTCCTGCCAGATACGCCGGTAGGGGGATCCCCTGCCGGCGTTTTGTTTTGACAGAGAAGCGTAAACACGCCGCAAGCGCGAAATACGGGTGTCTGTCAGCACGCGCGCCGATACGCCAGCGCAACCCACCCGATTCCCCCCTGATGGACATATCGTGTCCAACGCCCCGGCTTGAGGCCGACCGCCGCCTCGCCCACAATGACCCATGCGATCGAATCCTGCCATCAACCGCACCATGTGGTTTTTCGCCATCGTCTACGCGGTGGAGGGCACGTGCCAGGCCAAATCCGGCATCATGTGGCAGCCGCTGTCCCACTGGCTGAAAGAGACGGTACACTGGGATCCGGTTACCATCAGCGCCTCGCTCGCCATCCTCGACCTGCCCTGGATCATCAAGCCGCTCTGGGGCGCGATTTCCGACTTCGTGCCACTGTTCGGCTACCGCCGGCGGCCCTACCTGGTGCTCGCCAATATCGCCGCCTTCCTGGCGTTCGGCTGGGTCGCGACACTCAATACCACCACCGCGATGATCCCCGCCCTGACCGTCACCGCCGTCGCCATGGCGGTGTCCAGCACGCTGTGCGGCGCATTGCTGGTCGAAACCGGCCAGAAAACCAACAACAGTGCCAACTTCGTCAACCAGCAATGGCTCTGGTTCAACATCGCGCAGATGCTCGCCGTGCTGCTTGCCGGCTACCTGATCGAGATCCTCTCGCCGGTCGGCGCCCTGCATGCCGCCGCATGGATCGGCGCCGTCGCTCCGCTCAGCATCGTCGCCGGCGTCTGGCTGATCCACGAACCGCGCGCGCCGATCGACCTGGCCGCCTTGCGGGAACGCTTGCACGCGTTGGTCAGCGTATTCCGCAGCCGCAGCCTGTGGTTCGTCGCCGGCTTCCTGTTTCTGTATTATTTCAGCCCGGGCTTCGGCACGCCGCTGTACTTCCAAATGAGCGACCAGTTAAAGTTCTCCCAGGGATTCATCGGCGTGCTGACCTCGATCAGCGCCGCGGGCTGGATCATCGGCGGCCTGCTGTATCGCTGGCAGCTCAAGCGCCTGGACCGCCTGTCGCTGTTGCGGCTGAGCATCGTCGGCGGCGTGGTCAGCACCCTGGCCTTCCTGCTGTTGAGCAGCCCGGCGAGCGCCGTCGCGATCTGGTTGCTGGGCGGCGTCACCAGCATGATCGCGATGATCGCCACCATGTCGCTGGCCGCCGAATCCTGCCCCGAAGGCGCCGAGGGCTTCGCCTTCGCCGGCATGATGTCGATCGTCAACGTGGCAAACCCGCTGTCGGACACGCTGGGGTCGGTGCTGTATGAGCACGTCTTCAATCGCCAACTCACGCCGCTGATTGTCCTGTCCGCCGCGGCGACGGCGCTGGTATTCTTCCTGATCCCGCTGATGGTGGTCCGACCCGTGCCGAACCCCGCCTGAACCCGCATCGCGCGTGGGGTTGGCGGGGCGACCGCGCGCCGCATCGTCCTGATGTCAGCCGCCATTGATGGGTCAACGGCGGCTGGTGTTACGAAACCGGCTGCGCCACCGTCAGCAACTGCCGCAGCCGGGAGGCACCCGCCGGCCCCTTGATCGCCTCGCGCCAGCTCGCCTCGGCGACCCTCTGATGCGCGGCAATCGCCTCATCCGCGCCGGTGATCATGGCGACGCCGGTCTGCGAGGCCGGGTGCGTGTCCGTGCGGAACGGGTTGATCGCCAGGCTGACCCGATCCCGCGCCCGCAGGATCTTGAACGACGAACTGGGCGGCGAGCCGGCGAGCAGCCCGAACTGCAGTCCCATCGGTTCGGTCTCCATCAGCGTCGCGATATTCTCCACCTCGGCCACCGCGACGTCCCGGCAGATCCGCCGCACGCGGTCGGAAACATGGCCGCCGCTGACGATGCCAACCTCCAGCAGCCGCTGCACCGCCGGCAGCGACACCATCCCGATGATGCTCGGCCGCCGCATCGCATACATACGCTTGCGCGCGGCCAGGATACCCAGCACCTGCTCCGCCATGCTGCGCATCGCCATGCGCTCGCCCCCGGCCTGATCGGCGGTTTCCTCGAACGCCTCGGCCAGCGCATTGTCATAGGAATCCGATGTCGTCAGGTAGCAGAGTGGACCCGCCACCTGCAGCACCTGGTCGGCGGTCTCTTCGATCTGCCGCACCCGCTCGAAATAGCCGATCGGCCGGTTATAGTACTCGACCCCGATCCCCAGCAACGACAGCGGCGAGATTTTCAACAGTTCGGCCAGCCGCTTGATGGTATCAAGCTTGATGACCTCGCCCTTCTCGTAGCGATAGAGCGCGGCGCGGGAAACACCCAGGCGCGCGGCGATTTCCTCGGCGCGCAGCCCCGATTCCAGACGATAAGCCCGCAGCTGCTGGCCGATTTCGGTGAAACGCATCGACATGAAAGCCCGCCCCCACGCAACCCATGCGCGTAAATAGCTGAAACATCACCACTTTCCGGAAAAATGGGACAGGCGCTTACCCGGGATACACGTTATCCCGGGGCAACGCCCGTCTCAGAATCGGCGTGACTGGCGAAGTTTATGGGGAGAGCACTCTAAAACTCAACCCCTTTTCATGTCGTGCGACTCGTTCCGTGACGGCGCAGCGAGATTATTTCGTGTCCCGGATGCTGTGCGCCGCCATGCCTTCAATCGCCTGCACCAGGGCCGAATGGTCCAGCTCCGCTCCGCCATGGGCAATGCACGACGCGAACATCTGCTGCGCGATCGCAGTGTTCGGCAGCGACAGGCTCAGTGCCTTGGCCGACGACAACGCCAGGTTCAGATCCTTCTGATGCAGTTTGATCTTGAACCCAGGGTTGAAAGTCCCCTTCAGCATCCGCTCCGCATGCACCTCCAGGATGCGGGAGGACGCGAACCCACCCATCAGCGCTTGCCGAACCTTCGCCGGATCGGCCCCAGCCTTGGAGGCGAACACCAGCGCCTCCGACACCGCCTGGATGTTCAGCGCGACAATGATCTGGTTCGCCACCTTGCACACCTGCCCGGCGCCGGCTTCCGACCCGACATGGGTGATGTTCTTACCCATCAGTTCGAACAGCGGCTTGGCGCGATCAAAGGCGGCGTCCGGGCCGCCAACCATGATCGTCAACGTCGCCTGCTTGGCGCCGACCTCACCGCCCGATACCGGTGCGTCGAGATAGTCGCAGCCCTTCTCGTTCACCCGCTTGGCATACACCTTGGTCTCGATCGGGCTGATGGAGGACATATCGATGACGAGGGTCCCCTTCCGCAGCCCTTCGGCCGCGCCATTCTCACCGAACAGCACCGTCTCGACGTCGGGGGTGTCCGGCACCATCAGGATCAGCACCTCGGACTCCGCGGCGACCGCCTTCGGGGTCGCGACCACCTTGGCGGCGGAGCGGATTTCATCGGTCAGGCTGGATCGTTCGGGGACGATCAGGTCGTGGCCGGCGTTCTTCAGGTTCATCGCCATCGGGCGGCCCATGATACCCAGGCCGATAAATCCGATCTTCATACCGTTTTCTCCTTATTGTCTCGTCGCCGGCTCATGATGGCGGCAAACCTCAAACGTCGAACTGCTCGCGCCAGGACAGCCCGGCAACGGTATCCCCGGCCGGCCGGTATTCGCACCCGACCCAGCCCTGATAACCGAGTTCATCCATCCGGCGGAAGACGTAGGGCCAGCCGATCTCCCCGGTCCCGGGTTCGTTGCGCGCCGGCACATCGGCGATCTGCATATGCGCGATCACCGGCATGAACTGCTCCATGCGCTTGGTGATGTCGCCCTCGGTGATCTGCACGTGGTACACGTCGAACTGCAGCCCCAGCCGCTCGCGGCCGATCGCCTCGACATACGCCGCGCCTTGCGCCTGGGTGTTCAGGAAATACCCTGGCATGTCGCGATGGTTGATCGGCTCGATCACCAGCCGCACCCCGGCCGGCTTCGCCTGTTCGGCTGCCCAGGCGAGGTTCGCGGCATAGACCGCCGCCGCCGCCGTCTGCGACACCCCAGCCGGTACGATCCCGGCCATGCAATGGATCTGCCGGCAATCCAGCGCGGCGGCATAGTCCAGCGCCTTCTTGACCGACTCGCGGAACTCCGCCTGGCGGCCAGGCAGGCTGGCGATGCCGCGTTCCCCGTTCGCCCAGTCACCGGGCGGCATGTTGAACAGCACTTGGGTCAGCCCCTCTCCGGCGAGCCGTTCGCGTATCGCCGCGGCCGGAAAATCGTAGGGAAACAGGAACTCCACGCCGTCGAAGCCGGCACGCCGAGCCGCGGCGAAGCGATCGAGGAACGGCAGCTCGTTGAACATCATCGACAGATTGGCGGCTAAATGCGGCATGGCGAACCTCCCTTTGCTAATGGCGTCACCGTTCGGCAGCCGGTCGGGGCCGTCACGCCCACTTGTTTGCCCGTCCACGCAACGGCTGATACCGGCCGCCGTGGGTGACCGGTTGTGGCGGAAGCTACAGGCGGGCGCTGGGCTTGGCTAGGGTTCGGCTGCCATCGCGCATATCGTAGAGGACAGAAGCGCCCGCGGATAAGCTTTCATGTGCGGCCAGTGGGTTTCGGTGCAATAGACGGGGCCATAACGCTCGTCCGGCTTTGGCGGGCGCGACGGAATGATGCGAGAAATCGCGAATGGAGAGGTATGATCGCTGAACGGATCCTGATGGGCCTGCTGCTGGGTGGCGTGGCAATCGGCTGTGTGCTGGTGCTGTATCCATTCTTGTCGGCGCTGCTATGGGCCGGCATCCTGGTCTACACCACCTGGCCGGTGTTTGAGTGGCTGCGCCTGCATCTGCATCTGCGCCGGGCCTGGGCCGCCCTGCTGATGGTGGCGTTGACCGCCGTGGTGCTGGTGCTGCCGATTGCCGTCGCCGCCCCCGGCAGTGCGGAAGATGTCACCCACCTGCGCCATGTGATCATGGACGGGTTGCGGGCCGGGTTACCGGACTCGCCGCTCTGGGTGTTCGATATCCCCCTGGTCGGCGGCACGATCGGCGACCTGTGGAACCGCTGGGCGGCCGACGTCAGCGTCATGCTGGAAGCGTTGCGCCCATATTTCGGCATTGTCGTCGAGAACGGCCTGAGCCTGCTGCTGGGCATCGCCAACGGCGTGCTGATGTTCCTGCTGGCATTGTTCGTCGCCTTCTTCTTCTACATCTACGGCAACCCGATCGCCGGCCGGCTGCGCCTGCTGCTGCATCGCATCGCCGGCATGCAGGCCGAACGGCTGATCAACGTCACCGGGGCAACCGTCCGGGGCGTGGTCTACGGCATCCTCGGCACCGCCGTCGTCCAAGGCATCCTGACCGCGCTCGGTCTTTGGCTGTCCGGCGTTCCAAGGCCGGTGCTGCTGGGCGCCATCGCGGGGCTGTTGTCGGTGCTGCCGATCGGCGCGCCCGTGGTGTGGATCCCCGCCTCGATCTGGCTGCTGAGCAGCGGCCATCTCGGATGGGGCATCTTCCTGGTGATCTACGGCATCGGCGCCATCTCCGGCTCCGACAGCCTGATCCGGCCCTGGTTCATTTCCCGTGGCGCCCAGCTACCGTTCCTGCTGACGGTTTTGGGCGTGCTGGGCGGCGCGCTGGCGTTCGGGCTGCTGGGGATTTTCCTCGGGCCGGTGCTGCTGGGGATCGGCTACACGCTGGTCAACGAATGGGCGCGCGGTGCCGATCCCAGGCAGGCCGCCGCCGATCACTGAGTGGCCCCGGCGCTCCCAGCCTTATAACAAACGAAACCCGTATAACGAACGAAACCCGTATAACACGAAACCCGTCCGGGCGCTTGCCACGCCCGGGTCACGGCACGTCGCGTCCCGTCAGGGCCGAGCCTCCAGCACCATGTTGAAGGCCGTTTCGGTCGCGCGGCGAAACCGCGTGAACCCGCCGGCGGAGACGGCCTGCCGCAGCTTGAACTCGCCGGCTTGTGCCCCCAGGCCAAGCCCGACCTCCTGCGCAAGTGAAGCCGGCGTACAAACCATGGTCGAAGCCGCGTAATACACCCGCCCGACCGGGTTGAGATTGTCCGACAGGCGATCGTGCGCGAACGGTTCGACAATCATCCACGTGCCATCCGGCTTCAACGATTGACGCACATGGGCCGACGCCCCGACCGGATCACCCATGTCATGCAGGCAGTCGAAGAAAGTAACCAGGTCGTAGTTGCCGGGATAAGTCTTGGCGGATGCGACTTCGAAGCTGGTATTGCCCGAAACACCAGCCTTCGCCGCGGCCTCCCGCGCCCGTTCGATCGATGCGGGATGATAGTCGAACCCGGTGAAATGCGTGTTCGGGAAGGCCCGCGCCATCACCACGGTCGAAGCGCCGTGGCCACAGCCGACATCGGCGACCCGGGCGCCCTGCTGCAGCTTGCCGACAACCCCTTCAAGCGACGGCAGCCACGATGAAACCAGATTGGCGTTATAGCCGGGCCGGAAAAACCGTTCGGTGCCACGGAACAGACAGGCGCTATGGTCGTGCCAGGCAAGCCCCCTACCCGTACGAAACACCTCCGTAACCTTGGGCTCGTCGACCCAAAGCGCCGAAAGCACCTCGAACGCGCCGGCCATGAAGGCGGGACTGTCCTCGTCCGCAAACACCAAGGCCTGTTCAGGGTTAAGGTGGAACAGGTCCGAACCCGCGTCGTAATCAACGTAACCGGCAGCCGCCTGCGCGGAGAGCCATTCGCGCACGTAGCGCTCATGCGTGCCGGTCCGGCGCGCCAGTTCCGCGGCACTTATGGCCTCGCCGTCCCGCATCGCCTTGAACAGGCCGAGACGGTCACCAAGCAACACCAGCGCGCCGGTCGCGACCGCGCCAAGGTCGCCGACCATTCGGCCAAGAAATGCGTTGAGTTTGTCCTGATCCGGTGGCGGCATCGCATCCTCCAACAAAGATCCGATTTATAGTGATGGCCATGTCGCAACTGATCGGGCGCAAGTAATCGGGCGCAATTGACCGGCGCAATAAGATCGGGCGCAACAGATCGGTCGCAACAGATCGCCAGCTTGCTTATCAGACGGCCGGCTTATTCACCAATAGGCAAATGTTGTGGTCACTCATCTGTGCCCGCGCAGGTTTTTTCGCCACCGACATTTTATATTACGATACCGCAACACCAATCTGCGGATATATCGACCTGACAGGACGCTGCCGGGTGAGCGAAAGGCGCAGTCCCGGGAACGACCGACGGAACGGGCGCCGTCGAGGCCGACTGGTATCATGCGTGGCACGGCGAATCGTTGCGCTTGGCAACGCTCCGCGGCCCTCCCGGCCCTCGGTCTTCCTCCGCGTTAGAATGGAGGAAGAATGGCCAAACGCAATTTTGGATCGAGGCAATCGAACGCATGCGCGAACAGGCACGTCAGCGACTCGGACCGATCCGCCCGCTGCGTTGCATCTTGGGCATCGTGGCGGATCGATCATGTTCGCCTCGCTTCGGCTCTTTGGCGCGGCATACGTCCGGATCGTTGAACGGCGTCCGGCCATGCGACGCCGGTGCAGTCAACCGGCGGCAGGATTGACGGTGCCTATGCCGTCACCTCCAGCACCATCGACGCCGTGTGGACGCGACCATGCTCATCCGTGGCGCGCACCGCGACCTTGTGCGTCCCGGCACCCAGGTCCACCGGCAACGTGTCCTGCCAGATATGGGTCGACTTCCCGGCCTGCACCCAGGGCTTCTTGGTGTCGGCGTTGCGGTCGTACACCTCCACCACGAACGGATCCAGCCGTTCCACTTTCGCCAGCGCCTTGTACGGCCGTCCAGCCAGCGAAACCTCCACCTTCGATCGCGGCCCGCCATCAAAGAGATTCACCACCAGCCGGGTCGAGCCCAGCGCATCGACGCTGATCGGCGACGTCAGCAGTGCCCCGGTGTGGTAGTCACGGATCACCTCGGCGTTCGGCGCGTGCAGCTGGCTATCCAGCATCACCCGCATCTGGCCGCGCGACGGATCGTGCGCCGGCACCAGCGTGGTGGTGTATCCCGACCCGTCCACCGAGAGGATATGGAACCCGTTGGGCGTCCCGTCCGATTGCAGCGCCATCGGAATCCCGCGCGCATCGAACGGGCCGGACCACCAGCTTCCCGACACCGCCGCCATGATGTGGTGATGGTGCGTGCCGCCCTGCTGGCCGACCGCCGCGTAACCATCGGCCGCGGTGAAATACCAATGCTCGTTCGTATGTGTGTGTCCGCAGAAGCTGACAGTGTTGGAATGCGTGCCGATCGCCGCCAGAAACTCCTTGATGTCGACCGTATTGTTCGCCGCATCCGACGCCGCCAGCGTCTTCAGCGGGATATGGAAACAGATCACCACCAGGCTGTCGCGCGGCACGTTCGCCAGCACGTTACGAATGAAACCCAACTGCCGCTCGCCGAAAAAGCCGCGGTATTTGCCAAATCCGTTCGGCCGCGACGGATCTGTCCCGAGGTAATCGACATTGTCCAGCAGGATGAACGTCGTCCCGCTGTACTGGAACGCCCGCCACCTCGCGCCGTACACCCGCTTGAACGTTTCGGCGGCGTGAGTGTTGTCCGGGGCCTCCAGGTTCATGTCGTGGTTGCCGCGGCAGTTGAACCACGGCAACCCGATGGTGCCGACGATGCGATTGTATCGGGGATAGTACGACAGGTCGTCGAACATGATGTCGCCCGTCGTGATGCCGAACGCCGCCGTCGAGGGATCAACCACCGACACCACGTCATCCCGCACATACCCGAGTTCATGCAGGCTCTCCGGCTGCGGATCGGTGAACAGCACCGCATCGAACCGCGCCGGCTCCTGCACCCGGTGCAGCGGGAAGTCGATGCTGTCAGGCAACGGTCCGGTCGGCGCCAGTCCGGCGAATCGGAACCCCAGATTGGGCGAGCCGTGGGGCGAATGCACATAGGCGTAATGCGGCAGGTTGGTCTCCGGATCGACCGGCAGCGCCCACCCTGCCGGCTTGATCACGAATACCGAGTCGCCATCGCGCAGCGGCAGGAACCAGCTGCCGTCGGCGGCGGTCTTCACCACCTCCAGCCCGTTCGACACCATCACGTCCGGCACGCCCTTGCGCGGCGAACTATCGGCGTCGAACACGGTACCGCGCGCCGTCGCCGCTACCGTCTGGGCCAACGCCGGGGCGCCCGCGAGCGCCACGGCGGCCGCCCCGGCCAACACGTCGCGGCGGGTCGGCATCAGTCCTTCGTGCGCCATCAGCGGCATCCTTCCCCGAAATGAGGGGTCCGATTACCCCATCCGGGCAACAGATACATGACTTTTCGATTTCAGCGCGATGACGGTGCATCCAGCCACTTGGCGACCGCCCGAACCGACGCTTCGGCCCCGCCCGAACCAATCCCGACGGACAATGCCGCGTTCCATCACCATTGTCGGGATATCGCCGAGACAGGAGACCATTCGATGCTCAATGCCCCCAAACTTGACCCGCGCGAAACCCACCACCGCATCCCCAGCCCGTACCCCGGCCTGCGCCTCTTCCTGCGCCATCTCCCCCCACCCGCGGGCGTCGAGCCCCAGGGCGTCGTCCTCTACGTCCACGGCGGCACCTTCTCCTCCGCCCTGTCGATCGCCTACCGCTTCGACGGCCGCGCCTGGCGCGATGAACTGAACGACGCCGGCTTCCACGTCTGGGGCCTCGATTTCCACGGATTCGGAAACGTCTCCGATCCCTACCCCGACTCCGACCCGGATACCCCGCTCGGTCGCACCCAGGACGCCAGCCGCCAGTTGGAGCACGCGGTCCGCTTCATCCTCACCCATCACGCGGTCCCAACCCTGTCTTTGGTCGCCCATTCCTGGGGCACCATGGTCGCGGGTCATTTCGCCGGACGCTGTCCGGACCTGGTCGACCGCATCGTGTTTTTCGGCCCGATCGCCAGGCGCAGCCCGGGAACAGACGCGCCGAAACTGCCGGCCTGGCGACTGATCACGCTGCAAGACCAATGGGACCGCTTCACCGTCGACGTCCCGTCCGGCGAAAAGCCGGTGTTGTCCCGGCCTCACTTCGACGCCTGGGGCGAAGCCTATCTCGACTCCGATCCCGCCAGCCGCGACCGCGATCCCCCAGCGGTGAAAACGCCCGGCGGCGCCTTCCAGGACATTTTCGATGCCTGGGCCGGCACCTTCCCCTACGACCCCAGCCTGATCCGGTCCCCGGTCGCCATCATCCGCGGCGAATGGGACGGCATGTGCACCGACACCGACGCCGCCTGGCTGCTGGCCGCGCTGCCGGATGGCCGCGACGTGAAGATCCCGCGCGCCACCCACCTGATGCACCTGGAGGAAAACCGCTACGCTCTCTACCGGGAGACCGAGACCTTTTTAACCGCTCGGAGGGATTAACCCATGTTCGCCGTGATCTTCGAAGTGAACCCCCGCCCCGAGGCGTGGGACGCATACCTCGGCCACGCCGCCACCCTGCGGCCGGAACTCGTGGCGATCGAAGGCTTCATTGCCAACGAACGCTACGCCAGCCTGAGCCGCCCCGGCTGGCTGGTCTCCCTCTCCATCTGGCGCGACGAAAAAGCCCTGGTCCGCTGGCGCACCCACGCCCTGCACCACGAAATCCAGGGCAAGGGCCGATCCTCGGTCTTCGCCGACTACCACCTGCGCGTGGGCGAGATCGTCGCCGACAGTCGCATGGACACACGCCCGGCCCGCCAGCGTCTCGACGCCACCGAGGTCGCGGCCCTGAAGGCCGTCACCCTGACCGAACGTTCGCTGGAACCCGGCGCGGCGCGGCCCCGGAGTGGCAATGTGTCGGATGGCAACGTGTCGGATGGCAACGTGTCGGATGGCAATGTGCCGGATGGCGACGTCTTCAACAGCATCACCCGGCCCGGCAACGCATTGTATCTCCGCGCCTGGCCGGATGTCGCGGCCGCCGAGGCCGGCATTACCGGCACGCCGGGACACCATCGCGTGGTCCAGGTCATCCGCGACTACGGCATGTTCGCCCGCACCGAAGCCCCGCAATACTTCCCCGCATGACCATCCCGGCGGAGCAGCAGGCGGTCGCGCAATTCCTCTCCGGGCTGGCCGGCGGGCCTCCCAGGGAGACCCACATCTCCGCCGTCTTCATCGGCGCCGACGCGGTGTGGAAGTTGAAGAAGGCCGTCCGCATGCCCTTCCTCGACTTCACCACACCGG
>DATARX010000277.1:0-6984 GCA_036263955.1 Rhodopila sp.
GAGGGCCGCGACGCCTTGGGACCGGGCTTGAACCAACGGGCCGGACCGCCTACATAACGGACGTCAGCTTGCTGACTATGGCGATAAACGATGCGTGGAATAATCGTTGTGGACCCGGGGGCAGTGCCCGGCGCCTCCACCATTCATCCTGGGAAGCCGGGACATATGGGGGCGAAACAGGCTCGACACGCGTGGTAAAGACTCATCTTTTGCCCGGCATGATACCGCCGTTATCGGGTCAAATCACAAGTGCCAACGATAACGAGGCGCTCGCCCTCGCTGCATAAGCGATAGGCGCGGTTCGGGGGGGCACCGGGCAACAGAAGCCCCCCCAATTATCCGTCAGTTCAGGCAGATGCCAAAGGTTGCGGCGAACCCTTCGCTGCCCTCGGCGGTGATCGTCACCGCGCGCGAATCGCGTTGGCGGGCGATCCAGCCGAGGTCGTGGCAGCGGGTCGCCAGGGCCGCGCCCAGCCGGCCGGCGATGTGGGGGCGACGCTCGCTCCAGTCGAGGCAGGGGCGGCAAAAGACACGCTTGCCCTCGGCCGGTTCGGCGCCGAAGTCGCGCAGGAAGTGATGGCCCTGGTCGGTCACCTCGCCGCCGTCATGGGTCAGCGCGACATGTCCGGCCTGGCTCAGCGAGTCGGCGAGCGCGACGCCCAGCCGTCCGGCGAGGTGGTCGTAGCAGGTTCGTGCGGTGCGCAGCGCCTCGCCGCCGCGCCATTTGCCGGCCGGCCGGGGTTCGGGGCCGGCGACCGCCATCACGCTTTCCAGCATCTGTCCGACCAGCGGCGAGGCCAGGCGGAAGTAACGGTGGCGTCCCTGCCGTTCGACCGCCAGCAGGTCGGCGTCGGTCAGGCGGGCCAGATGACCACTGGTGGTCGAGGGCGCGACATGGGCGGCGAATGCCAGTTCCTTCGCCGTCAGCGCCCGCCCATCCATCAGCGCCGTCAATATATTGGCTCGGGCCGGATCACCCAGCAGCGCGGCGACCGAGGCCATGCGTGTGATGTCGCTCATCGGGGGATTATAGGCTCTGCCGGCGGGAAACGCATGCGCGGACAGTTCGGCCGGGACCGAACGATCGGAGCAATCCTGTTGCCGAAACGGGCCGCCACCTTGTAGGGTGCGATTGCGATTTGGGAACACAGCATGAACGATTTGTTCGGATCTGGGTCCGAAAAGTCCGGACCGAAGGCGCCTGCGAGGCCGTCTGCCGCCCCTGTGAAGGTCGAAGTGGAAAAGCGTTTGCCGCTGCCGGCGCGCGACGACTCGGACTACTCCGCCAAGGACATCGAGGTCCTGGAAGGGCTAGAGCCGGTCCGCAAACGCCCCGGTATGTATATCGGCGGCACCGACGAAGCCGCGCTGCACCATCTCGCGGCGGAAATTCTCGACAACTCGATGGACGAGGCGGTGGCTGGGCATGCCAGCTTCATCGAGGTCTCGTTCGAGGAGGGCAACTGGCTGACGGTGCGCGACAATGGCCGCGGTATTCCGGTCGATCCGCATCCCAAATTCAAGAATTTGAGTGCGCTGGAAGTGATCCTGACGACGCTGCACTCCGGCGGCAAGTTCGGCGGCAAGGCGTATGCGACGTCGGGTGGGTTGCACGGGGTCGGCAGTTCGGTGGTCAACGCGCTGTCCGAGGTCATGGAGGTCGAGGTCGCGCGCGACCGGGTGCTTTGGAAACAGTCCTACGCGCAGGGCAAGCCGCGGACGAAGCTGATCAATGCCGGGTCGGTGCATAATCGCCGGGGCACCAGCATCCGGTTTAAGCCGGATCCCGAGATTTTTGGTGCGTTGGCGTTTTCGCCGAGCCGGTTGTACCGGTTGTGCCGGTCCAAGGCCTATCTGTTTCGCGGCGTCGAAATCCGCTGGAACTGCGCGCCGTCCTTGCTGAAGGGCGGCAAGGACGAGGTGCCGGCCGAGGCGGTGCTGCATTTTCCCGGTGGCCTGCGGGATAGTTTGGCGGCGGATATTGGGGAACTGGCAAAAGTCCTGCCGCAGATCTGGGCGGGCGAGGCGGCTCTGCCGGGTGAGTCCACCGGCAAGGTGGAATGGGCGGTGGTGTGGCTGGAGCAGGGGGATGGGTTCCTGCACTCGTACTGCAACACCGTGCCGACGGCGCAGGGCGGGACGCATGAGGCGGGGTTTCGCGCGGCGCTGGTCAAAGGGCTGCGCGCCTGGGGCGAGCATCGCGGCAACAAGCGGGCGGGGCAGATCATTGCCGATGATGTGCTCGATCCGGTCGCGGCGAAGCTGTCGCTGTTTCTGCGCGATCCGCAGTTCCAGGGGCAGACGAAGGAGAAGCTGACCAGCGCGGAGGCGTCGCGGCTGGTGGAAGGCGCGCTGCGCGATCGGTTCGATCATTTCCTGGCCGGTGATCCGGCGTCCGCCGACAATTTGCTGGCGTTCGTGATCGAGCGCGCCGAGGACCGGATCCGCCGCAAGGAAAACAAGGACACCGCTCGGAAATCGCCGACACGGCGGCTGCGGCTGCCGGGGAAACTGACCGATTGCACGCGGGAGAACGCGGCGGAAACCGAGATCTTCCTGGTCGAGGGCGACTCGGCGGGCGGGTCGGCGAAGCAGGCGCGCAACCGGGAGACCCAGGCGGTGCTGCCGTTGCGCGGCAAGATCCTGAACGTGGCCAGCGCGTCGGCCGACAAGCTGCGGCAGAACCAGGAACTGAAGGATCTGATCGAGGCGCTGGGGTGTGGCGTCGGGGACCGGTTCGATCGGGCGAAGCTGCGCTACGGCCGGGTGATCATCATGACGGACGCCGACGTGGACGGCGCGCATATCGCATCGTTGCTGATGACGTTCTTCTACAAGGAACTGCCGGAACTGGTGCGGCATGGGCACATCTATCTGGCGCAACCGCCGCTGTACCGGCTGACCCAGGGGGCGAAGTCGATCTACGCGATGGATGATGCCGATCGTGAACAGAAGGTGCGACGCGCGTTCAAGGCGGGTACGAAGGTCGAGGTCAGCCGCTTCAAGGGCCTCGGCGAGATGCCGCCGGCGCAGTTGAAGGAAACCACGATGGATCCGGCGAAGCGGACGCTGCTGAAGGTGATGGCGATCCCGGAGCAGCGGGCGGCGACCAACGATCTGGTGGAAAGCCTGATGGGCCGCCGGCCGGAACTGCGGTTTGCGTTCATTCAGGAGCGGGCGAAGACGGTGGAAGAGGTGGACGTCTGATTCGGGTCGGGCGCCTGTCGCGGTGCATTCGTCAGCCCTGCACAACCGGCATTACGATGTGGATGGCGATCAGCAGCAGGATCAGCACCACCGCGACGCGGATCAGGCCTCCGAACAGTCGTAGCGATCCCAGGACCAGGATGGCTGCCACGACCAGCAGGACCAGGGTTTGAACCGTGTGCGGCACGCCTAGCGCCTGGAGTTCGGCGCGGAGCCACAACTCCAAGGAGGTCAGGATGGCGGCGACGGCCATGGCGAACTGCTTCAGCAGATCAAGCAAGGTGTTGATGGCGTTTTCGAAGTTTCCCACGCTGGTTTCCTAAAGTGTTTAGGCGACCCGGAACGTTGTGCGGCCGAATGCCTGTTGAAGGTGTCGTCGCCGGAACGTGACGTTGCTGGCCTATCGATGAACGGTCGCGGGCGGCGGGCGTGTCGTGCGGTTTGTACCCGGTCGCGGTGACGCCGGTTCCGAGCCGCGCTAAACCATAGACGGAAAACGGGAGGAGCCGCCAATGACCGGTATTACGATGAATTTCGCATCGCCTCGGCTGTTGCTGGTGGCGGCCGGCGCGGTGCGACAGGTCGCCGATGTACTCAGTAAGTTTGGCCTGTCGCGCCCGCTGGTCGTCACCGACCCGTTCATGGTGAGTTCCGGTCATGTGCGCGCCTGCCTGGATCCGCTGGCGGCGGCTGGTCTGATTGTTTCGGTGTTCAGCGACACCGTGCCTGACCCGACGGACATGGTGGTCGAGGCCGGCGTGGTGGAACTGAACAAAGGGGATTTCGACTGCCTGATCGGCTTTGGAGGCGGATCCCCGATCGATACCGCCAAGGCGATGGCGATCCTGGCGGCGGGCGGCGGCAAGATGCGGGACTACAAGGCGCCGTTCGCGGCCGACAAGGGGGCGTTGCCGGTGATCGCCATCCCGACCACCGCCGGGACGGGCAGCGAATGCACGCGCTTCACCGTCATCACCGACACCGAGCGTGATGAGAAGATGCTGATCGCGGGGCTCGGCGCGCTGCCGCTGGCGGCGCTGGTGGATTATGAACTGACCTACTCGGTGCCGCCGCGGACGACGGCGGATACCGGGGTGGACAGCCTGACGCATGCGCTGGAGGCTTATGTTTCCAAGCGAGCCAATCCGGTGTCCGACGCGCTGGCGCTGTCGGCGATGTCGCTGATCGGGGCGAATATCCGCGCGGCGTATGCCGAACCGCGCAACGCGGCGGCGCGGGAGGCGATGATGCTGGGGGCTACCGAGGCCGGCCTGGCGTTTTCCAATAGTTCGGTCGCGCTGGTGCATGGCATGTCGCGCCCGATCGGGGCGCATTTCCATGTGCCGCACGGGCTGTCGAACGCGATGCTGTTGCCGGCCATCACCCGGTTCTCGGTTCCCGGCGCGGAGGGGCGCTATGCGGAGGCGGCGCGGCGGATCGGATTTGCCGCTAGTGGCGACAGTGACGGGACCGCCGCCGCGAAGCTGGTCACGGGTTTGGAGACGCTGAACAAGGACCTGTCGGTGCCGACCCCGGCGGCATACGGGATCGATGAGGCGACGTGGAACGGCAAGATGGCGCTTATGGCAGAGCAGGCGCTGGCCTCGGGCAGTCCGGGGAACAACCCGCGGGTGCCGACGGCGGCGGAAATCGTCGGGCTCTACCGGGAGGTTTGGATCGGGGCGGCGGCGAACCGGTAAAGGGGCACGACATAGAACGGGCAGGGGAACGCGGTTCGTAGCGCGGTTCGTAGCGCGGACCCAGGAACGGGGATGTTTGTCCCAATCTGGCTTTAGCTCAATTGCGCCGACGACGGCCCAAGCTGAAACAATTGCTTGGGGGACGCTCGCCAGAGGGAGTCCAAGTAGGACAGCAGCATTGATGCGCAGTGCCGTTGATTATCCCGGAAGGACCGCACCCGACCCAAAGCGGTCCTTTGGCGACGGGATGGATGGGACCGCGCACATGGCGATTGCGCCAACAGCCTGATGCCCCATTGATCTAAATCAATAGCCCTGCAATTGATCAACTTGATCGCGCTGTAAGGAGACAAAAGTGAGATTCACTGCTTCCAGCGGCCCGAGCCGACGCCGTATGCTCGGAGCACTTGCCGCGCTACCAGCGCTGCAAGGTCTTCTGATCGCCACCACCGCACAGGCCCAGACAATCACCGACCCGCAAAATCCCGTCACGGCCGTCGACATCGCGCTGGAGCCGGACGCAGTGATGCTCCAACATGCGCATGCCGACAACAGCCGCCTGCTGAAGGCGTTCCCGAAGGGATTCGCCCTGGACGCAACGCACCATGCCCACGTCACGATGCTACAGCAATTCGTCCGCACGGCCGATCTTGAAATGGTCTATGCTGCGGCTAACAAAATTCTGGCCGCCGAGAAGCCGGACACCTGGACGTTAAAGGCGTTCAAGTACTACTACATCCCGTCCCCGCCGCTCGGCCTCGCTGGCATTGTCGTAGAGCGGACGGAGAACCTGCTCAGACTGCAACGTGAACTCATCGACGCGATTACGCCATTCACGGAAAAAGCCGGAACCGCCGCAGCGTTCATGAGCACAGAGGATGGCCGGGACATCCAGCCGTCCTTGATCAGTTATGTGGCCGATTTTGTGTCGGTCGCAGCCGCCGAGAAATTCAATCCACACGTCACGATAGGCGTTGCCACCGAAACCTACCTGAAGGAGATGCTCGCAGAGCCGTTCCAGGCGTTCACGTTCTCACCGATGGGAGCGTCGGTATATCAGCTTGGCGCCTTTGGCACGGCTCGGAAGGAGCTTCGGGCTTTGGTGTAGAATCCCTGCGGCGAAGGTCGGGGAAGAATCGATCGAGTTGTCGTTCAACGCAACGAACGCGCAAACGGGACCGCCATGAAGTCGCAACCTTCTTCAGCAAGACCCGATCGCCAAACCGGTCATACGATAACCACGTCGGACGATCCGCTGCCGTCGTGGAACGAAGGCGCGGCGAAGGCGGCGATCGTCAGGTTCGTGCGTGCCACGACCGAACCGGCAAGCCCGGACTACGTGCGGCCGGAAAAACGCATTGCCACGTTCGACAATGATGGCACGCTCTGGGCCGAGCAGCCCTACTATTTCCAGTTCGCCTTTGCGATCGATCAGATCAAGGCACGGGCCCCACGGTTCCCGGAATGGCAGGACAGTGAGCCCTTCAAGTCGATACTGACGGGCGACGCCAGGAGCGTATTGACCGGCGACCAGCGCGCGCTGGTTCAAATTGTCGCAGCCACGCATTTTGGCATGACCACGGACGAATTCGAGGCAGAGGTGCGAAAATGGCTGGCGTCGGCGCGCCATCCGCACACCGATCGGCCCTATACCGATATGGTGTTCCAGCCGATGGTGGAGGTACTGGATTATCTGCGCGCCAACGACTTCAAGACATTCATCGTCTCGGGTGGCGGCATCGAATTCATGCGGACCTTTGCCGAGCAAACCTACGGGATACCCCACCAGCAGGTGATCGGCAGCAGTGGCAAGCTGAAGTTCGAGATGCGGGACGGCAAGCCGGTTCTGCTCAAGCTGGCCGAGATCAATTTCATCGACGATCACGCCGGGAAGCCCGTCGGCATCCAGCACCATATTGGCCGTCGTCCGATCGCCGCGTTCGGCAATTCGGACGGTGACCTTCAGATGCTGCAATGGACGACCGGCGGTGATGGCGCACGGTTTGCGCTGCTTGTCCGCCACACCGACGCGATCCGCGAATGGGAATATGACCGGCTTTCAGACGTTGGTCGTCTC
>DATARX010000290.1:0-12815 GCA_036263955.1 Rhodopila sp.
CCAGGAGCAACAAAGTCATGCACGGAGCGCGGAAGAAGCCAGCTCTGGTCTACATCCCACGAACGAAAGGTCTTGCTCATGGGCAGCATAGAATCGAAGTTTCGCCGCGTCGGCTAGCGAATTCTCGGACAGGCTCCTAGACCGTTTCCGGGCTGACCATACGGCCTGGAAATGGTCTATCTCTTTGTTTGGGCGGATGCTCCGCACGCTTCGGACATTCTGGCCAGCGTGATCATGCTCTCGGGACAACGTGCGAGCCTGGTTCTTCATCAAATACCCGTTACATATGTTCAACGTATCTTGATTTCGCCTCACTGTTTTCTCATGAGGCGATTTCTGTAATCCCATCTAGTCACCATTGGCTATATTCGTGCCCCAGATCGTCCGGAGACGAGGCGCTTGGCGTCGCCATCTCCACGCATTGGAGGCGTGTCTGACCCGACGTTTGCCCGATGGTCTGGTGCCCGATGGTCTGGTGTTGGTGATGTCAAAGCGTCGGTTCCTGATCATTCTGGCCTTGGTCGCGGCATTCGCGCTGTGCGTTCCACTCGATGCGAAGATCACACCGCTGCTGGCGAAGGTGCTGGCCTCGTCCGCCACCGTGAGCATTGCCGGCAATTCGGTGTTGAGTCACGTATCCAAATGCGATCAGGATTCGCGGTCGTTGCCGCGTATGTTGGCTGACGATATCCGGCGCCCTGTGCTGGACCTGAGTTTCCCGGGCCAGTCGATCGAAGAAGAGGCCACGCTGGCCATGGCGTCGCTGCGCAATCGCAAGATCCGGACCGTTGTATTTCCGATCTCGCTATTCGAGCTTGTGGACTGGGATACCGAACCCGTTCGGATTTACGTGCTGTCTCGGCTGATCGGCCCGAAGCTGCATGCGGCCGGACTGACCGAGCGTGCGGCGTCGGCGGGTCGGTTCAGCGGCGAGAGCCATCATACGGAGGCGGCGTTCGACTATAACGGCCAGCACTATCCGGACTATGCTCATGTGAAGGCAGCGTATTTCGATCAAGAGAAAGCCTTGATGCCCTGTCCGGAAAATGACGGCACCGACGTTAAGTTCATCACCGCGTTGTACCATCACGACTACGTGGAATATCCGATTCTGCGGGATGACATGGGGCTGATATCAAGCCTGGGGAAGGAAGCCATTCGTCTTCGAAAGTCCCTGCGGTTTGTTATTCTCCCAATCGATTATGAACTGCTGGAGAAACTCGACGATCCGAGTGCCACATTGCTGCGGGCGCGGGTCGCCGAACTCACGGCCGCCCTTGGCGCCGACGGGTTGGAGGTGATCGACTTGTCGGCCAGTGTTCCGAATGGCGCGTTCGCGGACCGGTGGTGCGCCTGCGGCCACCTGCTGGCGCCCGGGCGGGCGGAGGTGGCCAGACGGATCGCGCAGCATTTGTCGAATTCCGCGCCCGCCATCGCGGCCGAATAGCGGGAGCGGAGCGATGCTGTTCAATTCTTTTCCGTTTCTTGCGGTTTTCCTGCCGGTAACATTGCTGGTCTACTGGGCCCTACGTAAACTGCGGTGGCATGCTGCTGCCTTGGTGGCGCTCTCCGCGGCATCCTATGCTTTCTATGTCTATGGAGAGACCAGCTATCCCTGGCTGATCCTGGTCTCGATCGTGTTCAACTTCCTGTTCGGTCACTGGATCACGATCAGCCGGGGGCGAACCCGGCACCTGCTGTTTGTGCTGGCGATCACCGGCGACCTGGCGGCGCTTGGCTACTTCAAATACGCGAACTTCTTCGCTGCCAACGTGGACGCCCTGACCGGCGTTTCATTGCTCGATCAATCCATCGTCCTGCCGATCGGCATTTCATTCTTCACGTTCACGCAGATTGCCTTTCTGGTCGATGCCTATCGGGGACTGGTGGCCGAAACCAACCCGCTCAGCTACTTCCTGTTCGTTACGTTCTTTCCGCATCTGATCGCCGGGCCGATCCTGCACCACAAGGAGATGATGCCGCAGTTCAGCCGTCGCCAGCCGGGGGCGGTGATCGACGGTCTTGCCTCCGGCATTCCGCTGTTCGCGATCGGGCTGTTCAAGAAATGCGTGCTCGCGGATTCGGTCAGCCTGTTTACCAGCGCGCTGTTCAGCCATGCCGCCACCGGGCACCCATTGACGCTGCTGGAGGCATGGGTCGCCGCGCTTGGTTACACGGCGCAGATCTATTTCGATTTTTCGGGCTATTCCGACATGGCGATCGGTCTTGGGCGGATGTTCGCCATTGATTTGCCCATCAACTTCAATTCGCCGTACCGGTCGGTCTCGATCATCGACTTCTGGCGTCGCTGGCACATCACCTTGTCGCGGTTTCTGCGTGACTATCTCTATTTCCCGCTCGGCGGCAACCGCCGTGGGCCGGTTCGGCGATACGCCAACCTGTTCATAACGATGGTGCTGGGAGGGATGTGGCACGGGGCCGGATGGACATTCCTGCTATGGGGGGCACTGCACGGTTGCTACCTGATCGTGTGCCATCTCTGGCGGCATCTGTTTCCCGCCGTGCGCCTTCCCCGTTTTGTAAGCGGCGCGATTACGCTGCTTTGCGTCGTTGTCGCCTGGGTGCCGTTTCGGGCGACCAATTTCTCGGTCGCGCGCAATGTCTGGCTTGGCATGGGCGGTGCGCAGGGGCTGGCGATGCCGAACTGGCCCGGCTTTGGGTCGCTGGCGCATGTCATTGGCGTGCCGGTTGTCGACATGGATTTCGGCCGGGGCGATATCGTGCTGCTGATCGCGGTGTTGCTGATCTGCTTGCTGCTGCCCAACAGCCAGGAATGGCTCGCGCGGTTCCGGCTGGGGCTCGATACGCCCGGTTATGAGGCCAGGGGACGGGGGGTTGGTGGGCGCTGGTGGGAATTCGGTTGGAACTGGCCGGCCGCGCTGGCGTCGGGGCTGATCCTTGGTGTGGCTCTGCGGTTTGCTGGTGGTTATTCCGAGTTCATCTATTTCCAGTTTTAGCGCGGGGAATGATAACGACCACGCAATATACCGTGGCGGTAACGTGGGCTTTAAGATCGACGGCGCCTTGGTATCAGACACCGTGATCCTGCTCTTCCGGCCTTCAAATCTACGATTTCTTCGTCCGCGGCCTTGGTGCTTTCGCCGTGACGATTGTTGCCTTTCCTGCCGGCCTGGCGGCTGGCTGAGCCTTTTCTGCCTGCCTTGGCGCTGCGGGCAGGGTTCGGCGCGCTTTGTCGAAATCCGCCCAGGGATCGGCCTTCAGTTTCGCCAACCGGTCCGGCACTGTCCTGAGCGTGAACGCTCGCAGATCGAGTTTGGGCGTGACTTCCTGCCATGCCAGCGGCGTTGCCACACCGGCACCGAGGCGGGCCCTGGGACAGAACGAGGCAACCGCGGTCGCCCCCAGGCCATTACGCAGCCAGTCAATCAGGATGCGGCCGCGCCGATCGGCGATCTTCACATGGGCCAGGTATTTTTCTGGGTTCGCTTCGCTCATTGTCTCGGCGACGCTTTTGCAGAACGCGCGCACCGGATCCCAGGGCTGCTCCGGCTTCAGCGGGACGACTACGTGCAGTCCCTTGCCGCCGCTGGTGCGGCAGAAGGAGGCCAGCCCGATCGCTTCCAGTTTGTCGCGCATATCCAATGCGGCGGCGACAATCTCGGGGACTTTCACGCCCTCGCCGGGATCGAGGTCGAAGACCACCTGGTCAGGGTGCAGCGGATCGGCCTCGGTCGCGCCCCAGGCGTGCAACTCGATGGCTGACATCTGTGCCATGGCGACCAGGCCCTGCAATCCGTCGATCGCCAGATAGGGGGCCTTGTCGGCGGTTCCGTCGCGGATGCCGGGCGGCATCGTGCCGTGGCCGTGCTTTTGGAAGAAATGCTCGCCATCGACGCCTTCCGGGCAGCGCACGATCGCCAGCGGGCGTTGCACGAGTCCGGGCAGGGCGTGGTCCGCCACGGCTTGCCAATATTGCACCAGATCGCGCTTCGTGATGTTCGGCCAGAGCGGCCGATCGGGATGCGTCAGCGTGACGCCTTCGATCGTCTCCGTTCGGGCGCGGGGTGCCTTGGCGGTGATGATTGCGCTGCTGGCGCGGGCGGGTTGGGTAGCCGAGCGTTTTGGGGGCACGGCGATGATGGGTCCTTGCTTTTTGGCGGAGCCGATATAGTCCTTTGGGGTGACCGTTCGGCGTTCGGCCTTTGGGTCGGCGGGTTCGCGAACGACATCCTTCGGTGCCTTGTCTTCCCGCAAGCCCAGGAAGACGGCGTGCCGCACCCGTCCGGCGCCGGACCAGGCGGTGAACGATACTTCAGCGATCAGATCGGGCCTGACCCAGTGGATGGTGCGTTCCAGATCCTCCCCGGCGAGCATCAGGCCGCGCGGCGGGGCGGTGCCGAGTCCGTCCAACCGATCGCGCAGCATTGCCAGCGTCTCGTCCGAGAATCCGGTGCCGACCCCGCCGGCGTAGTGTAGCTTGCCCCGCTGATCGTAGTAGCCGAGATGCAAGGCACCCAAGCCGGTCCGGCTGCCGGCCGGTTCGGTCCAGCCGATGACCAGGAGCTCTTCGCGCCCCTGGCATTTCACTTTCAGCCAGTCGCGGCCTCGGCCGGGGCGATAGGGGGCGTTCGCCTGCTTACAGATGATACCTTCCAGTTTCATCTTGCAGGCTGCCTGGCGCATGCGGGCCGTGTCGCCCTCGTGATGGTCGCTGTAGCGCAGCATGCCGCGCCAGGTGTCGAGACCCTTCAACCGATCCTTGCGGTCGCGCAGGGCGCATGGGCGCAGATCCCAGCCGTCCAGATGCAGGAGGTCGAACAGGTAGAACACGAGGGTCTGGTCGCGACCGGCGGACAGCGCGGCTTGCAGCGCGGGAAAACTGGAGATTCCATCGTTGTCGAGCGCCACCAGTTCACCGTCTACCAGCGCCGAGTCGACGTATAGCTGCCCGATCGCCTTGGCCACGGCGGGCAGACGATCGGTCCAGTCGTTGCCGTTGCGGGTCAGTAGCCGGACCTTGCCGCGGTCCAGGAACGCGAGAATGCGATAGCCGTCGAACTTGATTTCGGTCAGCCAATTATCCTGCGACGGCGGCGTGTCGGCGACCGATGCGCGTTGCGGCGCCTGCGTGGCGGGCAGCTTGCCCCTGACGGCGCCTGGGATTGTCAGGGTCTTCGTCCTGCTTCGCGGCTTCGCTGGCGGGGGAACCGCCGCTTCCAGGGCTTCCGCGTCGGCCCCGGGCTGTTCGTCCGCGTCGTGGCCCTTGATCAGCAGCCAGTTGTCCTGGCGGCTGCGCTGGCCGGGCTTGGGTTTCAGCCGGACCAGGGTGAACTTGCCGTGCAGGCGCTTTCCGGACAGAACGAATTTTATCTCGCCATCGCGCAGTCCGGCGTCGGGATCGATCAGCGGCTCCCAGGTGCCGCGGTCCCAGGTTTCGACGGTCCCGGCTCCATAATGGCCATCCGGGATGCTGCCTTGGAAGTCGGCATAGTCCAACGGGTGGTCCTCGACATGCACGGCGATGCGCTTGTCGGCGGGATCGAGCGATGGGCCTTTGCGGACGGCCCAGCTCCATAATGCGTCGTTGTGCTCCAGGCGGAAATCCCAATGCAGTCCGGCGCGGTGGGCCTGGTGCTTCTGCACCACGAACATCGGCGCTTGCTTTTTCCGCCTGGGCCGGGGCGGCGCGGGCGCGGGCTCGCTCGTCGCGGAGAAATCGCGTTTCGAGCGGTAGGTCTGAATCGACGTATCGCGCTGCGGTGCGGCGGCTCGGGGCATGAGCCCGAAACGGTGCGCGGCCCAGACGGTTGCATCAGACGGTTGCATCCGGCGGTTGCATCCGACGGTTGGATCGGGGGCGGGTTGCGTCGGGTGGGTTGCGTCGGGTGGGTTGTGGCGGGTGGGTTGTGGCGGGTTGCATCGGGCGAGTTGCATCGGGTGGCTTGGGGCGCAAGAGACGTCGGGTCCCTGCGGGTCGTGGTGCGCGTTTGCCTGATCTTGCGGATTGCGCCGCGGGCCTTGTGTCGCTAGGTTGCCCAAATCATGGGCAACTGTCGTTCACACATCACACCCGCTGCCCTCGGATCGATCGATCTTGGTGGCGGCATTCGAATTGAAACCCCTGTTATCCTCGCGCCGATGTCTGGTGTCACGGATTTGCCATTTCGTCGCACCGCCAAGCAGCTCGGCGCCGGCATGGTGGTGTCGGAAATGATCGCATCCTGGGCGATGATCCGCGAGAACCGGAAGACACTGGATATGGCCGAAATCGACGGCTGTGGCGGCGTGTCCGCGGTGCAACTGGCCGGCTGCGACCCGACGGCGATGGCCGAGGCGGCTCGGCTGGCGGTCGACAAGGGCGCGCATCTGGTTGACATCAATTTCGGCTGTCCGGTCAAAAAAGTGGCGGTTGGGCAAGCGGCGGGGTCGGCGCTGATGCGCGACGAGATCGCAGCGGCCGCGATCCTGGAGGCGACGGTCAAGGCGGTCGCGGTGCCGGTGACGCTGAAGATGCGCATGGGGTGGGACCATGCCAACCTGAATGCCCCGAACCTGGCGCGCATTGCGCAGGCGGCCGGCATTCGAATGGTCACCATCCATGGCCGCACGCGGCAGCAATTTTATACCGGCACGGCGGATTGGGCATTTGTGCGGCAGGTGAAGGAGGCGGTCGACATTCCGGTCATCGTCAATGGCGATATCCTGAGCGAGGACGATGCGGCAACGGCGCTGGCGGAATCCGGCGCGGACGGGGTGATGATCGGACGCGGTTGCTATGGCCGGCCGTGGTTCCTGGCGCAGGCGGCGCATTTCCTCAGCACCGGAACGCGGTTGCCGGAGCCGTCGCTGGCGCGACAAAAGTCCATTCTGCTGGCGCATTACCAGGCGATGCTCAGCCAGTTCGGTAGCGGTCCGGGCGTGCGGCTCGCGCGCAAGCATTTGTCCTGGTATTCGCGCGGCCTGCCGGGATCGGCGGAATTCCGGGCGACGATGAACCGGCTTCCCGATGCTGCCTCGGTGCTTGAACTGATTGACCGGTTCTATGATCCGCTGATCGCGCGCGGCGTGATGCGGGCGGCGGCGGACCGCGACGACACGATGACGGCGGAGGCGGCATGAGCGCGGTGGTGTCACGCGCGTCTCGCCTGCTGACGGGCCGAGGCCGAGCTGGCGAGGTGATGCCCAAGCCGGCTGATGCGTCTTCGATCCTGGGGGCGCTGCCGGTTCCGATCATCCTGTTGGACCCGGAGAACCGGTTTCGGCACGTCAACCATGCCGCGGAGCAGTTCCTTGGGATCTCCGCCGCGTGGCTGGCGCAGCACCGGCTGGACGACTTGCTGCCTTTGGACAACCCGATCTTCCTGCTGATCGAGCAGGTGCGGCGCACCGAAGCGACGATTTCCGACCACGACCTCAACCTGGAAAGTCCGCGGCTGCATAAGCGTGGGATCACCGTGCAGGGGTCGCCGCTGCCGGAGGAGCCGAATGCGGTGCTGCTGGTGATGCAGGATGCCTCGGCTGCCCGCGCGCTGGACCGGCAACTGGCGTTTCGTGGTGCGGCGCGCAGCGTCACCGGCATGGCGGCGATCCTGGCGCACGAGGTGAAGAATCCGCTGTCGGGCATCCGTGGCGCGGCGCAGCTTTTGGAAACCAGTGTCGGGCCGGCCGATCGGGAACTGGCGGAGCTGATCCGAGACGAGGCTGACCGGATCCGCGACCTGGTGGATCGGATGGAGGCGTTCGGGGAAAAGCCGATCGCGCGCACCGCGGTCAATATCCACCGCGTGCTGGAGCATGTTCGCAAGCTGGCACAGTCCGGCTTCGCGGCGCATATCCGGTTCCAGGAACTGTATGATCCGTCGTTGCCGCCGGTCTGGGCCAATCGCGACCAACTGGTTCAGGTGGTGTTGAACCTGGTGAAAAACGCGGCCGAGGCGGTGACACAGGAAGGGGTTCATCACCCCGAGATCATTCTGGCCACCGGCTTCCAGCATGGCATGCGGGTGGCGATCCCGGGCAGCACGGAACGGTTGGACTTGCCGCTGTTCGTCGCCGTTCGCGACAACGGCCATGGCATTCCCGAGGATATCCGGCCGCATCTGTTCGAGCCGTTCGTCACCTCCAAATCCACCGGCAGCGGCCTGGGTTTGTCGCTCGTTGCCAAGATCGTTGGCGACCATGGCGGGCTGATCGAGGTCGATAGCCGCCCTGGCCGCACCGAATTCCGACTGCACTTGCCCGTCGTCACGGAGAAAGACGCCGACCTATGACCTTGCCCACCGTATTGATCGCTGACGACGACCGCTCGATCCGCACTGTTCTGACCCAGGCCCTGGGCCGTTCCGGCTACCAGGTACGCAGCACCGGCAACGCCGCGACGCTATGGCGCTGGGTGGAGGACGGGGAAGGGGACCTGGTGATCACCGACGTGGTGATGCCGGACGAAAACGGCCTGGACCTGATCCCGCGGATCAAGCGCCTCCGCCCGGAATTGCGGGTGGTGGTCATGAGCGCGCAGTCGACGCTGATGACCGCGGTCAAGGCGACCCAGCGCGGGGCGTTCGAGTACCTTCCCAAGCCGTTCGACCTGCGGGAACTGCTGTCGGTCGTGGGGCGCGCCCTGGCGACGCCGTTGGAGCCGACAAGCAGTCCGCCGGAGGCGAAGGACACCGAAGAACGCCTGCCGCTGATCGGGCGCAGCCCGGCGATGCAGGAGATCTATCGCACGATCGCCCGGCTCACGACCGCGGACCTGACGGTGATGATCAATGGCGAATCCGGCACCGGCAAGGAACTGGTGGCGCGCGCGCTGCACGACTACGGCAAACGCAGGTCCGGTTCGTTCGTTGCCATCAACATGGCTGCGATCCCGCGCGAACTGATTGAAAGTGAACTGTTCGGGCATGAGCGCGGGGCGTTCACCGGCGCGACCAACCGGTCCCAGGGGCGGTTCGAGCAGGCCAACGGCGGGACGTTGTTCCTGGATGAGATCGGCGACATGCCGCCCGAGGCGCAGACGCGTTTGCTGCGGGTGCTGCAGGAAGGCGAGTTCACCAGCGTGGGCGGGCGTCAACCGATCAAGGCGAATGTGCGGATTATCGCCGCGACCCATCGCGACCTTCGTACCGCGATCCGGCAAGGCCAGTTCCGCGAAGATCTGTTCTACCGCCTGAATGTCGTGCCGATCCGCCTGCCGCCGCTGCGCGAGCGCGCTGAAGATATTCCGCTGCTGGCTCGGCATTTCCTGGACCGAGCGCGGGAAGACGGCCTGCCGGCCAAGAGCCTGGACCAGGGCGCGGTCGACCGGCTGAAGCAGCATGGCTGGCCGGGCAATGTGCGTGAACTGGAGAATCTGATGCGACGCCTCGCGGCGTTGTGTCCCGACGAAGTGATCGGCACCGCGGTGATCGACCAGGAACTCGCGGATCCGCTGCCGGCGGCGGGACCCGCGGCGTCGGCGCCGCAAGGCGGCGGCCCGGAGACGCTGGCGAGCGCGGTGGAGCGCCACATCAAGGATTTCCTCGCGGCGCATAATGACGGCATGGGCGTCACCGACGTGTACGACAAGATTATAGCCGAAGTGGAACGACCGCTGATCCGGCTGACCTTGGCGGCCACGCGCGGCAATCAGATCAAGGCCGCCTCCATGCTTGGCCTCAACCGCAACACGCTGCGCAAGAAGATACGGGATCTGGAAATTCCCGTGGTGCGAGGCCTGATGTAATGAGCGCGACGGGTCCCTGATGGCAGACGACATGAATGTCTCGACGCGAAGGACCAAGCTGAAGCGGCCGGTGGCGCGCGACGTTATTTCGGAACCGCGTTCATCGTTGCCTGGCCGCCTGGGTGACATCATGCTGGGCAAGGGCGTGACGCTGGCGCTGACCGCCCTGGCGCTGATGGTTGGACTGGCGACGTTCATCATCCTGGCGCGCGGCTCTCCGCTGGGGTGGCGCCCTGGCGTCGGCGTGGGATTGGTGCTGGCGAATTTGTCGGTGCTGCTGCTGCTGGGCGCGGTGCTGGCCGGGCGGCTGACGCGGGTGTGGGTGGAACGGCGACGCGGGTCGGCCGGGTCCCGGCTGCATGTGCGGCTGGTGTTTCTGTTCAGCGGGGTCGCCGTCGCGCCGACCATCGTCGTTGCCTGCTTCGCGGTGGCGTTTTTTCATTTCGGTATCCAATCGTGGTTCAACGATCCGGTGCGCGAATCGCTCTCGGAATCCTTGCAGGTGTCGCGCGGCTATCTCGAGGAACACAGGAATAATATCCGAGCGGTCGCGCTGGAGATGGCGAACGACCTGGCGCGGGCGGGGCGGTTTCTGTCGGCGGATCCAACGGTATTCGCCGAGGTGCTGGATACCCAGACGACGCTGCGTGGCCTGACCGAGGCGGTGATCTACGAACCGACCACCGGGCAGGTGCTGGCCGCGGCCGGCATCTTCGTCGGCCTGGGGGTGGAGGCACCGCCGCAGTCGGCAACCGAACAGGCGATGAACGGCGATGTGGCAATCCTGAATGCCGGTGACGGCACGCGGGTGAGGGCGGTTGTCCGCCTGGAATCGACGCCGGCCCTGATGCTGATGATCGGACGACCGATCGATCCGAGTATCCTCAATTACATGAAGCGCACCGAACAGGCGGTCGCGCAGTATCAGCGTCTGGACGAGAACCGGTCCTGGCTGCAGATCGCCTTCGCGTGGATTTTCGCCATTGTGGCGCTTCTGGTTTTGCTGGCGGCCGGGTTGATCGGCCTGATCATGGCGAACCAGATCGCCCGTCCTGTCGGGATGCTGATCAGCGCCGCCGAACGCGTGCGCAGCGGCGACCTGTCGGTGCGCGTGCAGGAACCGGCGACCGGCGACGAACTCGCCGGGCTGTCGCGGGCGTTCAATCGCATGACCGGCCAACTCGGCGCCCAGCGGGCCGAATTGATGGATGCCTATAGCCAGATCGACGAGCGGCGACGATTTACCGAGACCGTGCTGGCGGGTGTGTCCGCGGGGGTGATCGGGCTGGACGCGCAGGGGCGGATCGAACTGCCCAACCGGACCGCGGACGAGTTGCTGGGTTTGGATCTGCTGGCGGCAACGGGCCATCCGCTGGAGGCCATCGTGCCGGAGTTCGCCACGTTGTTCCGGGAGGTGTCGGCTAATCCGGAGCGGGCGAGAACGGCAGAAATCCAGACGGGGCCAGCCAATCATCGGCGTATCCTGCTGGTGCGCATCGGCGCCGAACTATCCGCCGGGCGAACCGACGGATTCGTGGTCACGTTCGACGACATCACCGAATTGCAGTCCGCTCAGCGCAAGGCTGCCTGGGCGGATGTGGCCAGGCGCATCGCGCACGAGATCAAAAATCCGTTGACGCCGATCCAGCTTTCGGCCGAGCGGTTGAAGCGCCGCTTCGCCAAGGAAATTCAGTCCGATCCCGAGACGTTTGCATTGTGCGCGGATACCATCATTCGCCATGTCGGGGATATCGGCCGCATGGTGGATGAGTTCTCGGCGTTTGCCCGGATGCCCCAGCCGGTGATCAAACCCGAGGACATAGGCCGGATTGCCCGCGAAACCTTGGTTCTGCAAAAGACCGCGCGGCCTAACATCCGGTGGGAGACCAACATACCGGAGCGAGGACCCGTGGTGCCGTGCGATCGACGCATGCTGCGTCAGGCGCTCACGAATTTGTTGCAAAATGCGGCTGATGCGGTGGCGATGCGCGAGGGCTCCGGACGGGAAGGCGCTGGTCATATCACGCTGACGGTGCAAGACCTACCGGACGAAGCCCGTATCATGGTTGGCGACGATGGAGTCGGTCTGCCAAAGGAGGACCGTGCGCGGTTGACTGAACCGTATGTGACGCACAAGCCGAAGGGCACCGGATTGGGACTGGCGATCGTGAAGAAGATTATGGAAGACCATGGCGGAACCCTGACCCTGGCAGACCAGCCGGATGGGCCTGGGGCTATCGCGAGCCTCGTGTTGCCTCGCGTTCGCGCGATAGCCGAGGCCGACGGCGAGATGATGCAGGTGTCGCATGGCGCATGACATCCTGATCGTCGACGACGAACCCGACATCCGGATGCTGATCGAGGGGATTCTGCGCGACGAGGGCTACGAGACGCGCGGCGCGGGCGATGCTGAAGCCGCGATCAGCGCATTTCGTGCGCGGCGGCCGTCGCTGGTGATCCTGGATGTGTGGCTGCAAGGGTCCCGCATGGATGGGATCGGGATTCTGGAGACGCTGCACGCCGAAGAGGCGGCTGTGCCGGTCGTGATGATCTCCGGCCATGGCACGATCGAGATGGCGGTGGGTGCGATCCAGCACGGGGCTTACGATTTCATCGAGAAGCCGTTCCAGTCCGATCGGCTGCTGCTGGTGGTTCGGCGTGCGCTGGAAGCGGCGGCGCTGGCGCGGGAGAATGTGGAGCTGCGGCTGCGCGCCGGACCCGAGGCAACATTGACCGGGGAGTCGGCGCTGATCGCGCAACTTCGGTCGCAGGTGGAGCGCGTGGCGCCGACCGGGTCGCGTGTGATGATCTCCGGGCCGGCAGGATCGGGCAAGGAAGTCGTTGCGCGGATGATCCATGCGCGCTCTCGCCGCGCCACCGGCCCGTTCGTGGTGATGAACTGCGCGACGCTCAATCCGGGACGCTTCGAGGAAGAACTATTCGGGACGGAGGCAGGAAGCGATCCGTCGGCGCATCCGCGCCGGGCGGGTGTGCTGGAACGCGCGCACGGCGGCACGCTGCTGCTGGACGAAGTGTCCGACATGCCGCTGGAGACGCAGGGCAAGATCGTCCGTGCGCTGCAGGACCAGACCTTCGAACGGCTGGGCGG
>DATARX010000319.1:0-5124 GCA_036263955.1 Rhodopila sp.
CTGGTGCGGCGACCGGCGACGAGAGGACAATAGTCTCGGCGCTTCAGTCTGGGCGGCTTCGCGCGGTTGCGTTGACGTCCGTGTAATCCGTGCGCTTGGTCCGTGTAATCCCTGTTATTCCTGCGTTGCCAGCCATAGGCGGGGCGCCGGGCCATGGCGAAGCGGATGGCCCGGGTTGCGCGGGGTGTATTGGCGGGCGGCTTGGCCGCCGGCCGACGGCGATCAGACGGTTGCGAGCACGGCGGTGCAGATTCGTTCCACATCTTCGTCGGTCAGGTCCGGGTGGATGGGCAGCGCCAGGATGCGGGTTGCCAGGTTTTCCGATATCGGCAGCGAGGTGCCGTCGTGCTGGGCGCTGTAGGCCGGCTGACGATGCAGCGGGCGGGGATAGTAGATCGCGGTTGGGACGCCATCGGCGCGCAGGGCGGCCTGGGTGCGGTCGCGGGTGGCCTCGTCCGGCAGCAGGATGGCGTAGATCGCCCAGGCGCTGGTGCTGTCGGGGACGCGCTTCGGTGTGGTTACGGCGTTGCCAAGACGCTGGTCGTAGACCATCGCGATGCGCTCGCGGGCCTGCAACTCTTCCGGGAAGACCGTCAGCTTGGACAGCAGGACGGCGGCTTGCATCGAGTCCAGCCGGCCGTTCATGCCGGTGCGTAGAACCTCATAGCGGGTCTTGCCTTCGCCATGCGTGCGCAGGCTACGGTAGAGGTCGGCACGCGCCTCGCTTTCGGTGAACAGCGCACCGCCGTCGCCGTAGGCACCCAATGGCTTGGACGGGAAGAAGCTGGTCGCAGTGGCGTCCGCCTGGCTGCCGAGCATCTTGCCATGCAGCGACGCGCCGAAACTTTGGGCAAGGTCGTCCAGCAGGAACAAATCGTTGCGGCGGGCGATGTCCACCAAGGCGGGCCAGTCCGCGGGCTGGCCGAACAGGTCGACGCCGATGATGGCGCGGGGCTTGAGCTTGCCGGCGGCGCGGACGTCCTCGATGCGCTGCGTCAGGTGTGCCGGGTCGATCTGGAAGGTGCGGGGGTCGACGTCGACGAACACCGGCGTGGCGCCGAGCAGCAGGGGCACCTCGGCGGTGGCGGTGTAGGTGAAGGCGGGGAGGAAGACGGCGTGGCCGCGGCCGATGTCCTCGGCCATCATGGCGATTTGCAACGCGTCGGTGCCGGAGCTGACGCTGACGCAATGTTTGGCGCCACAGAATTTGGCCAGTTCGGCTTCCAGTTCACGAACTTCCGGGCCAAGGATGAACTGGCAGTGCTCCAGCACCGCGTCCAGGCGGCGGCGCAAATCAGTGGCGATGCGGGCCTGCTGGGCCTTGAGGTCCAGGAACGGGATGGGCGCTTTGTCGGGCATGGGGCTATAACTCTTCAGGTGATTGCCTGGAACACGCGCTTTTGCCGCCGTGCTCAGGCTCGGATTTCGCCGGCGCTGCCGTCGACGTTGTGCTCGAATTCGGGGATGAGCCGGCCCAGCAGCGTCAAGGCCAGCTTGACCTGGCCGCCACGGCAGGCGTGGCCGATTTCCTCGATCGCGCGGGCGACGATGGCGGGGTCGGCGGTACGGGGGGAGGCCATCAGCAGGCCGGGATAGCCGGTGGGAACGGGCGGTTCCTTGCCGTGGAACAACTCCTCATACAGCTTTTCGCCGGGGCGCAGGCCGGTAAAGCGGATTTCGATGTCCTGTTCGGGCTGTAGGCCGGCCAGGCGAATCATCTGGCGGGCGAGATCGACGATCTTCACGGGATCGCCCATGTCCAGGACGAAGATGCCGCCGTTCTCGCCGGAGGGCAGCGAGGCGCCGCCGACACCGAGGACGCTGGCTTGCAAAACCAGGCCGACCGCCTCGCGCACCGTCATGAAATAACGCTGCATGTCGGGATGGGTCACCGTCAGCGGGCCGCCGCGGGCAAGCTGGCGCTGGAACAGCGGCACGACGGAGCCGGTGCTGCCGAGAACGTTGCCAAAGCGGACGGTAATGCAGCGCATCCCCTGGTGGGCGGACCGCGCCGAGATATCGAGCGCCTGGCAATACATCTCGGCCAGGCGCTTGGAGGCGCCCATGACGCTGGTCGGGTTCACCGCCTTGTCGGTGGAGATCAGCACCATGGCGAGTGCGCCGACGGACTGGGCGGCGTCGGCGACATGGCGGGTGCCGGCGGCGTTGGTGGCCATGCCTTCCAGCGGGTTCGCCTCCACCATCGGCACATGTTTCAGCGCCGCGGCATGAAACACCAGTTCAGGGCGGTGTTCGTCGAAGATCGCCCGGATCCGCGCTTCGTCGCGAATGTCGGCGATCAGTGTGCGGCGATTCACGCCTGGGTGGGTTTCCGCCAGTTCCAGGTCGATCTGCCAGAGGGCGTATTCGCCGTTGTCCAGAAGAATGAGGGTGCCAGGGCCAAAGGCGGCGACCTGGCGGGCGAGTTCGCTGCCGATGGTGCCGCCGGCGCCGGTGACGATGACGCGGCGGCCCTGGATCAGCCGCGCCATGCCGTCGCGGTCGAGCGGGACCTGCGGGCGGTTGAGCAGGTCCTCGATGGCAACGGGGCGAAGTTCGACGGGGCGGGGCTTGTCGGGGTCGGCCAGCGCGGTGGGGCGGGGGGCCTGGCGGACCTGCAGCCCAAAGTGGTCGGCCTGGGTGACGACCTGGGCGAGGCGGGCACCGGACAATTCGGGGGTTACGAAAACGAGCGTGCCAGGCAGGCGATCCTCATTTTGCAGTTGCGCCAGGACGGTGGCGGCGTCGTTCAGCGAGCCCAGGATGCGGTGACCCTGGATGCGGCGGCCGGTCTGCCGGTCGGAGGAGGCGAGCAGGCCCTCCACGCGGAACGCCTGGCGGCGGTCCTGGGCGAGCGCGCGGATGAACAGGTCGGCGTCCTCGATGCTGCCGACGAGGAGGATGGAGGCCGCATCCAGATGGTCGGGTTTGGCAGCGGGGCGGCCGCGGCGCCAGCGGTAGATGACCCGGGGCGCGCCGAGGAACAGCAGCAGCGTCAGGGCATGGATGGCCGGGAAGGTCGGGTTGGGCGGTTCCCCGATCGTTAATACAGTGGCGACGGCGAACAGCACGGCGCCGGCGGCAGCGCTGGCGGCAACGGTCAGCACGTCGCCGATGGCCGTGAAGCGCCAGAATTGCAGCGACAGGCGGAACGGGATGCCGGCGAGCAGCAAGGTGATGGCACCGAGTGGGATGCTCCACAGCGGATGCAATGCGGGTGCGGCCGGATCGGCGAGCCAGCGCGCCACCGGCACCGATAGAGCCGCCATGCCGCCATCGAGGGCGACATTGACGGCGATGCGAATCCAAGAACGCGCCGCGGCCATGACGGGCGTATAGCGCAGGCGGGGCAGGGGGGATAGCGGGAAGGTGCGGATGATTGTGAGGCGGGTGGGATCGAGAAAAAGGATCCGGATGGTTTGTCCGGCGGCCGCGATCCCGCTGCCCGACCCATGGCAATACGCGTCGTCGATCCCTACTTATCGTTGACGCAGCATGACATTCCCATCAACTCGCAGGTTTCCGGTCGTTACGATCTTAGTGCGGGGCCGTTTCTGATGCCGTATCCAAGGGGCACGTCGGCCTCGTTGGGGACGCTTGTCGCCAAGCCGATCAAAGGGGCGATCGCGGCCCAGGTGGTGGCCTTGTTCAATGATCGCGCGCGCGGCGAAAAGCCGGTGGTGCGGCGTCCCGATGGGCTGTTCGGCCCGAAGGCGGTGGCATGGCGGGTTCATGGCGACGTGACCTCGATGATGGTCGGGGGCGTTTCGGGGCTGTTGCTGCAGATGCTGCACCCGGCGGTGCTGGCTGGGGTATGGGATCATTCGAATTTTCGTAACGACATGCACGGGCGGCTGCGACGCACGGCGCGCTTTATCGCCCAGACGACCTTTGGCGCGCGCGCGGACGCGGAGGCGGCGATCGGGCGCGTGCGCGCGATCCATGCCCATGTCCGCGGCACGTTGCCGGATGGGACCGCCTATACGGCGAACGATCCGAGGTTGCTGGCCTGGGTGCATGTGACCGAGGCGACGAGTTTCCTCGGCGCCTGGATCCGGTATGCGGAGCCGGACATGCCGGCGACGGACCAGGACCGGTATTTCGTCGAGATGGGGCAGGTGGCGCTGGCCTTGGGCGCGGATCCGATCCCGCGCAGCCGGGCGGAGGCGCGGGCCCTGGTCAATGCGATGCGGCCGACCATGGTGTGCGACGCGCGTACGCGGGAAGTTGCGCGGCTGGTTCTGACGCAGCCCGCGCCGAACCGCATGGCGGAGCCGCTGCAGCTGCTGACAATGCAGGCGGCTGTCGACCTGCTGCCGGATTGGGCCCGGCGCATGCATGGGCTGTCGTCACCGACGCTCAGCCGGCCGCTGGTGCGCGCCGGGACCTTGGGGATCGCCAGGACGTTGCGCTGGGCGTTTAAATGAGGTTTCCCGCGCTGGCGTTCTTCGGCTGCCCCTGGGCGGTTTGACCGGGGCTGAACGACGCGGCCGCTGCAGGCGCCATGCCGAGCGCGGTGAAGCTGGTCATGCTCTCCATTCGACACGAGACCGCGCGGAAAAAGCGCGCCTCGGGGTCGTTCTATAGTTACTTGTTCTGTGCCCTCACCATTGCGTCCGCAGTATTCCTGACCAAATCATCCTCCTCCCCGCAGGAGCAGTCCGCATGAGCGCGCACCAACGGCAGACAGCCAAGGCGTCCGATCTTCTCGTCGCCGCTCTCGAAAACGAGGGTGTTGAGCGGATCTTCGGAATTCCTGGCGAGGAAAACCTGGACGTCGTCGAATCCATCCGCAAATCGTCGATCCAGCTCATCATCACCCGGCACGAGCAGGCTGCGGCCTTCATGGCGGCGACGTATGGCAGGCTCACCGGCAAGCCGGGCGTCTGCATCGCAACGCTCGGGCCGGGCGCGCTGAATTTCTCGACCGGTGCGGCCTACGCGCTGCTCGGCGCCATGCCGATGATCATGATCACCGGCCAGAAGGGCGTCCTGTCATCGCGGCAGGCGCGGTTCCAGATCGTCGACGTCGTGGCGGCGATGCGGCCACTGACGAAGCTGTCGTGCCAAATCGTCTCGCCAACGATGATTCCAACCCTGCTGCGTGATGCGTTCCGCGTCGCC
>DATARX010000332.1:0-8439 GCA_036263955.1 Rhodopila sp.
CTGCTCCCGGTCCGTACGGACTGAGCGCATTGCGCCAGCACACTGACGGGCCTGCCGAAATGACAGTGCGTGCCAATGAGCCGGGCGGCATCGATGAAGTCCGGCTTGAGGCACTTGGCCAGCCCGGCGGCGGACGAATCGAGGTCACGCCCGGTTCCGGTCCGGCGATTTCATTCGATACTGAAAGCCCGGTGAGAAAATCGCTGTGGCTGACGCTGCCGGCCGTCGACAGCGTGACGTTGCGTGTGCGCGGCGGGCGGAAGGTGGATCTGCTGTCCTGGACCGTTCTGCGGCACCACCGGGGTGTCACGTACTCGAACCTCGGCACGATCGGCGCGACCGCGGACCTGATCGGGCGTTGGGATCCCGGCTTCATCGACGCGGAGCTGGGCCGTCTTAAGCCCGCATTGATTCTGGTTGCGTTCGGGACCAACGAGGGGTTCCGCAACGACCTGGATGTCCGTGAGTACCAGTCGAGGTACGCAGCGCGGCTGAGGCTTTTGCATGAGGCCGCGCCGAGCGCCGCGATCCTGGTGATCGGGCCGCCGGACGGCAGCCGTCCGGCGCGGGGCAATCCCGACGGCGCCTGCCCGGGCGACCCGCCGAGGTGGATGATCCCGCCGCATCTGGCGGAGGTGCGAGAGGCGCAGCGCGCGGTCGCGCGGGCCGCCGGCGCCTATTTCTGGGACTGGTCCGCGGCGATGGGTGGTCCTTGCAGCATGACGCGGTGGGCGCGCACCGAACCGCCGATGGCCGCGGCCGATCATGTGCATTTGCTGACCCCGGGTTATCGGGCGACAGCCGACCAATTGTTCGCGGCGATCATGCAGGGTTACGACCGATATCGTGATCAGACCCATCCGCGCTGATGCAGTTCCCGACACTCGATTTCCTGCTGTTCTTTATTGCGGTCGCTGCGGTCATGGTGCCGTTGCGCCGGCATCATCGGGCGCGCACCCTGGCGCTGGTGGTGGCAAGCTACGTCTTCTATGCGCAGTGGAACTGGCATTTCTGCCTGCTGCTGGCCGGCAGTTCGGTGATCACCTTCGCGGCCGGCCGACTGATCGCCGCGAGCCGCGTCCAGCGCACGCGGCGGCGGATCGTCACCGGTGCGGTATGCATCCACCTGGCAATCCTGGGTGTGTTCAAGTATTTTTATTTCTTCGTCGGATCGGTCAACGCGCTGGCGCACCAGATCGGCCTGACCCGCGAGCTGCCGTTTATTGAAATCATCCTGCCTGTTGGGATCTCGTTCTTTACGTTCCATGGCATCTCCTATGTGGTGGACGTCTATCGCGGTGATGTCCCGGTCTGCCGCCGATTGACCGACATGCTGTTGTATCTTTCGTTCTTTCCGCAGCTTGTGGCGGGGCCGATCGTGCGGGCGTCGTTCTTTTTGCCGCAATTGTACAGCCCGCCCCGGGCGACGCTGGCACTGGGGCCGCCGGTCATGCTGATCCTGGGCGGGCTGTTCAAGAAGGTGGTGGTGGCGAACTACCTTTCGACCGATCTGGTCGATCCGGTGTTCTTCGATCCCGCGAGTTTCTCGTCGCTGGATCTGCTGCTGGCGGCGTATGGCTATGCGATCCAGATCTACTGCGACTTCAGTGCCTACAGCGACATCGCGATCGGGCTTGCCGCGCTGCTGGGTTATCGGTTTCCGCCAAACTTCAACCAGCCTTACAGAGCGGCGGGGTTGCAGGAATTCTGGCGGCGCTGGCACATCTCCCTGTCATCGTGGTTGCGCGACTACCTCTACAAGCCGTTGGGCGGCAGCCGTGGGGGTCGCTGGCTGACGGCCCGCAACCTGATGATCACCATGGTGTTGGGCGGGATCTGGCACGGCGCGGCGTGGAAGTTCGTCGCGTGGGGCGGGATCCATGGCGCCGGGCTGATGATCGAGCGCGCGCTGCCGAAACTGCCGCCGCGCTGGGCGAACAGCCGGACGGTGCGGGTGTTGGCAATTTTGCTGGTGTTTCATTTCGTCTGCCTGACATGGGTGTTCTTTCGCGCGGACAGTTACGCCACGGTTCTGACTTATCTTGGCGGACTGGCCGCGCTGACGCCGGGCTTCAGCCAGGCTTCCGCGTTCACGGTCGGATTGATCGGTCTCTGGCTGGCCATGCAATTTGTTCCCGGCGACCTGTCGAACCGGATCGCGGCGCGCCTGGTGACCGTGCCCGACTGGACGCTGGCGACCGGGGCGGGTTTGGCGGTCGCGGCGATCGCGGCGATGGGGCCGGATGGTATCGCTCCGTTCATCTACTTTCAGTTCTAGGATCGACCGTGCCAATACCGGGAGCCGATCAGCGGATCGCCGATGCCATCAGCAGCCGGTACGGCACCCCCGTCCAGGTGCTGCGCCTGCTGCTGGTGGCGAGCCTTATAGCCTCCGTGGTCGGATCCGCGCCGATCGCCGCCTGGGCCCGGATGTTGCCCGATTCGCCGGTGAGCGAATGGCTCCAGGTTGTCAGCGGGCGCTGGGATCGGTCGCTCGCCCGCCTGGGGTTGGGACAACCTTACAGATGGCTGCATGAATTCGTTCGCGAAATAAGGCCGCACGATTGAGAGCGAAGGCCATGGCAGTCCCAGCGGGTGATGCCAAGGCAGCACCGCCCGCACCTCAAATCGTCCGATAGCCCTGGACGAGGCCGAACCAACGCGGCATGGTCGGCCGGAATCGGCGGCCCAAAAGGTGCTTGTTTATCACCAGGGGCCGCTACATCTACCGTGAACGACTGACGACGACCGGGAAGCACCCTCAATGGACCACATTATCGGCCAGGCCCAGCCTGCCTCCGCCAACACAGCCGCTATGATCGTCGATGGCGACCAGAAGACCTTCATGCAGGAGGTGATCGAGGCGTCGCGCCAGATCCCCGTGCTGGTGGATTTCTGGGCGACCTGGTGCGGCCCGTGCAAGCAACTGACGCCGACGCTGGAAAAGGTAACGAAGGCCGCCGGCGGACGGGTGAAGCTGGTGAAGATCGATATCGACCAGAACCAGGCCCTGGTGCGGCAACTGGCGCAGCTCGGCCTGCCGATGCAGTCGGTGCCGACCGTCGCGGCGTTCTGGCAGGGCCAGATCGCGGATATCTTCCAAGGTGCGCAGCCGGAATCCGAGGTGAAGCGCTTTGTCGAGGCACTGTTGAAGGCAACCGGCGGATCCATGCCGACCGCCGATCTGCTGGCCGAGGCCAAGGCCGCGCTCGAACAAGGTGATGCGCAGCAAGCCGGTGAGTTGTTCAGCGCGTTGTTGGGCGAGGAACCGGAGAATGGCGACGCCTGGGGTGGCCTGATCCGGGCGTTGATGGCGATGGACCAGGAGGACGCCGCCGAGGAGGCGCTGTCCCAGGTGCCGGAAAAGATCGCCGACCATGCCGAAGTGGCCGGCGCTCGCAGCGCCCTGCTACTGGCGAAAGAGGGCCGCGCGGCGAAGGACCAGCTGCAATCGCTGCAGGCGCGACTGGCCGCCGACCCGGCCGACCATCAGGCTCGGTATGATCTCGCCACGGCGTTGAATGCGATGGGGGAGCGCGAGCAGGCCGCCGAAGCGCTGCTGGAAATCATTCGCCGCGCCCGCACGTGGAACGAGGATGCGGCACGCCTGCAATTGCTGAAATTCTTCGAGGCCTGGGGCTTCGACGATCCCGCCACAAGTGCTGCCCGGCGGCGGTTGTCAGCGCTGCTGTTTAGCTGAATGGCGGTATTTCACCCGCGGCCCGAGGATCTGCCGTCCGAATTTGCGGTCTTTCCGCTAACGGGCGCGCTGCTGCTTCCCCGGGGCAAGCTGCCGTTGAATATCTTTGAATCGCGCTATCTGGCGATGGTGCAGGATTCATTGATGGCCGGGCGGATGTTCGGCATGATTTAGCCGGATGTGAATGCGTCAGACACTGGCCGGGGTGATGGGCTTTACCGGGTTGGCTGCCTTGGCCGTCTGTCGTCATTCAGCGAGACCGATGACGGGCGGCTGCTGATCACGCTGACCGGGCTGATCCGGTTTACGGTCGCCACCGAACTGGACATGCGCAACGGCTATCGGCGGGTGCGCGGTGATTTTTCCTTGTATATGGACGATCTGCCGCTGGAACGTCCGCAGGTGGCGATCGAGCGGGAGAGGATCCTGGGTGCATTGCGCGGTTATTTCGTCCGCCGCGGTGTCGAGGCCAACTGGGAGGCGATTCGGGGATTGTCGGATGACGGGCTGGTGATCACCCTCGCCATGGCGTGCCCGTTCGAGCCGGTGGAGAAGCAGGCGCTGCTGGAAGCACCGACCGATGCTGACCGAGCCGCGACGCTGCTGGCGCTGTTGCAAATGGGCGCGGCGAGCGCTGATCTGCCGCCGGGTCATTCGGTCAGTTAGGAAACGTCGATGTCGGATTCCAATTCAACCGCCGCCCCGCCGATCGAGCCGGTGGTCGATCCGCGCCTGCTCGAGGTTCTGGTTTGTCCGTTGACCAAGGCACCGCTGGAGTATGATCGCGCAGCCGGGGAGCTGATCAGCCGCAAGGCCGGTCTGGCCTACCCGATCCGCGACGGAATTCCGATCATGCTGCCGGAAGAAGCCCGGAAGCTGGAGCAATAATGGCGACGCCCACGGAAATCCGGCTGGACCGGGCGACGCGCGTGCTCCATGTCTCATTCGATGATGGAACCGCCTACGCCCTGCCCGCTGAATACTTGCGCGTGGAAAGCCCGAGTGCCGAAGTTCAGGGACATAACCCTGGGCAGAAGCAGACGGTGGCGGGTCGGCGGCATGTCGGGATCATCGGGATCGAACCGGTCGGGCATTACGCGGTGCGGCTTATTTTCGACGACCTGCATGATACCGGGATTTTCTCCTGGACGTATCTGCGGGAACTGGGCGAGGAGCAGGATCGGCGCTGGACCGCGTATCTGGACGCCCTCGCCGCCAAGGGGCTGTCGCGGGATCCCCGCTGATCCGAGCGACCACGATGGCAATCACCGTGACGCGAGCGGCGGTAACGTTGAACGAAACCTGCTCCGATGCCGCGCCGCCTCCGCGGTTTGAGTGAGGCCGACCGGGCGCTCTGGGCGAGCTATGCCGGCCAACTCACGCCGTTGCGCGGACGCGGCGGTGCGCGGCGGTCCGAACCCGAAGCGGCGGTGCCGCAAGCGGTCCAGTTCCAGGCCCCGGCCGGCGTGCAGCCGGACCCGCCGACGCGGCCCAAGGTTGCCGCACAGGCAACCAAGCCGCGGAAGATGGCCTCGCCGCTGACGGTCGGCGACCATCCCGGCGGGATCGACACCGCAACCTGGCAGCGGTTCCGAAGCGGCAAGCTGGCCACCGATCGGCGGCTGGATCTGCACGGGATGACGGCGCAGCGGGCCTTCCACGCCCTGGTTTCGTTCCTGCGCAGCGCGCATGCCGACCAGGTCCGCTGCGTCGAGGTGGTGACCGGACGCGGCAGCGGCGACACCGGCGGGGTGATTAGGCGGGAGTTCCCGCACTGGCTCAATCTGCCGGAAATCCGGCCGCTGATCCTCGGGGCGGCACATCCGCACGCGTTGAACCAGGGGTCGGTGCGGCTGATCCTGCGGCGCATCCGATGACCCCGTTCGGTGCCCGGTTGCGTGCCTTGCGGGCCGATCGCGGCGTCACGCTGAAGCAACTGGCCGAGGCGCTGCAGGTGTCGGCGGCATATCTGTCGGCACTGGAGCACGGCAAGCGCGGGGCGCCCAGTGCCGGTCTGGTGCACCAGGTAAACGAGCATTTCGGGCTGATCTGGGATGAGGCGGATGATCTGTCCCGATTGGCGCGGCTGTCGAATCCGCGGGTGACGGTGAACACCGCGGGGTTGACGCCGGAGCAGACGGCACTGGCGAACCGGGTGGCGCAGACGATCCACCGGCTGCCGCCGGAGACCGTGGCCGCGCTGCATGCGGTGCTGGACACAACGACGCCGCAACCCAAGCCGCGGCTGCGGCGGCTGGCTCCATCCCGGTCGGGGGAGCGGCCGCGGGAGGCGTAGCGCGATCCGCGCGCTATGGTTCGTCATAGGCAGGGTCGCACTTAAATAGTCGTCACAAGTGCTGGCGGTGGAGAATAGCACCTATTCCGCGGGCACGGCTTTAGCCGTTCCATCAGCGCTCCATATGGCAACTCGTTGTAGCGGGGCGATCTTGCCCCGAAGCCCAACGACCGAGGAGTTGACATGAGGCGATTGATGTTTGCCGCTGCGGCGGCCATGGCGATCGCCACCGCGGCGCCGGCCTTTGCGGCCGGTGGCGGCGGCGGGACCGACAACCCTATACCTGCTGCGCATTCGCCGCAGAAGTAAGGTCGTCGGGATCTCCGGGATGCGGCCGTGTTCGCTGCGTGTGCTGCCGCGACCGTTATCGCGGCGGAAGGCCAGTGGGATCCGGCTCCCGGCCGAGGGACGCGCCGTCGCCCGGTTCGGCCCGGTTCGGCTCCACGCAATCAAAATCGCTGGGTGATCCACAGCGCCAGATAGGTATTGTGGGCGGTGTTTTCCCGATAATAGTCGGTCTGCAACGCGCCGGCGAAGACGATGCCGGCGTTGCGGAAACCGGCGTAGGTGAAGCCGGGACCAATGAAGCCTTCCTGGGACGGCGCATAGTTGGAATCGGCGACGTTGTTGGCGTTGAACTGCTGGAGAACACCCACCACAAGGTCGGGCGTGAGCTGGTAACCGAAACCGATATCACCGAAGGTCAGGCTGAGTCCGGACTGCGCCTTGAAGGACTGTAGCGGATTTCCGGCGACCGCTGTGCTGTTCTGGTTGCGAAAGCCGTAGTGGACCTCAACCGGGTCGAAGGTGAAATCCCATTTCCCGACCGCGATGAAACTGAGGTCACTGATGTTGAAAGAGTATTGGTCGGCACCCGCGCCGTAGCCCGAGGGTTGGGTGTTGCCGTTGGGGAAGTTCAGCCACACTTCCGGACCGGTCCAGAACGTGAAGTAGTGGGGCGATCCGGCGGGGGCTGTGGGCTGGATGACATTGTAATAGTATTCGAGGCCGATTTCAGGATAAGCGAAGCCGGCTCCGCTGGTGTTCGGGTCACCTTTCGGATCGGTATAACCGATATCGGCACCGACGAAGTATTCGAACTGGTCGCGCGTCGTGCCGGTCAATCCGGTTTTGGTGAAATAGGCCAATTCTGTGTAGTCCGAGACCGTGTCTCTACCGGTGGAGCTCTGGTCGAGGGTCGGGTAATTCTCGAAAGCCAGGCTGTTGGGGATGCCCCCCTGTCCGAAGCCGAGAAATTGTCGGGCTTGCGCGGCGAAGGACCAACCGAGGAGGCCGCAACTGAGAACTGTGACACCGACCGGTAGACGATGCATCCTATCCTTCTTTCAATCGGGGTCATTCCCGATATTTGAGTGCTGCCTACCGAGGCCCGAGCGATATCGGTATCATTCGATATTACTGATTTATTGTCATATTACTCTTGTAATTCTCGTCCGCTCGGGACTGGGAAGTCCCTTTCAAATGGAATCTTTCACGCATTCCCGGTCTCGCCTGTGAATATCGGTGGGGCGGTACGACCTCGGTTGAAGTATTCATCGCGCAGACATCAATACAAATGCGTCGTAAACTACGATCTAATTTTGCGTACGCATCCCCCAAGGCGGCCGGGCTCTCGGGCAGCGGTGCGCATTTTTCTGTCTCCGTAGCTACATTATTTGTATGTGTCCGTGCGCCACCTGCCCGAATACAGACTTTTTCCTGGCGGCTAATCGCCGTTTCTGCATCCGGACGTCACCGCAGATAGGTCAACCCTTACGCGGTTCGCGCCACAGTTCGATACAGTTGCAACTATGCCGCGGTGCCGGCCGTGTAACGCCCGTGCCACTGCTTGATGGGGCCGTCCATGACGCTCCGGCAGGCTTACGGACATTCTCAACCCCTTTCAGGCGAGTTTGCAACAACAAGTCTCGATGACGAATATATATACATGCGTATTACGTATCTCTTAATTAAAAAAGCCCGGCGGATTTCTTAAAAAAAGTTATTGATCGCGACTTCTTGGAAAAAACCCGTAGGCGTCTATGGGCTGCCGATCTAAGCCCTCGGCGGACCATCCAGCTGTCGAGCCCGCAGGCATATCGGTCACTTGAGCGGAACACCTCAACGCCGGTGCGGAACAGGCCTCTCAGGGACATGACACGGGTTGTGCGATCGACCCGGAGTGGCGGCGACCTGGTGTCACTGCACGAGCATTCGGCCGCTACTTTCGGGAAGGAGGGCGGGCGTGTCGGCCTCTGGTTGTAGTTTATGACCACTCCCGGTCGACTGCGGGGCTCGCGATCACGCGAAAAATGTCCCGAACCACCAGGGCGGCGGTGGTACAGACCCCGGGGAAGCCAGGGTTGGAGGCACAGCGGGCCGGGACAAATCATCCCAATAGCCGCAAAAGCGCCGGAGCAGTGTCGCAGGTCACAGCTTGGGG
>DATARX010000268.1:0-1593 GCA_036263955.1 Rhodopila sp.
GGCGCCGGTTTCGGCGGCATGTACATGCTGCACCGCCTGCGCGGCCTTGGTCTGTCCGCGATCGTGTTCGATGTCGCCGCCGGGGTCGGCGGCACCTGGTACTGGAACCGCTATCCCGGTGCCCGCTGCGACGTCGAAAGCATGCAATATTCCTACGCCTTCTCCGAAGAACTGCAGCAGGAATGGCACTGGAGCGAGGTGTTCGCCGGCCAGCCCGAAATCCTGCGCTACGCCAACTTCGTCGCCGATCGCTTTGACCTGCGCCGCGACATGCGCTTCGAAACCCGCGTGACAGGCGTCGTCTTTGATGAGTCCGCCCATCGCTGGACCGTCCGCACCGACCGTGGCGACGCGGTCTCGGCGCGCTATTGCGTCATGGCCACCGGCTGCCTCTCCGCCGCGCGCATGCCCGACTTCCCCGGCCTCGACAGTTTCAAGGGCCAGATCTACCACACCGGCCACTGGCCGCACGGAGGCGTCGATTTCACCGGCAAGCGGGTCGGCGTCATCGGCACCGGATCGTCAGCCATCCAGTCGATCCCGGTGATCGCTGCCCAGGCCGAACACGTGACCGTCTTCCAGCGCACGCCGAACTTCAGCATCCCCTCGCGCAACCGCCCGATGCCCGCGGCCTACGCCCGGTCCTGGAAAGACGCCTATCCCGCCAGGCGTGCCGAAGCCAGGATGACCCGCAACGGCATCCTTTCCAATCCGAATGACCAGTCCGCGATCGAGACGCCGGAACCGGCGCGGCTGGCGGAATACGAAAAGCGCTGGGAACACGGCGGCCTCACCTTCATGGCGGCGTTTAACGACCTTATTTTCAACAAGGCCTCCAACGACACCGCGGCCGAGTTCGTTCGCTCCAAGATACGGTCCATGGTCGATGACCAGGCGACGGCCGATCTGCTGGCCCCCACCTTCTATCCGATCGGCACCAAGCGCATCTGCGTCGATACCGACTACTACGTCACCTACAACCGCCCGAACGTCGATCTGGTGGACGTGAAGTCCACGCCGATCGACGCGATCACGCCGGACGGCCTGCGCGTCGGCGGCAAGGAGTACGCGTTCGATGCCATCGTCTTCGCCACCGGCTTCGACGCCATGACCGGCGCGCTGACAAGGATGGGCATCGTCGGCCGGGCAGGGGAGGCGCTGGCGGACAAATGGGCCGCCGGCCCCCGCACCTATCTCGGCCTGATGACCGCCGGTTTCCCGAACCTGTTCATGATCACCGGCCCCGGCAGCCCGTCCGTGCTCAGCAACATGATCGTCTCGATCGAGCAGCACGTCGATTGGATCGCCGATTGCCTGAGCCACCTGGTCAGCCACCAGCTTGACTGCATCGAACCGACCCTGGCAGCCGAGGACGACTGGGTCGACCACGTCAATGAGGTCGCCCACACGACCCTGTACCCCTCAGCCGCTTCCTGGTACATGGGTGCCAATATCCCCGGCAAACCGCGCATCTTCATGCCCTATATCGGCGGCGTCGGTGCTTATCGCCGCATCTGCGACGAGATCGCCGCCAACGCCTATCGCGGCTTTGCCATGGCCGCCGTGGAGACCGGGAAAATCGCGGCGACCTCG
>DATARX010000397.1:0-3314 GCA_036263955.1 Rhodopila sp.
CCGATCCTGGATCGATGGGCCGCGCTGATCCGGCAGACGGCCTGAGTTGATCGCCCGCCTAGACCATGATCGTTTGAGGTTGACCGGTCTTTCGGTGGTCGATCATGGTCTAACTCTTTGTTTGATCGCGTGATTCACGCCCTCTGACTGAGTCAGCCTCTGGCGATCACACTCTAGCGGGCGGCGGTCGAGGCTCGGACGATCAGTTCGGGCCGCAGAACGATGTCCACGACGCCTTCGGATGTCTTGCGCATCAGGTCGAGCATTAGTCGCGCGGCCTGCAACCCCATTTCGCGGTGGCGGATCCGGATCGTCGTCAGCGGCGGTGCGATCATGTCAACCAGCGGCATGTCGTTGTGGCCGACAACAGAGATGTCGTCCGGGCAGCGCAGGCGCCGTGTGCGCAACACGTCGTAGAGGCCAAGTGCCAGCAGGTCGTTGGCCGCGACCACCGCGGAGAGGTCGGGACTGGCGTTCAGCAGACGGGTTGCCGCCGGTTCACCGGCTTCCCGGGTGAAGGCGGTCGCCGCGACGGTGGATGTGGGATCCAGCCCGGCTTGGGTCATTGCGTCGGTGAAGCCCTTTAGCCGTCCGGCGCCGGTTGAGGCGGTTTGCGGACCACCGAGGTGTCCAATGCATGTGTGGCCAAGTTCCCGAAGATGGGTGACGGCGAGCCCCATCCCGGCCGCGTCATCGGTAATGACGGAACACGCGCGATGCGTGGTTTCGTTGCGGTTGACAAGGACGACCGGGACGTTTTCGGCGAGGCAGAGATCAATGCTGGTTTCGCGCCGCGCAGCGGTTGCCAGGATCAGGCCGTCGACCTGCCGCGCCAGCAGGCGCTGGATGACACTGCGCTGCCGGTCGGGGTCGGTGCCGGCATTGGCGACGATCGCGACCAGGCCTTCCGCGTCCAGCGCTTCCTCGATGCCGCGCAGGATCGGCTGGAAGACCGGGTTGGTCATGTCGGGCAGCACGACGCCCACCATCTCCGACCGCCTTGTGCGCAGGCCGGCGGCGAAGGTGTTGCGGTGGTAGCCAAGCTGGGCGGCGACGGCGAGGACGCGGGTGGCGACTTCCTCGGTCAGCAGTGAGCGCGTTTCCGGCTTGAGCGCGCGCGAGACGGTCGACGGATGGACGCCGGCGGCCTTCGCGACGTCCGTGACGGTGACCCGAGCCATGATCTTTCCCTGAAAACGTTTGCAGAAGTTAGCATAGTGGGTGTGATTTTGCCATCGACCTCATGTCGACCGGGCGTGTTCTGGATTGTCTCTGCGAACTCGGATGCTCGGCGTCCTCTGCGCATAAAGCGGTGCCTGACGGCGGTTCTGGCGGTGCCGGTAAGGCCGTTGTGGCTGGTGGGGGCCTATCTCAGGTCGCCTGCCTCTTGACCTCCTTCGTCAATCGACGTAGCAGGGGACATGCAATCGTTTGCATAGAAAATCTGCATGAGGGGCACGAGAATGATCCTGGAAAACGAAACGCAGGTGACGGAGGCGGTGCTGCAGGCGATGGCGGCCGCACCGGATGAGCGCCTGCGGGCGGTGATGGCGTCGTTGGTTCGCCACATGCATGCGTTTGTGCGGGAGATTCGGCCGAGCGAGCAGGAGTTCGAAACTGGGTTGCAGTTCCTGAATGCGATCGGGCAGGCGACCAATGATTCGCACAATGAGGCCGTGCTGTTCAGCGACATCATTGGTGTATCGACGCTGGTTGGGCTGCTGAACAACCCGATTGGTCCCGGCCAAACCGCGGCGGCGCTGCTTGGTCCGTTCTGGCGCCTGAATGCGCCGCAATGCGCGAACGGCGACACGATCGCGCGGTCGGAAACGCCTGGGATGCCACTGTTCGTCGCCGGGCGGGTGACGGATGCCCAGGGCAAGCCGGTCGCCGGGGCGCATGTCGATGTCTGGCAGGCCTCGCCGGTTGGCCTGTACGAGGTGCAGGATCCCAATCAGGACGACATGAACCTGCGTGGGATTTTCACGTCTGATGCGGACGGGCGCTTCTGGTTCCGCTCCGTCAAACCCGCGGGCTATCCGGTGCCGGTGCATGGTCCGAGCGGCGATTTGTTGCGTGTGCAGCGCCGCCATCCGTTCCGGCCGTCCCACCTGCATTTCATGGTCACGGCGCCGGGCTACAAGACATTGATTACCCAGGTCTTCGCCGACGACGACGAGCAACTGAACAACGACGTGACGTTCAGCGTCATCGGTTCGCTGATCGGCAAATTTGTGCGCCATGAAAGCGGGGAGGCGCCGGTGCCCGACGTGCCGCCGCCGTTCTACACGCTTGCATATGACCTGGTGGTTGAGCCGGGCGAAACCCGCATTCCCGCGCCACCGATCCGTTGAGCCGCCCGATGTCTGATACTTCGGATAGTCTCGCCGCTAAGGTTGCCGTTGTCACCGGCGGGTCGAGCGGGATCGGCGCCGCTGCGGCCCGCCATTTTGCCGCCGCCGGTGCGCGGGTTGCCGTGGTTGCCAGCCGCGATATCGCCAAGGCGGCGGCGGTTGTCAGGACGCTGCCGGGTGACGGCCATCGGGCTTATGTGGCCGATGTCACCGATACGGCGGCGCTGGTTGGCCTGGCTGGTGATGTCGGCGGCGCGTTCGGGCGGGCCGATATCCTGGTGAACGCCGCCGGCGTGACACGGCCGGTTGCGCATTCCGACCTAAATGGACTGGATGATGCGCTGATCGACCGGATTTTTGCGGTCAACTGGCGCGGCCCGTTTGCATCGGTGCGGGCGTTCGCGCCGCTGCTGCGGTCGAGCGGTGACGGGCTGGTGGTCAATGTTTCGTCGATCGCGGCGACAACGGCGGTTGGGTCCAACATTGCCTACTGCGCGTCGAAGGCGGGGGTGGATGTGATGGGGGCGGCGCTGGCCCGGGCGCTGGCACCAGCGATCCGGGTGCTGACCGTCTCGCCGGGCGTGGTGGACACGGATTTCGTCGTCGGGCGGGACGCGGCGGCGTCGGCGAAGATCGCGGCCAGCACGCCGCTGCGGCGGATCGCCTCGGTCGACGACATCGCCGGTGCGATCCTGGCCTGTGCGACCACGCTGACATTTTCAACCGGCTCCGTCATCCAGGTGGATGGCGGGCGGCACCTTTGAGGGGAAGCGCGTCGATGCATCCGAAAGTCGTTATTACGTGCGCGATCACCGGCAACCTCACGCGACCGGACCAGACGCCGTATCTGCCGATCACGCCGGAGCAGATTGCCAACGCCGCGCTTGAGGCGGCGGAGGCCGGCGCGGCGGTGGCGCATATCCATGTGCGCGATCCGGCGACCGGCAGCCCGTCGATGGA
>DATARX010000401.1:0-2946 GCA_036263955.1 Rhodopila sp.
TCCTTGAAGTTTGCGTCCACCCAAAGGCCGTGTGCCGGCACGATGGCGATCAGTTGCGCGCCGACCCCGGCGAACGCGCCGGTCCGAGCGCTGCGATTGCCGACCACGCCGTCGAACGGCGCTCGCAATTCGGTGTAGCCCAGATTCAGCCGCGCAGTGTCACGGTCCGCGATGGCCGCATCCAGCGCGGCCCGCGTTTGCAGCTTTTGCGTGTCGATCACCGTCAGCTGCTGCTGCGCGGCGTCCAGGGTGGCCCTGGCCTTGTCGCCACCGGCGACCGCCTGCTTGTAGTCGGCGTCAGCCTTCTGGAATGACTGCACGGATGCCGCCGCAGTCCGCGACAACGTCTCGAACCGGGCCTGGTCTGCGCGCGCGCGCACCGTCTCGGCGTCCGCGGCGATGATCCCGGCCTGGGCCTGTCTGATCACCGCCTCCTGCAGGCGGCGTGTCGCGTCCAGGTTGGCCAGCGTAGCCTGCTGGCCTGCCACCATCGCCTCGGCCCGCGCAAGGGCGGCGCGGTAATCGCGATCATCCAGCTTGATGAGGAGGTCGCCCTGGCGCACCACCTGATTATCGGTCACCGCGACCTCGGCGATGAAGCCGGACACCTTGGGCGCCATCGTCGTGACGTCGCCGCCGACATACGCATCGTCGGTGCTCTCGATGAAGCGGCCGTTGGTCCAGTAGTTGTAACCATACCAGGTAGCACCGGCACCAATCATCAGGGCGGCGCCGATCATCGCTGCATGTTTTAGACCGAACCGACTGCCGCGCACCCGGACGTCCGGCGCGCGTTCTACCACCGTGGTGCTCATGACTGTCTCCTGATGTTTTCGTTACGCGGCGTTGGTCGGATCGAGCGAACAACCGTCTGGTCCATCCGCTTGCCGCTGTTGCCGTCGACCATCACGGGGTCGGCGGGCAGGCCGGTGACGGTGTCCATCAGCGTGATCCCATGGCCTTCCGGCATGAAATGCTTGTTGCCCCATGCCAGCAGCGCCCACAGCACCGGCCGGAAATCCCGCCCGCGCTCCGTCAGCAGGTATTCGTCTCGCGGCGGGCGTTCGCTGTAGCGGGATTTCGTCAGCAATCCAGCCGCGACCAGGCCCCGCAGCCGCCGGGATAGGATGTTCGGTGCGATCCCCAGGCTTTTCTGGAACTGGTCGAAGCGCGTCCGCCCATGGAAGGCATCGCGCAGGATCAAGATGCTCCACCATTCGCCGACCCGTTCCAGGCTGAGGGCGATGGGGCAGTCCATGGCGGCGAAACTGGCGTGCTGCATGACTGAGACTTCCATTATGAAAGCTACATAGAACACATGCTTTCATTATGCAAGCCATATCGCATGCCCTGACGTGGGAATTTGATGCCAACCCTGTCCGAGGCCGGGTCCGGGATCGGGAACCCGCCTCGGATTCCATCGGCCGCGAAACAGGCGTGCGCGGGCCGCGGAGGGTGGAAATCGGTCCTATAAGTTGTCCGGCTTCCACCACACGGAGGACGTACCCCCGTCGGGAGTGGTAGGAGGAGGTCAATCGACGTGCGAGCCGAGTTTTATGAGCAGGAACGAAGGCGTGGGCATGATGGGGCGGATGCCGTGGTGGGCCTGGGTGTGGCCCCTCTTGGCCTGGGGCACACTGATAGCGAGCTCCGTGGCCGGGATGGGCGGCACAGTCATGGTCGCCGCGGAAGCGGCCGTGCTGGTCGCCACAGTGTTCGCGGCCGTCTATCACGCCGAGATCGTGGCGCACCGGGTGGGCGAGCCTTTCGGCACCCTCGTCCTCGCGCTTGCCGTCACGATCATCGAGGTGGCGCTGATTGTCTCCGTTATGCTCAGCGGCAAGGCGGGCAGCGAGGCGCTGGCGCGCGACACCGTCTTCGCCGCCGTCATGATTCTCCTCAACGGCCTGGTCGGCCTCTCATTGCTGCTGGGCGGGGTGCTGCACCACGAGCAGGAATTTCAAGCCAAGGGCGCGAGCTCGGCGCTGGCCGTGCTGTCGGCGCTGCTGACGCTCTCCCTGGTGCTGCCGAACTTCACCACAGCGGCGGCCGGGCCTGTCTTCAGCCCGTCGCAACTTATCTTCGCAGGCACGGTCTCATTGGTGCTCTATGGCGTGTTCGTCCTGGTACAGACCGTGCGACATCGCGAATACTTCCTTCCGGCTCCGGATCTTAGCGTGGCGCCGGGCGAGGAGGCACACGCGCCGCTACCGAGCAGTGCAGCGGTACTCGCCAGCCTCGCGCTACTGCTGATCTCCCTCGTGGCCGTGGTTGGCTTGGCAAAGACGCTGACGCCCGCGATGGCTGCCGTGATAACGGCGGTCGGGGCACCGCAGGCGGTGGTGGGCATTGTTATCGCCGCCGTGGTGCTGATGCCCGAAGGGCTGGCCGCGCTGCGGGCTGCCCGCGCCAATCAGTTGCAGACCAGCATGAACCTGGCGCTCGGTTCGGCGCTCGCCAGCATCGGCTTGACCATCCCGGCCGTCGCCGTCGTCTCGGTCGTGCTGGGCACCCCCGTGGCGCTCGGACTGGAATCGAAGGAGCAGGTGCTGCTCGGTCTCACGCTGCTGGTATCGCTGATGACGCTGGGCACCGGGCGCACGACGGTGCTCCAGGGCGCCGTGCATCTGGTGATCCTGGCGGTTTTCCTGTTCCTTGCGGTGGTGCCCTGAGCGCCGCCGCCGCGGTCACCCTCCGCGAGCCAGCCGCTCATCCAGTGCCAGGTAGTCGCCAGACCGGATTGCGGCCGCCAAATCCACGGCGTTTGCCATCGCGGCCTTCGCTCCACCGTTCAGGCCAGCGAGTGCCGCGCGTACCGCGAGCACCGTCGCCGCCAGGATCTCCTGCGGATAGATCACCATCTTGATGCCGATCGCCGCCAGCACGTCGTCCGCCGGCTTGAAGTGTTTCCCCGCCGGATTGGTGACCGCGATCGCCGGCTTGCCC
>DATARX010000430.1:0-6145 GCA_036263955.1 Rhodopila sp.
CGCGACGCCACCACGCCGTTGCAGGGCCGCACCCAAAACCGGATAGCGCCGATCGGCCCCGATCGCCAGCGGCGGACAGAACGCCTTCGCCTCGACCGGCGTCAGCCACTCATTATCGATCCCCTGCAAGCGGTTGGCATGAACATGCCGCTTGAACACCCGCACATCGTGTTCGGTATGCGCCAGCATCAAAACACCGCGCGGCGAATACATCACGTTATAGTTAAGCGCCTGCGCCAGGTCCCGCCACAACGTCAGCGCATGCTCATAAAGCGCCGCGCTCGCCGGCTGCAAATAGTTCGACCGTATAATAGTCGTGTTGCGCCCGGTATTTCCGCCGCCCAGCCAGCCTTTGTCCAGCACCGCGACATTGCGAATACCATGGTCTCGCGCCAAGTAATAAGCCGTTGCTAGACCGTGACCACCGGCACCAACGATCACCACGTCGTACGACGCCCTGGGCTGAGCGTCCCGCCACTGCCTCTCCCAAGCCTTTCCGGTCCCATGCCGCAGCAGGGACAGAAAGGAGAATCGTGCTGCATCCCCCATCGTGCGGCTTCCTTGCCACACCCCCCGTCCGGCGCAAAGCCGCGAGCCTTCCCCGCGACCGCCCCTGGGGCTATGAGAATTGTCACAAACAGGGGATGAGAGATGGCCGAGTTCGACTACATCATCGTTGGCGCCGGTTCGGCCGGCTGTGTGCTGGCAAACCGCCTCACCGAGGACCGGGGCTGCTCCGTTCTGCTGCTGGAGGCCGGGCCAAAGGACAGCTCGATGTGGATCAACATCCCAGCCGGCTTCACCAAGCTGCTCAACAATCCGAAATACAACTGGAACTTCGAAAGCGAGCCGGAACCCAACGCCTGCAACCGCCGCATTCCCATCCCGCGCGGACGCACCCTGGGCGGCTCCAGCTCCATCAACGGCATGCTGTATGTCCGCGGCAATCCGCTGGACTACAACACCTGGGCACAGTTCGGGAACCGTGGCTGGAGCTACGACTCGGTGCTGCCCTATTTCCGCAAGGCCGAACATTTTGGCCCGGGCGGCGATGACTCGCGCGGCCGTGGCGGCCCGCTGAACGTCGAACATATGCGCGAACGCGCCGAACTGCTCGACGCCTTCATTGATGCCGCGGTGGATCAGGGATTTCCCCGCAACAAGGACTACAACAACGGCCAGCAGGAAGGTTTCGGCTACTTCCAGGTCACCCAGAAGAACGGCGAGCGCTGGTCCTGCGCCCGCGGCTACCTCGACCCGGTGCGCAACCGTCCCAACCTGAAGATCGAAACCGAGGCCTACACCACGAAAGTGCTGCTGGACGGGAAACGCGCGGTCGGCGTCGTCTACACCCAGGGCGGTGAGGCCAAGGAAGCCCGCGCCCGCCGCGAGGTCATCGTATCCGCCGGCGCGGTGAAATCACCGCACATCCTGGAACTCTCCGGCATCGGCAATCCCTCGCTGCTCGCCTCGCTCGGAATTCCGGTCACGCACGAACTTCCCGGCGTCGGCGAGAACTACCGCGATCACTATGCGCCGCGCATGAACTGGCGGGTGAAGCTGCCGGTCACGCTAAACGAGCGCAGCCGCGGCCTGGCCCTCGCGAAGGAGGTGGTCAAGTACTACACCCAGCGACGCGGGATCCTGACCTTTACCGCCGGTATCGCCTTCGGCTTCATCAAAACCAGACCGGAACTGGAGGAACCCGACGTCCAGTACCATTTCGCCCATGCCAGCTACGGCAATGCGCAAAAGCGCGACCTGGAAACCGAACCCGGGATGACTCTCACGATTTACCAATGCCGTCCGGAGTCAAAAGGGTCGATCCACGCGAAATCGAGCGATCCGCAGGCGAGCCCGGCGATCCGCCCCAACTACCTGGACGACCCGATTGACCAGCGCGTCCTGGTGGAGGGGATGAAAATCGGCCGGGGCATCATCAACAACCGCATCATGGACAAATACCGCGCCTACGAGATGAACCCCGGCGACAGGGTGCAGACCGATGCCGAGTGGCTGCAGTTCGCCCGCGAGAATGGCCAGACCACCTACCATGTGATCGGCACCTGCAAGATGGGCCAGGACCCGATGGCTGTCGTCGATGACCGGCTGCGGGTGCACGGCATCGCCGGGTTGCGCGTGATCGACGCCTCCATCATGCCGACGGTGCCATCCGGCAATACCAACGCCGCCGTGATCATGATCGCGGAAAAAGGTGCTGACCTGATCAAGGCCGCGACGGCGGACGACCTGGGGGTGGCGGCTTAGGGGAAAATCCGGCGCCCGCCCTATCGGGCGGCGTGCTCGCCGCGCCATCCGACGAAGCGGTTGGCATTGTCGATCGCCTCCTGCTCCACCGCGGCGCTGTCGCGCACGTAGCGTTCGGCAAACCCGCCGATGCCCCAGCGCTGGTATTGCATGACGTGGGTCAGTTCATGCGCCCAGGTCTTCAGATCGGTTTCCGCGACGCGGTCCGATTTGAACAGCACGACATCCCCAAGGGTGATCGCGGTGGCGTCGCCGTATGAAAATGCCAGCGCCGGCAGGGTGAGCGCCCGACTTGTTCCGGTGGCGAAGCGGCAGCGCTGCAGCAGCGCGGCGGGGAAATAGCCCAGCAAGGCGTGATAGATCGCCGGCGGGATCGGCCGCACGCCATCGGCGATGGCCTGCTGGCGGGCGCTGTCGATCAGGTCGCCGAGCGCGCTGCCGGCATAGTCCAGCAGGGCCGGCGGAATGGCAGGCTGCGCCTTCGTGGGCAACGCCCAGGCAAGACCGGCGATCATGAGAAACCAGCGGAGTACATGACGCATGATGATGAAATGGTGAAGATCATAACGGACTTTTCACCACGCCATCGCGTCCAAACGCCGCCGGAAATGTGGCGAGATCGCGATATTTCGGGCTCCAGAGTGTAACAGATTACGATCGGACTTATCACAAGCCGACTGTTTGCGTGGGCGATTCACGCCCGGGGCGGGCTCAACATCCCACGATCGCACGCCAGGACACGTCCGCCGGCGTGTCGCGGATTTAAACCCGCTCACTCACCGCGATCGCGACCCGGCAACCGGCTTTGATCATGCGCGACAGCAGCCGATAGCCGATCGCCTGTTCGGCCCCGTGTTCCAGGCCGAGATCGCGGTGTTCCAGTTCCTCGGCGCGAAATTTCTCCACGGTCTGGCGCAGCTCCGGCTCCTCGACGTCAATGGTTTCGAGCTGGGCCGCGTAATGGGCATCGATCGCCTCCTCCACCGCGACGGTGCAGGCCATGGCGGCTTTTTCCCCCATCGCGGCGGTGACCGCGCCGAGGGCGAACCCGGCGACGTGCCAGAGCGGCAGGAGCGCGGTGGGCCGCACCCGCCGGTCGGCGATCAGGTCGTTGAACGTGCGCAGGTGGTGCTGCTCCTGGGCCTGCATGTGGCGCAGCAGATCACCCTTTCGGCCACGTCCGAGCACGGCGAGCTGGCCGGCGTAGATACGGGTCGCGCCATACTCGCCGGCGTGATCGACGCGAATCATCCGTTCGGTCCTGACCTCCGACGGAAGGTCGCCGGGAAGCTCGCCAGTCATCGCCTGTTTCTCCCTACAGCCATGGATATTGTCAAAGCCGCTGAAAATCCCAGGGCGTACAGCATGTTCATGGCCGCCAGCGACAGGGGAAGGCTGGGGATCAGGAACGTCGGTTCGTCGCAGGGCTTGGCGGGACGGGCCGGCATCGAGGCCAGGCGTTCGGCGATCGAGATGCCGCTGAGATGCGGCGCGGCGCATTCCGGCAGCGGGCTCGGCCACCATCCTAGCTCGACACCGACATGCACGGCGGCGACGGCGGCATCGGCGAGCAGGCACAGGACCGCCAGGGTCAGCAGGAAGCGGATCAGGCGCGCGGGTGCGATGGCGGCGAGCAAGCCGAGAACGATGACGATCCGGTATGGCCAGCGCTCCACCAGGCACAGGGCGCATGGCGGCAGCTCGTCCCAGATTTCCAGTGCATAGGCGAACGCAAGCGCCGCCGACGCGGCGAGCGCAGCCAGTACCGCCAGGGTGCGTGGATTGGGACGTTGCATGCTGGCTCGTGTGCCTTGCTTGGGGACCGGAAGCAAGTTGCGGGTTCATGGCGGGTGGATTAGCGTGGAGACAACTGGAACTCGGAGTGCGAAAGCCGTCCGAGAGCCGTTGATCGCGTGCCCGATGCCGGCGGGTGAACGACCATTGTAGCCACGGGGCGTATGTGGTTGGGGGCGTGCCGCCGCATGAGGGCCTGACTGCAAAGGAGAAACGATGTCTGAGGCCAGCAGCCGGATCGCGTGGGGACGCGGGACATCCAGAATCGTGTGGGGACGCGCAACATCCAGCAATGTGATGAAGGTCCTGTGGGGACTGGGCGAACTCGACCTGCCGTTCGAGCGGATCGATGTCGGCGGCGCGTTCGGCCAGACCGACACGCCGGAATACCGGGGAATGAACCCGACCGGACTGGTGCCGACGCTGCAGGAAGGATCGTTCACCCTTTGGGAGAGCAACGCGATCCTGCGCTACCTGGCGCACGTGCACGCCGCCGGTTCGCCGTTGTGGCCGGCGGATGCTCGGGTCCGGGCGGACATCGACCGTTGGATGGATGCGCAGCAGACGGTGCTCAATCGCCCGATGACGGTGGTGTTCTGGGGACTGGTCCGCACCGCGGCGGACAAGCGGGATTTGAAGGCGATCGAGGCCGCGATCGCGGACACCGCGCACGCCTGGCGCATGATCGAGGCGAAGCTGGAACAGCACGACTTCATCGCCGGGCGCGCGTTCTCGCTGTGCGACATCCCGTGGGGTGTGCATGCGCATCGCTGGTTCGGCATGGACTACCTGGGGCTCGCCCGTCCGGAACTGCCGGCGTTGCGGGCGTGGTATGACCGGCTGTGCGAGCGGCCAGCCTATCAGCAGCAGGTGATGGCGACGCCGGTCGTTTAGTGATGGCTGTGCGGCGCACTGTCGTGCGATAAGCCGACATCGATTGCGAGGGTGATTCACGTCTGCGGTTGGTTCAACTCCAGACGATCGCACTCTGGTTGGCCGAAACTAAACAAGCCGAAACTAAACAAAGGGTCCTGCGTGAGCCTGCCTCAGTCCGCTGTTGGTTTCCCGCCCGCGACGAACCGCCTGCCGCTGCCCGCTGCGGTGGATCGCCGCCGGATCGTTTGGTCCTATGCGATCACCGTCGGCTTGTATCACCTCGTTGCGCTGCTGGGACTGCTGCCCTGGTTTTTCAGTTGGACCGGGGTCGTGCTCGCGGTGCTGGGGCTTTATGTTTTTGGCAGCCTGGGCATCAATCTTTGCTATCACCGGCTGCTGACCCATCGCGGCTTATCGTGTCCGAAATGGCTCGAGCACGGGTTCGCGATACTGGGGGTGTGCTGCATGCAGGACACGCCGGCACGCTGGGTGGCGGTGCATCGACGGCACCACGAGCACGCCGACCGGCAGGATGATCCGCATAGCCCGCTGGTCGACCTGTTTTGGGGCCATGTCGGCTGGATGTTGGTGGAGAACCGCGATCTGGTTCGGCTGGGAATCTACGATCGTTACGCAAAAGACATTCTTCGCGATCCGTTCTACAAGCGGATGGAGCGCACGCCGCTGTACCCGGCGATCCTGCTGGGTTCCTGGGCGGTGTTTTTCCTGGGTGGTTTCGCGGCCGGTCTGCTGGACGGCGGCACTGCAGCGCAGGCGGCGCGGTTCGGGGCCAGTCTGCTGATCTGGGGCGTGTTCGTGCGAACCGTGGTGGTCTGGCACATCACCTGGTCGGTGAACTCACTGGCGCATAGCTGGGGGTACCGGAATTACGAAACCGGCGAGCAGAGCCGCAACAACTGGTTCGTGGCGCTGATTTCGAATGGCGAGGGATGGCACAACAACCATCACGCGGACCCACGCTCCGCCAGCCATGGCCATCGCTGGTGGGAAATCGATGTGGTTTACGCGACTGTATGGCTGCTCGAAGCCATGGGGCTGGCGCGGAATGTGTGCCGGCCGGACCGGCGTATGGCTGGGGCCGCGCCGAAGGACAACGGGTAAGCGCGTCCTGCCTCCACTAGAGCCTTTCCCGATCGCATTGGCTCGCCGAATCGGCTCTAAACCGTCAAGGTCCCGCGCATCACCG
>DATARX010000432.1:0-3281 GCA_036263955.1 Rhodopila sp.
CAACGTGTCCGACTGATCCCGATATTGCTCTTCTTCTCCGCGACGCTGCAGTGTCATTACGGGTTCCCAAGACTAGGCATTTGGCGGCGCCGTTTTCGATGGCGGATAATCTCTTTCTGACATGATGGTTTCTGGTGCGCAACCGCCCCTTATTGCTTGTCCGACTCATGTTCCTGCTCAACGGCCTGGATTCGGCAAAACTGCCCTGGGCTCCGCCCCACCAAATCTTGCAACGCGCCCGTCATCAACGCATCTTCTCATTCGTGGCAAACCCGGCGGAGCAAATAGGCAGCCGTCCTGCGCAAATCCGCCACGCCATCAACCGCAAATCAGACCCCCGATCACAGAAACGTGCGCCGCACTGCCACATTTACGCGCCGTTACACTGACATCACCCCGCCGTCCCCAATCGGAGATGCCCAGTGCTTCGTCGCGCCTTCCTAGCCGCCAGCGCATCCGTGCCGCTGCTGCCCATATCCACCCACGCATCCGCGGCCGAGCCCGCGCCAGCGCAACCCACCCCATTCGACGGCTCCACCGTGCGCAACATGGCGCGCCAACTCGCCCAGCAGCCCTACAAGGCCCCTGACTCCACCCTCCCCGCTCCGTTCAAGGACCTCGATTTCGACGCCTACCAGCGCATCCGCTTCGACCCGTCGAAATCCCTCTGGCACGGCCAGGGCCGCAAATTCACCGCCCAGTTCTTCCACCGCGGCTACATCTACCACGACCGCGTCGCGATCTTCGAAGTCGCCGACGGCAAGGCCGCGGCCATCCCTTACAGCCCCGACCTGTTCACCTTCGAGAAAATCCCACCCAGCACCGGCGACCTCGGCTTCGCCGGCTTCCGCATCCAGTACCCGTTGAACCGCCCCGGCTCCCCAGACGAGCTATGCGCCTTCCTGGGCGCCAGCTACTTCCGAGCGGTCGCAAAAGGCCAGGGCTACGGGCTCTCCGCCCGCGGCCTCGCCATCAAGACCGCCGACTCCGCCGGCGAGGAATTCCCCCTCTTCCGCTCCTTCTGGCTGGAACGCCCGGCCCCCGGCGCCGATCTCATCGTCATCCACGCCCTACTCGACAGCCCCAGCGCCACCGCCGCCTTTCGTTTCACCATCCGCCCCGGCGACGACACCATCTTCGACACCGAGACCGCCACCTACCCGCGCGTCGACATCACCCAGGCCGGCCTCGCGCCAATCACCAGCATGTTCCTGTTCGACGCCAATGACCGCGCGCGCTTCGACGACTGGCGCGCCGCGGTGCACGATTCCGACGGCCTGCAGATCCACACCGGCCACGACGAATCCCTGTGGCGCCCGCTGACCAACCCCCGCGACCTGCAGATCAGCGCCTTCGAGGACACCAGCCCCCGCGGCTACGGCCTGCTGCAGCGCAAGCGCGCCTTCGTCGACTACCAGGACCTCGAAAGCCGCTACGAAAAGCGCCCCACGCTGTGGATCGAGCCGATCGGCGACTGGGGCCACGGCATCGTCGAACTGGTGGAAATCCCCAGCGACCGCGAAGTCAACGACAACATGGTCGCCTTCTGGCGCCCGCACGACCCACTAAAAGCCAAAGGCGAATACTTGCTGAACTATCGCCTGCACTGGTGCTGGGCCCCACCCGGCCAGGTCAAGCTGGCACAAGCCATGCAAACCAGATGCGGCCTGTCCTTCGACCAGAAGCACCGGCAGTTCATCATCGATTTCGTCGGCGACACCCTGAAAACCCTGAAACCCGAAACCCCGCCCACCCTCGACGTCGGCAGCGACAAGGGCAAGATCCTCAACGCCGTCACCCAACCCAACCCCGACGTCAACGGTTGGCGCGTCAGCATCGAACTCGACACCCAGGACAACAAATTGGTCGAGCTGCACGCCCGCATGATGCAAGCCGACCAACCCCTGACCGAAACCTGGATCTACCGCTGGACCCAAGCATGAACCCCAGCACTCGTTCAATGCCGGCCGGGCAACGCATGTCCGCACCAAGGATAGACCGTGCCGTGATCGGAATAAAATCCCACGACAAACCCACAAACGCCCAGACCAAATCCGCGTCACCACAATCGTCACGCCCGCCCCCACGATCGTCACGCCCGGCACCCCGGCGGCCGCGTCCGACGACCCCAACCTTCTTCGTGGCTTCGTGGCTTCGTAGTAAGAATCGCGGTATGGCAACCCGTTCAGCGCCGGCAATAACCTGCCGCCCCAGTACCACCCCACCCCACCCCCCAGCCTGACATGGACGCAGACATCACCTTCCGTCCCCTCCCCGACGAAGCCCCCCTCCCGATGCCGACGCAGTCCCTGCGCCAAACGCCGAAGCGCACCCGCCGCTTCCCCTCCACCCCCAAAGCCATGGCCCTGCGCCGCCTCACCGTCATCGGCGGCGCCACAATCATGACCGGCTTCGGCGCCAACGAGATGTACAAGGTCCTGGCCGTCAACGGCGCCACCCCCCTGGCCATCGTCATGCTCGCACTGTTCGTCGCCCTGTTCGCCTGGATCGCCCTCTCCTTCACCAGCGCCATCGCCGGCTTCCTCTCCGTCATCACCAAAGGCGGAAGCCGCCTCGCAGCCCCGGGCACCCCACTCACCACCCGCACCGCCCTATTGATGCCGACCTACAACGAATCCCCCGCCCGCATCATGGCCGGCCTGCAAGCCATCGACGAGGAACTCCGCCCAGCCCAGAGCCAGTTCGACATCTTCATCCTCAGCGACACCACCAACCCCGAAGTCTGGATCGAAGAAGAAAAGGCATTCCTCGCCCTCCGCCAAAGAACCAACGGCCACAACCGCATCTTCTACCGTCACCGTGCCAAGAACACCGCCCGCAAGGCCGGCAACATCGCCGAATGGGTCACCCGCTTCGGTGCCGCCTACCCGCAATTCCTCATCCTGGACGCCGACAGCGTCATGCGTGGCGACACCCTGATCGCCCTGGTCCGCGCAATGGAAACCCACCCGGATGTCGGCCTGATCCAGACCCTGCCCATCATCACCGGCGGCACCACCCTGTTCGCCCGCATGCAGCAATTCGCCGGCCGTGTGTACGGCCCCGTCATCGCCCACGGCATCGCCTGGTGGCACGGCGCCGAGGGCAACTACTGGGGCCACAACGCCCTGATCCGCACGGCAGCCTTCGCCGAACAAGCCGGCCTGCCCGAACTGCACGGCCGCAAACCCTTCGGCGGCCACATCCTCAGCCACGACTTCATCGAGGCCGCCCTGATGCGCCGCGGCGGCTGGGCCATCCACATGATGCCCGGCCTGGAA
>DATARX010000278.1:0-4224 GCA_036263955.1 Rhodopila sp.
GGCATGACCACCCGCGCGGTCAAGGACGGCACCGACTGGGTCATCAACGGGCGAAAAATCTGGGTCAGCCGTGTCCCGCAGGCCGACTTCGTCATCGTCATGGCCCGCACCGGCGAAGGCAAACGCGCCGACGGCGTCACCGCCTTCATCGTCGAACGCGGCACCAAGGGCTTCATCATCGAGCGCGAAATCCCCATGCTCGGCGGCCAGCGCACCTACGAACTGATCTTCGAGGACTGCCGCATCCCCGCCTCCCAACTGCTCGGCATCGAGGGCAAGGGCTACGCGCCGATGCAACTCCGCCTGACGGTGCGCCGCCTGCAGATGGGCGCCTGGTGCATCGGCATGTCCAGGCGTGCCCTGGACATGATGGTCGAACACACCAAGCAACGCGTCACCTTCGGCCAGCGGCTCGCCGACCGCCAAGCCATCCAGTGGTGGATCGCCGACGCGGCAATGAAAATCCACGCCTGCCGCCTGATGGTGTACGATGCCGCGACCAAGGCGGACGCCGGCAAGGACGTCCGCACCGAAGCGTCCATGGTCAAGCTGTTCGGCACCGAAATGGCAACCGAGGTGGTCGACCATGCCATGCAGGCCTTCGGCGCCATGGGCGTGGCCAAGGAACTGCCCCTACAACTGATGGCACAGAAGGTCCGGACGATGCGTGTCTACGAAGGTCCGTCCGAAGTGCACCGCATGGCCATCGCCCGCCGCATCATCGGCAAGTGACCGAACCCCGCGTCAAGGCCGGACTCTGGGTCAGCATGGCGCTGCGCATGGGCAACGCCGACGGCCGCTACGGCACCGTGGTTCGCAAGGGCGACCCGGACGCCGGCGGCATTCTTGTGGTCCTGCGCAACAACAGGGATGTCTCCGTCCTGTCCCAGCTTCGCTCCGCCGAGGGCGAACTGGCCTGGATGCGCGCCACCGGCCTCGCACCGGTCGATGAGGCCACCGCCGACGCCTACATCGCGCGCCAGGTAAAGTTCGACCCCGACTTGTGGGTGATCGAATTCGAGGCGCCCGACCTGCTGCCGCCATTCGAGGCCAAACTGGTCTGATGCCGGTCGGCGCTGGGTGCGCGTCGGGTCGGCCGACATCGGCGCGCGAAAAAAATTCTCATACCAATCGGCGCGAGCGCTGGTTGCTATGATACCCAACGCGTGGGCGCCACGGGCCTGAGTGTCGTCGAATCGCGCCGTTCATATTCGGCGCACGCTATATCTCGCTGGCCACCAAATGTCCTCAGTCGACTATTCTTGTAGTGAGTTCGGCCTGACGGCGCCCCAGATAGATCGGCATAACGACCGATCGATGGAGGGAGGCAATGGCATCGGCACAGCAGTTCAAAGGCTGGTTAACGGACTACATGAAGCAGGCAAGCGTCAGCGTCAGCCGGACGACAGCAAAGAACTACGGCAGACTCGCTCAAAAGTTGCACGAACTTTCCGCCAGTCGGGCCGCAATCGGTTCACGAAATCCGCGGCGCCCGAAAGACCCAAGCCCCAGCGCGGATGAATAGCCGAACGCGAACGTGGCAACCCGCCCTCGCCCCGACTGACCGTGACGGGCCATGATGCGCCGCCGGCGCCGATCGAGAGGAAATCATGTACGCAGCAATCCGCCAAGGAAAGGCAAAGCCTGGCATGGCCGAAGAACTTGCTCGCACGGTCAAGGAAGGCGCGATCCCGATCATCAGTGAGGTGCCGGGCTTCCAAGCCTATTACGTAATCTATGCGCCGGACGACACGGTCACGGCGATCAGCATCTTCGACGATTACGCTGGCGCAGCCGAATCCAATCGGCGCGGGCTTGCTTGGATTGAGCAGAGCCTGGCCCCCTTGCTAATGGGCCCGGCGTCAGCCGTTGCCGGCCCGGTGATCGTGCACACGTTGGCGTGACAAGATCCCGGGGCCTGACAAGATCCCGGGGCGTGCCAAGATCCCGGGGCGTGACAAGATCCCGGGGCGTGGAGGGCTCACACCCGATCTGCGATGCGCGCCGCATGCCGCCGCCGCCGCCGTTTCGAGACCAAGTCGTTCCAAGGCCGCCAGATTATTCCGCGTAGCTACTCGTCGGTTCATCACCCCGCATACCTGCTCCGCGCGAATAGCGCCCCCGAAACCGTCAAACCCGCGGCTACCGGTGGGTTTTTCCATTGTAACGTTCGCGCCATCTCCTTATGTTGCACTGCAACAAGAACCTGGAAGCGTCCTTTCAGCCTGAACCGCGAAAGGAATACCGCTGTGAACGAACCCAATTTCTGGACCCAATCCGCCGAAGCCATGGAACTCACGATCGAAGGCAACCGCCTGATCGCTCGGGAAATCGCCGATCTCGCCCGTGACCTGTGGAATCGCATCGCCCGTGGCCTCGTCGCAATGCTGAGCGCCGAACACCGCCACCTGCCGCCGATCTGAACATCCGAGCCAGCCGTTAGCCCAGCCAGCCGTTAGCCCAGCGGTAAGTCAGCCCAATCGGACTGTCACGGTCGGCAACGGCGGGAAAGACACGGTGACAGTGGCCGGCCCACTGAGCCAGACCGGCGGCGTCACGCTCCCGAGCATGACGACCTGCCCGGCCCTCAGGCCGCCAAACGCCGCCACTTCGGCCGACCCGGCCAGCCACGCCAGCCCGTTCAGCGGGTGACCGAGCAGGTCCGTCGTGACCCCTTCGTCGCCCGAACCGTCATCCAGGCTGATCCGTCCGCGCAGCGCGCCGATGTCCAGTCCTCGCCAATCCACCGCGGACCGGTCGCCGATCACCGCCGCGCAATGGTACATCTGGTCCGCGAGCAGCGTCGGCGTACCGAGCTGTTTCAGGTCGCCATACCGGTTGTCGACGATCTCGATTCCCGCGAAGAATTCACCCACCGCCGCCAGGGCCTGCGCGAACGAGCACGGGCCTGCCGGCAGATCCTCTGCCAGCCGGACCGCCACTTCGCACTCGACTCCAGGCTTGATGTAGTCGCCGAAGCGCAACTCGGCATGCGCGTGGTGGATGTCCTCATCCCGCATGAACCCGGCGATCGGTCCATCGACGCCCAGATACACCTGCATCCGCTTGCCGGTGGCGCCAATCTTGAAGCCGGCCGGAGGCACCGCCCCAACCAGTCCGGCCAGCGCAACCTGCACCGCCGCACCCTCGGCCGCGGTTGCCGGCGCGATTCCCGCCGGCAATGGCGCGACCTCGACCCGATCCCGCCGGATCTTCAATAACGCCTTTGCCGCGGGGACTGGATCGAAAACCATCAGCGCCGAGCCAATTCGTACAGCGCCACGGATGCGGCGGCGGACACGTTCAGGCTCTCGACCGCGCCCTTGATCGTCAGCCCGGCGATCTCGTCGCAGGTTTCACGCGTCAGACGCCGCAGCCCATCACCCTCCGCCCCCAACACCAGCGCCACCCGGCGATCGGCGAAAGCCGGCCCCGACAGCGGCTTGCCGGCCGCATCCAGGCCGATGCACCAGACATTCGCCGCCTTTAGCGCGATAATCGTCCGCGCGATGTTCACTGCCCGTAACAGGGGCATCTTCTCAAGCGCCCCGGACGCGGCTTTGGCCAGACCACCGGTTTCCTCCGGCGCGTTGCGATCCTGGGTGATCACCGCCGCCGCACCGAACGCGGCGGCCGACCGCATGATCGCCCCGACGTTGCGCGGGTCGGTGACCTGGTCCAGCACGATGATGACGCCGGGCTTTTCCAGCACCGATTGCAGGCTGGGCGGCGCCAACGTGTCGGCCAGCAACGCCGACCCCTGATGCACGACGTCCCGCCCCAGCAGATGATCCAGCCGCCCGCGTTCCACCCGTTCGGCTGACAGCGCCCACGGCGGCGGCAGCAGCTTGCCGATCGCCGCCTCGCCTTCCTCGGTCAACAGCAGACGCCGCAGCCGCCTGGCCGGATTCGCCAAAGCGGCCGCGATGGCATGATGGCCGTACAACCAGACCGTTCCCTTCGGCGCATCGGGCGCGTGACGCGGCGCATCGTGGTCGCGCTGGCGCTGCGACGATATCGACAGCCGTTGTGGTCCCGCTTCCCGCTGGGACGCCTCCCGCTGGGGGCGGGGCTGAAAATCCCCACGCGGCGCGCCACCCTGCCCCGCTGGCTTGCCACCCGGACGAGGCCCATCATGGCGCGGTCCATCATGGCGCGGTCCATCATGGCGCGGTCCATCATGGCGCGGTCCATCATGACGAGGCCCATCACGACGAGGTCCGT
>DATARX010000285.1:0-2793 GCA_036263955.1 Rhodopila sp.
CAGCGCCTGAGCCCGCCGTTTTTCGTCCCGGGTCCAATTCTCCCGCTCCGCCTTGGCGTAGATCAGCAGCAGATAGAGCGGCATCGAGTCGTCGTGGCAGAAGTAGACCACCCGCACCCCGCCACGCTTGCCGGTACCCGGCCGGGGCCAGCGGATTTTGCGCAGTCCGCCGGTATCGGGCATGACGTCCCCGGGCAAGGGAAAAGGACGTCAATGGCGTCTGAACGTCGGGCCGGCGGACGGCCGATGGAAGCGGGCAGGTCGTGCCAGAGCGTGTGCGCGGGGTTGGGACCGAACGTCGTCGCTGGGCATGGGGGCGGGTACGATCGCATACAGGCGATGATCGCCGGCGGACGTTAACAACGGCTTAAAGTGTTCGAGATTGAGTTTCCGGCGCTCAGCTTTCCGCGGCACCCGCAACATCGCTTGCGCAAGGGGTGGGGTGGGCGCTACTTCCGGCGCCAGAAAATCTGGAGATTTCGCCTGCCATGGCCGTCAAGGATGTGAAAAAGGTCGTTCTCGCCTATTCCGGCGGATTGGACACCAGCGTGATCCTGCGCTGGCTGCAAACGACCTATGGCTGTGAGGTGGTGACCTTTACCGCCGACCTGGGGCAGGGCGAGGAACTCGGGCCGGCGCGCAAAAAGGCCGAGATGTTCGGCGTGAAGGAGATCTTCGTCGACGATTTGCGGGAGACGTTCGTCAAGGATTTCGTGTTCCCGATGTTCCGCGCCAACACCTTGTACGAGGGGCAATATCTGCTGGGGACGTCGATCGCCCGGCCGCTGATCGCGCAGCGGCAGATCGAAATCGCCGAACAGGTCGGTGCTGATGCGGTGGCGCATGGCGCCACCGGCAAGGGCAACGACCAGGTGCGGTTCGAGCTGTCGTATTACGCGCTGAAGCCGGACATCAAGATCATCGCGCCCTGGCGGGAATGGGACCTGACAAGCCGCACCCGGCTGATCGAATTTGCCGAGAAGCACCAGATTCCGATCGCCAAGGACAAGCGCGGCGACGCGCCGTTCAGCGTCGATGCCAACCTGCTGCATTCGTCCTCGGAGGGGAAAATCCTCGAGGATCCCGCGCAGGAAGCGGACGAGATCGTCTATCAGCGCACCATCCGGCCGGAGGATGCGCCGGACCAGCCGACGGTGATCGCGATGGATTTCGTGGGCGGCGATCCGATGGCGATCGATGGCGTGGCGCTGTCGCCGGCCGCGCTGCTGACAAAACTGAACGAACTCGGCAAGGCCAACGGGATCGGGCGGCTGGATCTGGTGGAAAACCGGTTCGTCGGCATGAAGTCGCGCGGGGTCTACGAGACGCCGGGTGGCACGATCCTGCTGGCGGCGCACCGGGCGATCGAAAGCATCACGCTGGATCGCGAGGCGGCCCACCTGAAGGACAGCCTGATGCCGCGCTACGCCGAACTAATCTACAACGGGTTCTGGTTCAGTCCGGAACGGCGGATGCTGCAGGCGCTGATCGACACCAGCCAGCACAGCGTGACAGGCCGGGTTCGGCTGAAGCTCTACAAGGGCAACGTCACCTGCATCGGGCGGGAAAGCCCGAATAGCCTGTATTCGATGAAGGTCGTGACGTTCGAGGACGACCAGGGCGCCTATGACCAGGTCGATGCGCAGGGCTTCATAAAGCTGAACGCACTGCGGTTGCGGCTGGGGGCGATGGCCGGGCGGCGCGGCGGGGCGTTGTAGATCGGCGGCCACGCCCCGATCGAGGCAACGGTTTCGCGGACGGTGGTGTCGTAGGCTCGGGCGCAAGGCTTGGAATTGGTCTGGCTGATTCCGCCTGGATCGATCCTTCTCTTGCGTCCGATTTCCGCCCACTGTTCGCGGAGGTCGATCGGAGCCGCAAGCTGTGTATGTTCCCGCCCATTTCAATGAGGATCGTGTCGAGGTTCTGCATGCGCAGATGCGGGCGACCGGCCTCGCCACGTTGGTATCAATGACGGCCGACGGCCTGCTCGCCAGTCATGCCCCGCTGCTGCTGGACCCGGATCCGGCGCCCTACGGCACGCTGATCGGTCATCTCGCAAAGGCCAATCCGCATGCTCGGTCGGCCGATCCGAACGTGCAGACGCTGGTGATCTTCCAGGGGCCGGACGGCTACATCACGCCGTCCTACTACGCGACGAAGCGGGAGCATGGGAAAGTCGTTCCGACGTGGAACTACACGGCAGTCCACGCCTATGGCGTTCTGGACGTATTCGACGATCCTGCCCGCTTGCGCGCGGTGGTGACTCGCCTGACCGATCGGCACGAGTCCAGACGCGCTCAGCCTTGGGCCGTCACCGATGCACCGGATGCCTTCATCGAAGGGATGCTGCGCGGCATTGTCGGTATCTCGCTGTCGATCGTTCGGCTGGAAGGCAAGGTTAAGATGAGCCAGAACCGGCCCGCCACCGACATCGAAGGTGTGGTGCGAGGGCTTCGGCAAGACGCGGAGGACGGCCTGGCCGAAGCGGTCGTTCGCGCGACCGGGGGATAGGCGGGGGCGATAGGCTGGGACGATAGGTGGGGGCGACAGGTGGGCGCGACAGGCGGTCTCGGATCGCCGATCGCCCACTCCAGGCTCCCCTGACAGCCGCCCCGACGATCCGTTTATCGCCGAACGCGCTGGCGCTGGGCCAACGCGGCGACCATTTTTGCCCGCCGCGTCGTCACCCGCCCTCAGGTGCTGGCAGAATTAAACGCCCCGCCGTCCAGCAGCAGATTTTGCCCGACGATATATCCGATCTTCGCCGAACACAGGAACGCGCACGCGTCGCCA
>DATARX010000287.1:0-2065 GCA_036263955.1 Rhodopila sp.
GGTCCAATACGATCGTTGTTTCGATGTGCTCAAGCGCATGCGCGCGTGCTGTTCGACGAGCAGGATGCCAAGATCGTCCTCGCGCTTCAGGTGCTCGATCGCATTCAGCACCACATCGATGATCACCGGTGCCAGACCTTCCAGCGGCACGTCCAGCAGGAGAAGCGTCGGATTTCCCATAGCCCGACCGATGTTCAGCATCTGCTGCTCGCCGCCCGACAATTCGTTGCCGCCGTTGCCCCGCCGAGCGGCAAGCGAGGGGAAAGATCGAAGACACGGGCCAGAGAGTTGATCCGGAACGTGCGGGCGAGGCCACGCTTCGCGCGCCTGCCTGGCTGAGTGCGGTGATGTCCTTACCCTGAAGCAGGATCTGTCCACCGGAAGCCGGCAGCACGCCCCAGACCCATGACCGCCGCCCCGACTCCCTACCTGCCGAGCACCACCTTCCCCAACGGCATTTTCTCCCACGGATCGTATACGGCGGCAGCCGGCGATCTCTGGGGTGTTCGTTCCGTCGTTGCCTGCTTTCAGCGGAACTCGTTCGTCACTGCCAGGCTGTGTATCCCGTCGAACGGACTGATCCAGACTCGCATGCAATGTGCGATGGGCTGTCGGGACGCCAACGCTTTCATCCCGGGGGACGCGTCGGAGCGCCCGGTCGATCAGGCGATGATTTTCCGCCGGAGCGTAGCCTCGCAAATGAATTGGGCCCGGGTCTTGTAACGGCCAGGAGCGATCTTATCCTTCCGACTCGGCGTAAAATCGTATGGCGCACAGCGTGTCATCGGCGTCGTGTGCTGTACCGCCGTCGCTGCTTAGAAAGCCCAGTCTGATGGATGCAAATGCCTTGGGCGGCGAGATCGCGCGCTCCAATACGACCACGCCCCATCATATCGTCGTGGTGGGCGGTGGCGCCGCCGGGCTGGAACTGGCCACCAGCCTGGGCGACAAACTCGCGCGCAAGGGACGTGCGCGCGTCACCCTCGTCGACCGGTCCCGCACCCACCTGTGGAAGCCGTTGCTGCACGAAGTCGCCGCCGGCAGCATGGACCCGACCGAACACGAACTGGACATGCTGGCGCAGGCGCACTGGCATGGCTTCCGCTATCGCCTAGGCGAAATGATCGGGCTGGACCGAGCGGAGAAGCAGATCCTGCTCGCGCCGGTGCATGATGAGGAAGGACGCGAAATCACCTCGGCCTCGACGCTGAGTTACGACACGCTGGTGATCGCGGTGGGCAGCGTCACCAACGACTTCGGCACGCCCGGCGTCGCCGATCACGCGGTGCCGCTGGAGACGCCGGAGCAAGCCGTCCGCTTCAACCGTCGCCTGGTCAACGCCTGTCTGCGCGCCCAGACACAGCCCGGCCCGGTCTTGCCCGGCCAGTTGCACGTGGCCATCATCGGCGCCGGCGCCACCGGCACCGAGCTGGCGGCGGAACTGCACCACACCTCGCAACAGGTGGTCGCGTTCGGCCTGGATCGGATCGACCCGGCCAAGGACATCCGAATCATCCTGATCGAGGCCGCGCCGCGCATCCTGCCCGCCTTGCCCGAGCGCATCTCACGGGCGACCAGCAGGTTGTTGCTGGAACTGGGCGTCGAGGTCCGCGCCGGGACTCCCGTTGCCGAGGTGACGGCCGAGGGCGTTCGACTGAACGACGGCAGCTTCATCGCCGCCGAGTTGGTGGTCTGGGCCGCGGGCGTGAAGGGGCCGGCCTTCCTGAAGGATCTGGACGGCTTGGAGACGACACGCAGCAACCAGCTGGTGGTGTTGCCGACGCTGCAGACGACCCGGGATCCGGACGTGTTTGCCATGGGCGATTGCGCCGCGTGTCCACGCCCGGACCACGACACGCCGGTGCCGCCGCGCGCTCAGGCCGCGCACCAGCAGGCGTCCCATCTGCTGCGCCAGTTTCGCCGACGGCTTGAGAACAAGCCATTGCAACCGTTCGTCTATCGCGATTTCGGCTCGCTGGTGTCGCTGGGCGAATACAGCACTGTCGGCAATCTGATGGGGTTCCTCGCCCGCCGCTCGCTGTTCATTGAGGGCACCTTCGCGCGT
>DATARX010000503.1:0-9207 GCA_036263955.1 Rhodopila sp.
CGGCGCGTGCGTCGACTCGATCATCTCTTCCGGCATCATCCCGGTGGCGCTGGAGTTCATGGACCGGCCGGCCATCCATGCGTGCGAGGCGTTTGCCCATGCCGGCTATCCGCTGGATGCCGAGGCGATGCTGATCATCGAGGTGGAAGGCAGCGCCGAGGAACAGGACCGGCTGCTCGGGCAGCTCGCCGCGATCTGTGAAAAATTCAATCCGACCAGCTTGAAGGTTTCCCAGTCGGTGGAAGAATCGCTGGCGATCTGGAAGGGCCGCAAGGGCGCGTTCGGGGCGGTCGGACGGATCAGCCCGGACTACCTGTGCATGGACGGCACGATCCCGACCAGCCAGTTGCCATTGGTGCTGCGCCGGATCGGGGAGATGTCCGATTTCTACGGGCTGAAGGTGGCGAATATCTTCCATGCCGGGGACGGCAACCTGCATCCGCTCATCATGTTCGACGCCAATGACGAAACGAGCTTCCACAAGGCGGAAGCGTTTGGCGCCGAGATCCTGAAGCTGTGCGTCGAGGTTGGCGGTTGCCTGACCGGCGAACATGGCGTTGGCGTCGAGAAGCGCGACCTGATGCCGGTGCAGTTCCAGGCGCATGAATTGCAGCAGCAGCGCGATTTGAAATCGGCGTTCGATCCTGATTGGCTGCTCAACCCAAGCAAGGTGTTTCCGCTGGTGGACGCTGACGCGGGCGCGTTGCCGCGGGCGGCATGACCATAAGGTTCGTGATGGCGTCCCGATCGTTGGAGGTGCGTTTGGCCTGTCTCGAGGCGATGGCGCGGGTATCGGCGTCGCCGGAGGTGTTTCGGCCATCCGCGCAATTGCCGTCGAAGCGTGGATAGCCGGAACAAGCCCGGCCATGACGTTAGCCGTGCGTGGATTGGCCGCGGCATCCCTCGCTCGCGGATTGGCGGCGGCACGCCTGGGTCACGCGCTCGCTCGCCGGGGATGACGGCGACGGCGATGGCAACGATGGGAATGGGCGCAGGGGGATGGGTATGTTTGGCGTGGGTCAGAAGGGGCAGCCCGGCGGATGACGACCGAGGATTCGATTGTTGCGGCGGTGGCCGACGCGGTGCGGACGCGTGAGCCGGTGCTTGTGCAGGGTAATGGCACCAAGGCCGGGATATTGCGGCCGGTGCAGGCGGCGCGGACGCTGTCCGCCGCCGGCCTGGCGGGGATTAATCTGTATGCGCCGAAGGAACTGATCATCTCGGCCCGGGCCGGCACGCCACTGCCGGAGATCGAGGCCGCGCTGGCGGAGGCCGGACAGCATCTGATCGCGGAACCGCCGGACCTGTCGGATCTGCTGGGCGCAAACGGCCGGCCGCAAACATTGGGTGGTGTGGTTGCCACCAATCTGTCCGGGCCGCGGCGGGTCGCCTGGGGGGCGATGCGCGACCATGTCATGGGCGTGCGGGCGGTGACCGGCCGGGCGGAAGTGATTCACTCGGGCGGGCGTGTGCTGAAGAACGTGACAGGTCTGGACCTGTGCAAGCTGCTGACCGGCAGCCACGGCACGTTGGGGGTGATCACGGAGATCACGCTGAAGGTGCTGCCGGCACCGGAAACCACCGGCACACTGGTGCTGCCCGGCCTGGATGCGGTAGCGGGGGTGGCGGCGCTGTCGGCGGCGCTGGGCTCGCCTTTTGGCGTTTCCGGGGCGACGTGGCTGCCGACGGATGCGGTCGCGCGGGTGCCGGGTCTTGCCGGTGTGAACGGGTCGGCGACGCTGATCCGGATCGAAGACTTCTCGCCATCGGTCAGCTATCGCATCGGCCGGCTGAAGGACCAGTTCGCGGTGGCGGGGGCTTTGACGCTGGACACCGCGGGGTCGCGGTCGGTGTGGACGGATATCCGCGATGCCCGGCCGCTGATCGCGCAGCCGGCGGATGCCGTATGGCGGGTTTCGGTGCGGCCGTCGTCCGGCCCGCCGGTGCTGGCGGCGCTGCGGCCGGCCGGTGTCGCGGGTTATCTGGACTGGGGCGGCGGGATGGTCTGGCTGGCCGGTCCGGCCGATGCCGCCACCCACGCGGCGGTGGAGAACGCGGCGAACGCAGCCGGCGGGAACTGGACGCTGCTGCGGGCGCCCGACACGCTGCGCGGCGCCGTGCGGGTGGTGCCGGACGAGGTCGCCCCGCTGGCGCGGATCACCCGGCAGGTAAAAGCGGTGATGGACCCGGCCGGTATCCTCAATCCTGGCCGTCTCTACGCGGGGCTATGACGATGTTCTTCATGCCGGCCTGGATTACCAACTTTCTTTTCCTGATCACCTGCTACCTCGCGGGGTATCAGCACACGCGGCTGAACCGGGAAAATCCCATTCTGAACCTGCAGTTCGTAGTGATCGCGGGGTCTTTGGTCATGGTTCTGCTGGTCGCGCTGTATAACCGCATCAATCCCTGGCTTTCGCTGGGATTCTTCCTGCTCGCCGCGGCGGACCTGTTCCTGATGATCCGGCAGCACCGCATGCTGCCGCCCAACAAAGCGTTCGAGTGACCCGGACATGCAAACCAATTTCACCGCTGAGCAGCTTCGCGACCCGGACACGGCGTCCTCCAACGCCGTGCTGCGCACCTGCGTGCATTGCGGCATGTGCACCGCGACCTGTCCGACCTTTCTGTTGCTGGGGGATGAACTCGACAGCCCGCGTGGCCGCATTTACCTGATCAAGGACATGCTGGAGACCGGACGTCCGGCGACCGAGGAGGTGGTGCGCCACGTCGATCGGTGCCTGTCCTGCCTGTCATGCATGACCACGTGCCCGTCCGGCGTGAACTACATGCACCTGGTCGATCACGCGCGGACCTATATCGAACAGACCTACCGCCGGCCGTTTCCGGAACGGGTGCTGCGTTCGGTGCTGGGCATGCTGCTGCCCAGCCCCCGGCTGTTCCGCCTGGCGCTGACGGGGGCCCGCATCGGCCGTCCGCTGGCCGGGTTGATTCCCGGAAAGTCGATGCTGGCGCAGCGGCTGCGCGCGATGCTGTCGCTGGCGCCGACGGCGGTGCCGTCGCCCAGTCCGGTGGAGACGCCGCGGATCTATCCGGCCGAGGGCGTTCGCAAGGCGCGCGTCGCGTTGCTGACAGGCTGTGCCCAGCAAGTGTTGATGCCGCGCATCAACGAAGCCACGATCCGGCTGCTGACGCGGCTGGGCGTGGAGGTGACGGTTGCGCGGGGCGCCGGCTGCTGCGGAGCGCTGAACCACCATATCGGCCAGCACGACCGAGCCATGGCGCTGGCGCGGGCGAATATCGAGGCATGGTCGCGGGAATCGGATCTGGACGCCGTTGTCATCAATGCCTCGGGCTGTGGCACGACGGTGAAGGATTACGGGTTCATGTTCAGGAATGAGCCGGAGCCGTGGCGCGGGCGGGCGGAGAAAATCGCCGGGATGGCCGTTGATATCACCGAGTTCCTGACGCGCTTCGGCTACGCCCCGACGCGGCAGGCGCCTGGTCTGACGGTGGCGTATCACTCGGCTTGTAGCCTGCAACATGGCCAGCGTGTGACGGGCGAACCGAAGACGTTGCTGACCCGCGCTGGCTTTCGGGTGACCGAACCGAAGGAGCCGCACATCTGCTGCGGGTCGGCCGGGACCTACAACCTGCTGCAGCCGGAAATCGCCGGCCGGCTGCGCGAACGCAAACTGGGTAACCTGAAGGCCACGAGGCCGGACCTGATCGCGGCCGGAAATATCGGCTGCATCACGCAACTGTCGGGGGATGCCGTGCCGGTCGTGCATACGGTCGAATTGCTCGACTGGATGAGTGGTGGTCCGCGGCCGCCTGGGGTTCCGGGTTAAGATGGCGCGGTTCTGGTTCGCGGTTTGGTTTTTGGGCGCCTGTGCCGCGGCGCAAGCGCAAGCACCGGCCGACAGGCGTGCCGCCGTCGATCGTTTGCTGGATGCGCTGAAGGCGGCGCCAAACGAGCAGACAGCGACCGGACTGGAGACGCAATTGGAGCAGACCTGGCTGCGCGCCGGCTCGCCGGCGGTGACGCTGCTCATGAGCCGCGGGCTGCGTTCCTTGCAGGCCGGGCAGGATGACGAGGCGGTGGCGTCGTTTTCCGATGCCATCACGTTGCAGCCGGATGTCGGCGCGGCGTGGCATCAACGTGCCCTGGCGCGCTACCACGAGGGCGATGTGAACGGGGCCATCCATGACCTGGAGGAAACCGTCCGGCTGGAGCCGCGGGACTTCTCCGCATTCCGCAGCCTGGCCGAAATCGCGACCGCTCGGGATGATTGGAAGGGAGCCTATGCCGCCTGGCAGAAGGTCATGGAACTCGACCCGAAGACACCGGGTGGAGAGGAGCGCCTGCGGCTGCTGAAGCGGAAGGCGGTTGGCGAGGAGACCTGAGTCGCGGTGTCAGATCAGATCGCGTTGGCGTTGACCAGGAACGGCATGCGTTTCTGGTCGGTCCCATAGCCGCCGGCGCTGAGCGCCAGAAGGTCCAACTCCATCCCGTCGAGGATCAGGTCGGCGTGGTCGCCGCAGTTGCCGGTGTCGGACGAGGTGCGCTGTCCCGCCCAGTGCACGCGGAAGCTGCCTGCCGCGTCGGTTATTTCACTTTCCACCACAAGGCTGCCACCGGATCGGCGGATAATGCCCAGGTCGAGCACGCAGCCGAACTGGTTCGGTCGGTTTACGATGAGGCGCGTGCTGCCTTCGACAGGTTGGCCGGCCATCGGCGTGAAGGCGACGATGTCACCGACACGCGGCGTCGCATGCGTCATCGCCGCGATTGCGCTGGCCGCGCCGACGATGAGCGACAGGCAGGCCAGGCCGATTATGGCCGGAAGCAGAATGCGTGCCGTCGAGTCCTTGGTGGGTCGCATACGCCGCTCCGTCCGTCCGGGAAGACGTCTTCATAGCGGCCAAACATTTAGGAATAGTTAATCCTGGACTAGAAATTATTAATCCGATGTGGCGCCCGTCGCGGATTGGCCCGAACCGGCGGCGGCAACGATCCGAGCGAGCGATTCCTCACGTCCGAGGGCGGAGAGCGTGGCGTCGATGCCGGGGCTGACGGTGCTGCCGGTCAGGGCGGCGCGCAGCGGTTGCGCCACCTGGCCGAGTTTCAGGCCGCTTCGCTCCGCGAAGGCGCGCAATGCCGCATCGATGGATGGGACGGAAAAATCCGTCAGGGCCAGGTCGGTCGCCACATCGCGCAGCATCAATTTGGCTTCCGCGGTCAAGGCGGCGGCGGCTTTCGGTTCCATCGGCAACGGCGCGGTGCGTGCCAGGAATGCTGCAGAATCAGATAGTTCAACGATGGTCTTCGCGCGTTCCTTCAAGGCGGGCATCAGCGCCCGGATGCGCGCCGCGACGTGGCTGCCGAGGGCGAGATCGGGTCGGTGGGCGAGACGGTGCAGCACGTCGCGCGTCAACCGATCGTCGTCCGCCTGACGGATGTAGATACCGTTGAGGTTCAACAGCTTGGCATAGTCCATCCGCGATGCGCCGCGATTGACGTCGATGATGTCGAACAGGCGGATGGCTTCCTCGCGGCCGACGATTTCCAGGTCGCCGTGCGACCAGCCCAGCCGCATCAGGTAGTTGCAGAGCGCTTCGGGCAGGAAGCCTTGTTCGCGGAACTCCAGCGCGAACTGGGCGCCGTGGCGCTTGGATAGTTTTGCCCCGTCGGCGCCGTGGATCAGCGGGATATGGGCGAAGCGCGGCATCGGCCAGCCCATGGCCTTGTAGACCTGGATTTGCCGGAAGGTGTTGGTCAGGTGGTCGTCGCCGCGGATGACGTGGGTGATCGCCATGTCGTGGTCGTCCACCACCACCGAGTGGTTGTACATCGGCGACCCGTCGCTGCGCAGGATGATCATGTCATCCAGTTCGATGTTGGCGACGCGCACGGTGCCTTGCACCAGGTCTTCCAGTGTTGTTTCGCCCTCGCGCTCGCTTTTCAGGCGGATCGCCGGGGTTACGCCGGGTGGGGCTTCCGATGGGTCACGGTCCCGCCAGCGCCCGTCGTAGCGCCAGACGCGTTTCTCGGCGCGGGCCTGTTCGCGTTCGGCGGCGAGCTCCTCGGGTGTGCAGTAGCAGTAATAGGCCCGACCGGCGGCCAGGAGTTCGCGGGCGACTTCGGCGTGGCGGCCGATGCGCTGGGACTGGAATACCGGTGGCTCGTCGCGCGCGAGGTCCAGCCAGTCCAGGCTGTCGATGATGCCCTGGGTGGCGACATCGGTGCTGCGTTCGCGGTCGGTGTCCTCGATCCGGAGCAGGAAGTCGCCGCCGTGATGGCGGCTGTAGAGGTAGTTGAACAGCGCGGTGCGGACGCCACCGATATGGAGCGGGCCGGTTGGGCTGGGAGCGAAGCGGGTGCGGACGGTCATGGGCGCCTCTGTAGCACGGCCGTTCACTCTTTGTAGACGTTTGCGAGTCTACTCTGCCCCGCATGAGGCTGATTGCTGCCCTGGGTGCCGCGCTGGAGGCTTGGCTCGATCTTGAGCGGGAGCGGCTGGCGCTGTGGCTGCCGGTGTTCATGGGCGCGGGGGTGCTGGGATATTATTCGCTGCGCTTCGAACCGGCGCCATGGGTGGGGGCGGCGGTGGCGCTGCCGGCGGTTGGGTTGGCGATCGGGCTGCCTGGGCTGCGCTGGGTGATCGCGCCGATGGCGGCGGCGGCGCTGGGTTTTGCGTCGGGACAGCTGGCGACGGCGCGGGCGCCGCCGATCGAGGTGGATCTGCCCACCCGTGCCACCGTGGTTTCCGGCACCATCAGGGCAATGGAGGCGTTGCCGGAGGGGCGGCGCATGACCATCCAGCCGGCCTGGATCGATCGGGCGGCGGAGCCGTTGCGGCGGGCCGTGCGGGTACGGCTGCAAAAGAAGGATGACGGGGACCTCGGTTCCGGCGATTCGGTGCGGCTTCGCGCCCTGGTCCGGCCGCCGGCCATGCCATCCTATCCGGGCGGCTGGGACCTGCAGCGGGACGCCTTCTACAGCGGCCTGGGTGCCTCCGGTTATGCTCTCGGCAAGGTAGAGCGGACGGTGCGGGCGGTGCCGTCGGGCCCGATGCGATTCGTGCAATGGCTGCGCGAGACCATCGCCGGGCGGGTCGTCGCGGTCATCCCAGGGGCGGCCGGGGCGGTGTCGGTAACGCTGCTGACGGGCGCGTCGATGGCGATTCCGGAGGCGGATCATGCGGCGTTTCGCGACTCCGGGCTGGCGCATCTGCTGGCGGTCGCGGGGCTGCATATCGGCATCGTGATGGGGTTCGCGCTGACGATCTCACGCTTCGGCTTCGCGCTGAGCGAGCACGCCAGCCTGTTCTGGCCAACCAAGAAGCTGGCGGCGCTTTGCGCGCTGACGGTTGGCGGTTGCTACATGGTGCTGACCGGCATGCATGTGCCGATCATCCGCAGCTTCGTCATGGCGTGCCTGTTCACGGTGGCCGTGCTGGCCGACCGGCGGCCGTTCTCGGTGCGCGGCCTGGCGCTGGCGGCCGTGGCGCTGATGCTAGTTGCGCCGCAGGACGTGCCGAACGTGTCGTTCCAGATGAGCTTTTCCGCGGTGCTGGCGCTGATCGCCGGATATGAGGCTTTGCGCCCCTGGCTGCGCCGGTTGCACGGTACAAGCTGGCATCGGCGGTTCCTGTCGCATCTGGTGGCTCTGGCGCTGACCAGTGCGTTGGCGGGGAGCGCCTCGGCGCCGTACGGGGCGTATCATTTCGGTCATGTACAGGTGTATTTCGTGCTGGCGAATATGGTCGCGGTGCCGCTGACGGCATTGTGGGTGATGCCGGCCGGGTTGATCGCCCTGTTGCTGATGCCGCTGCACCTGGAGGCGCTGGCGCTGGTGCCGATGGGCTGGGGTGCCCAGGCGGTGGTCTGGGTCGCCGAGGTCACCACGGCGTTGCCGGCGGCGACGTTTCAGGTTCCGCATATCCCGGCCTGGGGTGTGTGCCTGTTTTCGCTGGGGCTGGCGTGGCTGGGGCTATGGCGGACGCGGCGGCGGCTGTTGGGCGTGGTGGTGATGGTTGCCGGTTTGGCGTCGCCGCTGCTGGATCGTCCGCCGGACCTGCTGGTCTCGAGCGACGCGCGGCTGATCGCGGTGCGGACGGGGCAGGGGGTGTTTCTGCAACAGATGCAGGGTGGATCGAAATTCACCCGTGATGCCTGGATGCAATACTGGGGGGTCGGGTCATTTCAAATGATACCGGTTGGTGCCGAGGGGCAGGATGGGGAAGGCGGGGCGATTCATTGCGATGACGGCGCCTGCCTGTTGCGGCCCTATCCGGACCGGCTCGGCGCCATGCTGGCGCGGGGCGCACGGCATGCTGATTTTTGCGCGCAGATTTCGGTGACGGTTTCGGCCGAACCGGCGCGCGGTTTGTGTCCGCGGCCGTGGCCGCAACTGGTGGACCGGTTCACGGTGTGGCGCAACGGCAGTTCGGCGATCTGGCTGGATCGGGATGCTGCCCGCATCGTGACCGATCGTTCCGAACGCGGGAGCCGTCCTTGGGTTCCCCCGCCACCGAAGCCGCGCAAGGCCGCCGCGTCGAATTTGCCGCTCGCGGTGATCGACCGGGTGGAGCAACCCGTGGGGGCGCCAGACGTTGCCGTCAGCGAGGCCAACAACGGGGAGTAATAACATGTTCTACCATCGCAAGGAAACCATCATTCCGGTCAACGTGAAAACGCCCGATCCGCGCTTCGGCATGTTCCTGCTGGAACAGTTTGGCGGTGCGACGGGGGAATTGACCGCTGCGTTGCAGTACTGGGTGCAGTCGTTTCATATTACCGACGCGTCGATCCGCGATATGCTGCAAGATATCGCGATCGAGGAATTCAGCCATCTTGAGGTGGTCGGCAAACTCATCGAGCAACACACAAGCAAGCTTGACCAGGCCGATGTCTATGCGGCGCCTTTGTTCCGGGTGCGCGGCGTGGGGCCGCATTTTGTCGACAGCCAGGGAAGTGCCTGGACGGCGTCCTATATCAACGAGGGCGGTAATGTCGTGCGTGACCTGCGGGCGAACATCGCATCGGAAGCCGGAGCGCGGCAGACGTATGAGGCGCTGATCCACGCCAGCACGGATGAGGGCACGACGAAAGCGCTGACTCATTTGCTGACGCGGGAAATCACCCACGCGCAGATGTTCATGGCGGCGCTGGAGGGGATGGGCAAGCTGGACGACCCATATTTCGGCACCATCAAGCCGGACGAGACGGTTGATCTGGTCT
>DATARX010000504.1:0-12144 GCA_036263955.1 Rhodopila sp.
GCGGTTCCAGTACGTGCTGCCGGAGATCGACGCGATCGCGCCGCCCGAGGAGGTGCGCCGCGTGGCGATCTGCTCCGGCAAGGTGTATTATGACCTGCTGCAGGAGCGGCGGGCGAAGGACATCAAGGACATCGCGCTGGTCCGTCTGGAGCAGATCTATCCGTTCCCGGAGAACTCGCTGGGCCGGATCCTGGCGCCCTATCACAACGCCGACGTCGTCTGGTGCCAGGAGGAGCCCGAGAACATGGGCGCCTGGAGCTTCGTCGACCGGCGGATCGAGAAGGTGCTGAGCCGCCTGGACATGAAGGTCCGCCGGCCGGTGTATGTGGGACGCGAGGCGGCCGCCAGCCCGGCGACCGGGCTTGCCAAGACCCACATGGCACAACAGGCGCGGTTGGTAGCCACCGTTCTCGGGATCGGCTAGACCGCGTCCGGTTTTCTGACGTCCTTTCTTTTCTGCACGAACACCCTCGTACCCGCCTGGAGATATCGCTGTGGCGACTGAAATCGTAGTGCCCGCATTGGGCGAAAGCGTCACAACCGCCACGGTTGCCCGCTGGATCAAGCAACTGGGTGAAGCCGTGGCGGCCGATGAGCCGCTGGTCGAGCTTGAAACCGACAAGGTGACGGTGGAGGTCAATGCGCCCTCCGCCGGCGTTTTGTCGTCGATCGGCGTGCCCGAGGGGACCGAGGTCGAGGTTGGCGCGGTGCTGGGGGTTGTGGATGCGGCCGGCGCTGCCGCGGCCCCGAAGGCGGCCGAACCGGCACCGGCGTCGGCGCGTCCCGCCGCCAACCCGCCGGCCGGGGTCAATCCGCCGCCGCGGCCGCTGGGCCCGGTGTCGCGGCCGGCGGCCTCCGAACCGGCGCATGCGCCGTTGCCGGCGGCGGCGAAGATGCTCGCGGAGAACAAGGTGTCGGCTGGCGACATCGGCAGCGGCACGGGCAAGGACGGGCGCATCACCAAGGGCGACGTCCTGGACTTTCTGTCGCGTCCGGCCCCGGCTCCCGCCGCCGCGCCGGCGGCGGCGAAGGCACCGCGGCAGGATGAGCCACGCGAGCAGCGCGTCAAAATGACCCGCCTGCGCCGGACGATCGCGCTGCGGCTGAAGGAGGCGCAGAACAATGCCGCGATGCTCACCACCTTCAACGAGGTGGACATGGGCGCGATCATGGCGCTGCGCAGCGAATACCGCGATGCGTTCGAGAAGAAGCACAAGGGCGTGCGCCTGGGCTTCATGAGCGTGTTCGTGCGCGCCTGCTGCGTGGCGCTGAAGGAGTTCCCGGCGGTCAATGCCGAGATCGACGGCGACGACGTGGTCTACAAGAATTTCGTCCACATGGGCATCGCGGTGGGCGGGCCGAATGGGCTGGTGGTGCCGGTGATCCGCGACGCCGACCGGCTGGGCTTTGCCGGGATCGAGGGCGCGATCGCCGATTTCGGCCGGCGCGCCCGTGATGGGGCGCTGAAGCTGGATGAACTGACCGGCGGCACGTTCAGCATCACCAATGGCGGGATCTATGGCTCGTTGATGTCGACGCCGATCCTGAACCCGCCGCAGTCGGCGATCCTGGGGATGCACAAGATCCAGGACCGCCCGATGGTGGTTGGCGGCAAGATCGAAATCCGGCCGATGATGTACCTGGCGCTGTCGTACGATCACCGCATCGTCGACGGCAAGGAGGCGGTGTCGTTCCTGGTCCGCGTCAAGGAAGGCGTCGAGGATCCGCGCCGGCTGCTGCTGGATCTGTGATCGCCGTTCGTGATGGCGCGGGGGCGCGGAGACAGGACGAGCCGCCGCCCCCAAAATGCTCTGCCGTGATCTCCACGCGCAGGCTCAAAACCCCGAGGACTGAATGAGTGATTCGTTCGACGTTATCGTCATTGGCTCCGGCCCCGGTGGCTATGTGTGTGCCATCCGAGCGGCGCAGCTTGGGCTGAAGACCGCGTGCGTGGAGAAGCGTTCGACGCTGGGTGGGACCTGCCTCAATATCGGCTGCATCCCGTCGAAGGCGCTGCTGCAGTCATCCGAGGAATTCGAGAAGACCAAGCATGCGCTGAAGGACCATGGCGTGTTGGTGGACGGCGTCAAGCTGGACCTGGCGCGGATGCAGGCGCGCAAGACCGAGGTTGTGAACGCCAACACCAAGGGCGTCGAGTTTCTGTTCCGCAAGAACAAGATCACCTGGCTGAAGGGCACCGGGCGGATCACCGCGCCGGGTTCGGTGGACGTCGACGGCACGGTCTACAGCGCGAAGAACATCGTCATCGCCACGGGCAGCGACAGTGTGCCGCTGCCGGGCGTGACGGTGGATGAGAAAAAGATCGTTACCTCCACCGGCGCGCTGGAACTGGAGAAGGTGCCGGGGCATCTGGTGGTAGTCGGGGCCGGCGTGATCGGGCTGGAGTTGGGCAGCGTGTGGCGCCGCCTGGGGGCCGAGGTCACGGTGGTGGAGTTCCTGGATCGTATCGTGCCGGGGATGGATACCGAAGTGGCGACGGCGTTCCAGCGCATCCTGCAAAAGCAGGGCTTCAAGTTCCGGCTGGGCACCAAGGTGACGGGCGCGACGACCGGGGCCGACGGCGTCAGCCTGACGATGGAGCCCGTCAAGGGCGGCGCGGCGGAGACGTTGCAGGCCGATATCGTGCTGGTGGCCATTGGCCGCCGTCCCTACACCGACGGGCTGGGGCTGGAGGAAGCGGGCGTCGAACTGGACGACCGCAAGCGGGTGAAGGTTGATGCGCATTACGCGACGAACGTGCCGGGGATCTATGCGATCGGCGACGTGATCGTCGGGCCGATGCTGGCGCACAAGGGCGAGGATGAGGGCGTCGCGGTGGCCGAGCTTTTGGCCGGACAGGCCGGGCATGTGAATTATGATGCGATTCCGAGCGTGGTTTATACGTGGCCGGAGGTGGCCTCGGTGGGAAAGACCGAGGACGAACTCAAGGCGGCCGGGATCGCCTATAGCGTGGGCAAATTCCCGTTCACGGCGAACGGGCGTGCGCGTGCGATGGGCGATACGGATGGGTTTGTGAAGGTTCTTGCCGAGAAAACCAGCGATCGGTTGCTGGGGGCGCACGTGCTTGGGCCGGACGCCGGGACGCTGATCGCGGAACTGACGACGGCGATCGAGTTCGGGGCTTCGGCGGAGGATGTGGGCCGTATCTGCCATGCGCATCCGACGTTGAGCGAGGCGGTGAAGGAGGCGGCGCTGGCGGCCGATGGGTGGGCGCTGCATATTTGATTTTGGTTTGCGGGCGGGGGCGCTTGCCGCGCTCCCTGGGCCGGGCTGCATAAGCAAGGTTGACATATTGCACGGAGAACGCGGTGACTCACGGGGCGTCAGGAAGAAGGGCCGGACGTCTTTCCGTGGGGGTGGAGCGTTGTCCGGGATGATTGGCCGGGGTGGTCTTCGGGTCGCCGGCGGGGTGGTTGGTTCATGAAGCCGCTGGCTTTGACGATGGGCGATCCGGCCGGGATCGGGGGCGAACTTTCGCTGAAATCCTGGGTGGCACTGCGGGACAGCGGGCCGGTGTTCGTTGCGCTGGACGATCCTGGTCGACTGGAACGGCTTGCGCACGATCTCGGTTTGACGGTGCCTGTGCGGGCGATTGCTGATGTTGGCGACGCCGCTGGGCTGTTTCGCACCGCCCTGCCCGTCTTGCCAATTCCGCTCGGTGCGGCGGTGGTTCCTGGGCGGCCTGATCCGGCGAATGCGGCGTCGGTGGTGGCCTCGATCGAGCGGGCGACGCAACTGGCGCTGGCCGGGGATGCCGGTGGGGTCGTTACTAATCCGATCAACAAGGCGGCGCTGTATCAGGTGGGCTTTGCCTATCCGGGACATACCGAGTTCCTTGCCGCACTGACCGGTGTGGCGGGGCGGGAGATCATGATGCTCGCGAGCCCGATGCTGCGGGTGGTGCCTGTGACGGTGCATGTGTCGCTGCGCGATGCGCTGGCGATGCTGACGACGGAAATGATTGTCGCGGCGTCTCGGACGACCGCGGCGGCGCTGCGGCGGGATTTCGGGATTGCGGCGCCGCGCCTGGCGATCGCTGGGGTGAACCCGCATGCCGGTGAGCAGGGTGCGCTGGGGAGCGAGGACGCGGCGCTGGTGCAGCCGGCGATCGATGTGCTGCGGGCGCAGGGGATCGACGTGTCGGGTCCGTGGCCACCGGATACGATGTTCACCGCCGCCGCGCGCAAGCGGTATGACGTGGCGATCTGCATGTATCATGACCAGGCGCTGATCCCGCTGAAGACGCTGGACATGGATCATGGGGTCAACGTGACGCTGGGCCTGCCGATCGTGCGCACCTCGCCGGACCACGGCACCGCGTTCGATATCGCCGGCAAGGGCGTGGCGGATCCGACCAGTTTGATCGCGGCGATCGAACTTGGCGCGCGGTTGGCGGAACGGCGGGCGGGGTAACGGGCGGGAACCGGTTGGTGGGGGTATTCTAGCGTTCGAGCGGGCGGTTCGCGCCTGAGGTTAATGCAACCTCAGGCGATCGCAGTTCACGCTTTCGCAACGTTCCAGAAGATCGGCATGCCTTTCAGCATCCCGGTCATCGACCTGGCGTAAGCCGTGGGCTGGAAGTACCGGCGGACGGGGCGACGCGGCGATGTTCGTTGTCTATACGATCGCCTATTCGCAATGCATCGCCGGCGCGGAAACGGGCAGTGCAGTCCCTGCCCTATTGCCGGATCAGGTCCCTATTTTGCCGGTGTATTTTTCCAGTACTGCCCAGGCATCGGCGCCGTATTTGGCTTTCCACTTGTCGTAGAAGCCGGCCTTGATCAGCACTTGGCGGAAGGCCTCCGGATCCGGTTCGTTGAACGTCATGCCCTGCTTTTCCAGCACCTGGTGCATGGTTGCCTCAGAAGTGGCGCAATCATTTCGCTGATCCTCGGCGGAGCCGTTGAGGTTTTTCGAAATGACCGTCCGCACATCGGGCGGCAGGCCGCGCCAGTTTCGGCCGTTACCGAGCATCAGGTAGCCATCCCACATGTGGCGCGTCATGGAGATGTATTTCTGCACTTCGTACAGCTTCGCGGTTTCGACGTTGATCAGCGGGTTTTCCTGGCCTTCGACGATCCTGGTCTGCAGCGCGGAGTAGACCTCACTGAAGTTTATGCTGGCCGGGGCGGCGCCGAAGGCCTCGAACATGCTGGTCCAGAGCGGGCTGACCGGCACCCTGATCTTGTAGCCTTTCAGGTCGTCCGGCGTGCGGATTGGGTGCGTGCTGCTGCTGATCTGGCGGAAGCCGTTGTCCCAGACTTTTTCGAATCCGTACAAGCCGGCCTTGTCGACGGCCGTCCTGATCATCGCGCCCAGATCGCCATCAATCGCGGCCCATACCGTCTTGTAGTCCGGGAAGGCATAGCCGATGCCGTAGATCGAACTGATCGGCGTGTAGGTGGAAAGGATCAGCCCGGACAGGGTCATGAATTCCAGCGCGCCGGAGCGAAGCTGGGACAGCATATCCGTATCGCCGCCCAACTGGTTATTCGGGAACACCGAAATTTTCACCCGTCCGTTGGTTTCCTTGAGGATGCGGTCGGCGGCTTCCTGCATGCGGATGGTGTTCGGGTGCGACATCGGGTTGTCGTTCGCCATTTTCATTTCGAACTCGGGCGCATCGCCACGGGCGCGCAGCAGGCCAGGCAGCGGCAAGGCGGCCGCGGTGGTACCAAGTAAAATCCGTCGGGAAAGCAAACGCGCCATATCGTATTCCTCCATCGCCGGGTCTTGTGATGCCCGCGTGGAGGAAACCCTGTCGGCGGCGCCGCCGAACGTCAAGTCTCGGGATTATGCGCCCAGGGCAATCGGGTGAACTGGCGCAGGCCAGTCGATTCTATTTGGGTGGGTGGCGTATGATCGTGCGTCACGGGAAGGGTTCCGTGTAGTGCGGCGCGTCGATCATGCCGGGTCAGTTCGCGGCGACGCCCCGCGCCGGCGAACGCACGCGTTGCTTCCCCAGCGCATCGCGCAGCCGGTCGATCGGTCCGTCCCAGGCGCCGGGCTTCTGCTGACGGAACAGGCGGACGGACGGGTACCACGGGCTGTCCTCGCGATCGAGCATCCAGCGCCAGTCGGCGGCTTTCGGGATCAGGATCCAGGTTGGCTTGCCGAGGGCGCCGGCCAGGTGGCCCATCGAGGTGTCGACGGTGATGATGAGATCCAGATTCTCCATCAACGCCGCGGTTTCTCCGAAATCGGTCAGGTCGTCGGCGAGATCCGTCATGCCGGGGAACCGCGCCAGGGTTTCCCGGTCTCGCTCGGGCATCGGTTTCTGCAGAGACACGAAGGCGGCCGGCGCTGCCCCCACCAGCGGCGCGAGCTGTGCCAGCGGCATGGAGCGGCGGCGATCGTTCGGATGGGTCGGGCGCCCGGTCCAGGCGAGGCCGATGCGTTTCGCGCCCGCCGGCAGCGTCGCGTCCAGCCGCTGCTTCCAATGGGCGATGCGGGCGGGGTCCGCCTTCAGGTACGGCACCGGCGCCGGGATCGTGTCCGGCTGGGTGCGGAACAGGTACGGCAGGCTGGACAGGCGGCAATGCGCGGCGTGGCCCGGTACATCGGTCCAACGGTGGCAGTATTGTGACACGCCAGGAATATTGGCCAGCAGCGGCCCCATCTCCGCGCTGCAACCCAGGATCACTTCCTGGCAGCGTTCGGCGGCCATCGGGATATAGCGGGCGAACTGGATGGTGTCGCCGTAGCCCTGGTCGCCCACCAGCAGCAGGCGGCCCTTCGGCATCCGCATCCCATTCCAGGCGGCCGAGGTCATCGACGGCATGGTGGCCTTGCCGGCCTCGGTCATATTGCGCCACTCGTATTCCATCCAGCCCGCGTCGAAATCGCCCATCGCCAGCAGGTTCTGCGCCAGGGCCAGATGGCCGTCGGCGTGATCGTGCTTCAGGCCGAGGGCACGCAGCAGGCAGGCGATCGCCCGTTCCCGATCATCGACGTCGACGAAGATCAGCGACAGGTTGACCAGATGTTCGGGATTGCTGGCGTCCAGCCGGATGGATTCCTGGCCGGCGGCCAGCGCCTCCTCCATGCGGTAGGTGGCGCGGCACAGGGCGCTGAGATGGGCGTACCAGGTCCCGTTGCCCGGCCGCAACTGGATCGCGCGGCGGAGCAGGAGGACGCCCTTTTCCGGATCGCCCGCCATCGAAGCAACGATTCCCTGCAACGCCAGCGCCGCGGGATGGTCGGGCGACGCCGCCAGGACGTCGGCGCAGATGCCGTTGGCCTCATGCAGGCGTTTCGCCTGGGCGGCGGCCTGGGCGCGGCCGAGGGCCTGTTCGGGGGTCTCGGCATTGCCGGCGGGCTTGGCGGCAGGCTGTCCAGGGGTGACCGGCCCGGCTGGCTTTTGGGCGGCCGGCACCTGGGCAGAGGGGGCTTGGGCAGAGGGCGCTTGAGCGGGGGGGGCTTGGGCGGAGGATGCTTGAATGGGGGGTGCCTGAAGGGGGGGTGCCTGAAGGGGGGCGGCCTGAACGGGAGGTGCTTGGCCAGCAGGCTGCGTTCCAGGGGTTTGCCGGGCGGGTGCGTTTCCACTCATGGTCGGATCAATGCCTCGTGGACCGGAACGTCGGCAAGCGGTTTCGAGGCGCGACGCAAACCCCTGCCCGACTTATGCCCGAACCCGGCGGCGAAAAGAAAGGTACCGATCACCGGCTTCACCAGACCGGAACAAAGCCCTATAGCCGATGCGTGACCCTCAACCAGGCCGATACGCGCCTGTCAGCCGCTTTGGACACCATGGCCAAACACCGTTTCTCACTCGTCGCCTGCGCACGCTGGGAAGAGACGCAAATCCAGGAATGGGTCGAATACCACAAATCGATCGGCTTCGATCACATCTATCTTTATTCCAACGACGACGACCCGTTGCCGCTGTTCCGGGCGATCGCGCCTTATGCGTACGGCGCGGACCCGTTCATTACCTTCCGGCACTGGCCGCATGTCGGCGAGCAGGTCGAGATCTATTTGCACTTCCTGGACACGTTCAAGGATGAAACCGAGTGGTTCTCGTTTCTTGACATCGACGAGTTTTTTGTCCTCAAGCGCGTCGCCACGATCGCTGAATTCATGCGGGAGCATGAGACGCAGGTCGACTGTCTGTATTTCAACTGGCTGATCTACGGGAACTGCGGCAAGCTCCGGCGCGATGACGGGCCGACCCTGACATCCTATGTGCGGCGGGCCAGCCGGGTGGACGCGCACACCAAGATGCTGTGCCGGTCCGCGGCGATCGATGCGGCTGCTATCCGGCAGAACGCGGGCCGGGCGGCATTCTGGCATTTCCTGGACCATTTCGATTTGCCCGGCGTGCGTTGCCGCGACGTGCTGCAGGGCCCGATGGACGGCTACTCGGCGAATTTTCCAGCCTCCACCGAGGCGTTCCTGCAGCGGCCGGGTTACAGCGAGGCGCTTATCAACCGAGCCTATATCGCGCATTTCCAGTTCAAGTCGGAGGAGGATCATCTGCGGCGCTGGCGGCGCGGCGGGTTTTCCAACGGCGAACAGTGGCGCGCGCTGTACGAGAGCGGCGCCCACACATCGCTGCAGGCGGCGAACAATGCGGTGTACGACGTCTACCTGGCGGCGTACTGGCACCGCTATACCGCGCCCGCGCTGCGATTCGGGCTGCAGCCGCCGTTCGGGTCGCCGCCGCACCCGAATGTCGCGCTGCACAAACCGACGCTGCAAAGTTCGGTGCTCGAGGCGCCGGCCGGGGAGGCCGCCGGCCTGATCGCAACGGGCGGCGGCAATAATGGCGTGCGAAACGGCGTCTACGGCTTCCACACCCAGTTCCAGATGCAGCCCTGGTGGGTGGTCGATCTGCTGGGGTTACACCGGCTTAACGAGATCCACATCTACAATCGCCGCGATCGCCCCGAACTCGCCGCCCGCGCGAACGAACTGGAGGTGATGCTGAGTGCCGACGGCAATCATTGGACGACCCTGTTCTCGCGGTCGGACACCGACCCGTTCGGACTGGACGGCACGCCGCTGGTGGTGAAGGCTTCGCCGGCGCTGCCGTACCGCTTCGTGCAGGTTCGGCTGCGCGGGAACGGCTACCTGCACCTGCAGGAGATCGAGGTTTATGGTCATCCGCTGTGACCCCGCGGCGCGATCGTAACCGGCGATGGAATCATGGTGATGGCAAATCTTGACGGGCATGGGGCAACCGGCCTACACCGCGCCCCCTGGATGGCGGGCATAGCTCAGTTGGTAGAGCGCCAGGTTGTGGTCTTGGATGTCACGGGTTCGAGTCCCGTTGCTCGCCCCACCTTTCCCCATGAATGAAGAGCGGATCGCCGGACTGGTGCTGGCCGGCGGAGCGGCACGCCGGATGGGCGGCGGCGACAAACCGTTGCTGACGGTTGGCGGGCAGCCGATGCTGGCGTCGGTGATCGCGGCCTTGGGGGTTCGTCCGATCGCCATCAGCGCCAACGGCGATCCGGCGCGGTTCGCGGCATTCGGGCTGCCGGTGCTGCCGGATGGCGCATTCCAGGGCCAGGGTCCGCTGGCCGGCTTGCTGGCCGGGCTGCGATGGGCCGCGGCGCTGGGCATGGCCAGCCTGCTGACGGCGCCGGGCGATACGCCGTTTCTGCCGTCCGGCCTAGCGGCGCGCCTGCGGCCGGCTCCCTGTTGCGCGGCGAGCGACGGACGGCGGCACCACCTTGTGGCGTTGTGGCCGGTTTCCTGCGCGAATACGTTGCATTCGCTGTTATCGACACCCGGATCGCGGCGTGTGGGTGATTTCTGTGAACGCATTGGTATGCGCAATGTGGAATTTGCCGTGCGGTCCGGCGATCCTTTCGCTAATGTTAACACCGCGGACGAACTGGACCTGGCCCGCCTGATCGCACGTGAGGGCGGCGCAGACCGGGGCGGCGCAGACCTGGGTGGTGCGGATCGGGGCGATGCGGATCGGGGCGATGCGGAAGGGCCGGACGAGGTCTGACGACGGGAAGCGGGGGAATGGGACGATGACTCAGACGGTCGCGATCGCGGGCTTGGGTGCGATCGGGTTGCCCTTGGCTCGGGCATTGGACGCCGGTGTGGACGGACTGCGGCTGATCGCCGTTGCCTGCCGCGATACGATCAAGGGGCGGGCCAATCTGGCCGGCTTCCAATCGGCGCCGCGGCTGGTGGAAATCCCCGAACTGGCCGACGCCGATATCGTGGTTGAGTGCGCGCCCGCCGCGATCTTCGACCGGATCGCACTGCCGGTGCTGGAAGCCGGCGGGATCCTGGTTCCGGCCTCGGTCGGCGCCTTGCTGCCGCGCATGCACCTGGTCAAGCTGGCGCAACGGACCGGCGCCCGTATCATCGTGCCGACCGGCGCCCTGCTGGGCCTGGACGCGGTGCGCGCCGCCGCCGAGGGTCCGATCGACAGCATCGTCATCGAAACCCGCAAGCCGCCGCTGAGTCTGGTCGGCGCTCCCCATCTGGAAAAGCTTGGCATCGACGTGCTGGACATCACCCAGCCGCTGCTGGTGTTCGAGGGCAATGCCCTGGACGCCGCGGCGGGCTTCCCGGCCAATGCCAATGTCGCGGCGGCGCTGGCGCTGGCCGGTATCGGCCCGGTCCGGACGCAGGTGCGGATCTGGGCCGACCCGGCGGTGACCCGGAACATCCACACCATCCGCGTCGAAGCCGAGGCTGGCTGCTTCAGCATGACGATCGAGAATACCCCCAGCCTCGACAACCCGAGAACCAGCCGCCTGACGACGCTTTCGCTGCTGGCCTGCCTGCGCGGGCTGACCTCGACGCTCAAAGTCGGCAGCTGACCGGGTGGCCGAGGCGCTCGCCTATCTGCTGACCTTGGCCCTGTTCAGTTTCGTGGTGGTGGCGAGCGCGCGGATGAAGCACGAAATGCTGCTGCTGGCATGCATTCCGCCGGTGTTCGTGGCGTTGATCGTCGGTTTCGTGATGGCGCTGTATGCGCAGGATACCTTCGGCGCGGTTCCCACCGTGGCGGCCCTGGTGTCGGGCGGCCCGGCGGGATGGTGGCTGGCGAAACGGTTCGCACCCAGGGATCTGCTGATCGCGATCTACCTCGCGTGGGCGGCGGCGCTGGTGGTGGCGCTGATTGCGTTCGCCTTCCCCGACCGAATGTGAACGTTGCGCGCTACATCTCCACGACGACGTATTGCTCCTCGATCGTCACCGGAATGGTCTCCGCCACGTACGGACCCTGAACGACGCGCTGACCTTCGGCCACTTCCACCGGATAGCTGCGGATGCTGACCTTCGTGGGATCGCAGAAGCTCTGGCCAGTGCGAACGTCGAACTCCCACCCATGCCAGGGGCAGCGCAGGATTTCGCCCGTACGGGAGTAGCGGTAGTCGCCGGGTGCGTCCGATTCGATCAGGCCGGTCAGGATGCCTTCGCACATCGGTCCGCCCTGGTGGGGGCAGCGGTTGAACAGGCCGAAGAACTCACCGTCCAGGTTGAAGACGGCGATCTGCCGCCCGCGGATGGTGACGAGTTTGCGCTGACCGGGTGGAATTTCGCCGACCGTTGCGACGACATGTTTGCTCATGGTTCAGACGTTCCCGTTTATCCAGTCCAAGAGCTTCGACGCTAATCGGACCGGCGCGGGACGGCAACCGTCTCGGGCAGAGGCGGCGCGAGGAAAGCTTCTGGCCGTTCCCCACCAGGCAACTCAACTGGCCACCGCCGTGACGAAACTGGCCCGTGCGCACAAGGAACCCACCGCCAGCCGGATCGTCGCCGCGCTGACGTTCGGTTTCCGGACAACAATGCTTGGACCAACCTACGCAGCACCACGAAGCGATGCTTCGCCTGACCGGCTGGCTGTCGCCGGGCGCCCTAATGTGGTGCCTGGCGCTCGATCGTTTCGATTTCGTCTATCCACCGATGCGGATCGATCTGCTGGACGACTGAATCCGCCGCCGCAATCCGCCGCCGCAGTCCGCCGCGGTTAAATCCGCCTGACCGGCAGCCACCAGGCGAACAACATTCCAGTGGTCGTGAACACGCCGATGGTCAGGAAGGCAGCCCGGAACGCGTCGGCGATTTCGGCGCGGACCAGCAGCCGCTGCGCCACCGGCAGCACGTCGAGGGCGACCGGTCCCTGCTGCACCAGCCTCGCGAACA